>LAEA01000006.1 GCA_000961745.1 Rhodospirillaceae bacterium BRH_c57 | reverse complement strand
GCACCATCTCTGGCGCCACCTGGGCGCCCAACACGGTGACGTGGTCGGGCAACAACCGCACCCACATGGTCCGCATTCCCGGACCCGGACGGTTCGAGGTCCGGCTGCCTGACGGCGCGGCCAACCCCTATCTGCTTCAGGCGGTCCTCATCGCCGCCGGCCTGTCGGGGGTGCGCAGCAACGCCAGCCCCGGTCCGCGTCGTGACATCGACATGTACGCCGAAGGGCACAAAATCACCGACGCCCCGCGCCTGCCGCTGAACCTGCTCGATGCCATCCGCGCCTACGACGACGACGAGGAATTGAAGGCCGCGATGGGGCTGGAGTTCTCCGCCGCCTACAGGAAGAAGAAGATGGAGGAATGGAATTCCTTCGTCTCCCACTTCTCGCACTGGGAACGGGACAACGCCCTCGACATCTGAGGGCGCCCCCCTTCCCGCCCCTGTCTCCCCGGAGGGTCCGAGCGTGCGCTATTCCATTTTCCAGGTCCTGAAGGAAGGCCTGACCGGCCATCGTGGCTGGCGCCCCGTCTGGCGCGAGCCGACCCCGCAGGCCGAATACGACACCATCATCATCGGCGGCGGCGGGCACGGCCTGGCGACGGCCTACACCCTCGCCAAGGTCTACGGCGGCAAGCGCATCGCGGTCCTGGAGAAGGGCTGGATCGGCGGCGGCAACGTCGGGCGCAACACCACCATCGTGCGCGCCAACTACCTGCTCGACGGCAACCAGCCGTTCTACGAACTCTCACTCAAGCTGTGGGAAGGGCTGGAGCAGGACCTGAACTACAACACCATGGTCAGCCAGCGCGGCATCCTCAACCTGTACCACTCCGACGCCCAGCGCGACGCCTACCGCCGCCGCGGCAACGCCATGATGCTGCACGGCTCCGGGGCCGAACTGCTCGACCGCGAACAGGTGCGGGAGATGCTGCCGTTCCTGAACTTCGACAACGCCCGCTTCCCCGTCCGCGGCGGCCTGTTGCACCGGCGGGGCGGCACCGTGCGCCATGACGCCGTGGCGTGGGGGTACGCGCGGGCGGCCGCCGCGCTGGGCGTGGACATCATCCAGAACTGCGCCGTCACCGGCATGACCATCGAAAACGGCCGCATCAAGGGCATTGAGACGACGCGCGGCCCCATCCGCGCCGCCAAGGTCGGCTGCGCCGTGGCCGGCAACTCCAGCCGGGTGATGGCCATGGCCGGGATGCGCCTGCCCGTCGAGAGCCACGTCCTGCAAGCCTTCGTCACCGAAGGACTAAAGCCGGTCATCCCCAACGTCATCACCTTCGGCGCCGGGCACTTCTACGTCAGCCAGTCCGACAAGGGCGGGCTGGTGTTCGGGGGCGACATCGACGGATACAACTCCTACGCCCAGCGCGGCAACCTGCCGGTCATCGAGGACGTGGTCGAGGGCGGCATGGCCCTGATGCCGATGATCGGCCGGACGCGGCTGCTGCGCGGCTGGGGCGGCCTGGTCGACATGTCCATGGACGGTTCACCGATCATCGACCGCACGCCCATCAAGGGCCTCTACTTCAACGGCGGATGGTGCTACGGCGGGTTCAAGGCCACACCAGCCTCGGGCCATGTCTTCGCGCACCTGCTGGCCACCGACACCCCCCACCCGACCGCCGAAGCCTACCGCTTCGATCGCTTCCGCACCGGGCGGCTGATCGACGAGAAGGGCGTGGGCGCCCAGCCCAACCTCCATTAAGCCCAACCAGAGGACGCCGCGATGATTATTCCCCATCCGCTGCTTGGGCCGCGTGACGCCCAGGAATTCGTCTACCTCGGCGACGCCTGCCTGATCGACCGGCCCGACGGCATGGCCGAAGACAGTGCCGACGCCTTCCACGACTACGTCTACATGCGCGACAACCCGGCCGGCGAGCACCGCGAACTTTGGTATCACGAGCAGGGCGACCGTTCCTGGCTGGTCGTCACCCGCGACACCGTGACCCACCGCATCCTGCGGGCCGAATTGGCGTCCGATATCGCGCGGCAGAGGGGGCGCGGCCGATGAGCCAGATCAACCGCATCAATAGCGGCGGCGGCCTGATTGACCGCTCCAAAACACTGAGCTTCACCTTTGACGGTCGCACCTACCAGGGTCATCCGGGCGACACCCTGGCCTCGGCGCTGCTGGCCAATGGGGTGCGCCTGATGGGGCGGTCGTTCAAGTACCACCGCCCGCGCGGCCCGCTGTCGGCGGGGTCGGAGGAACCCAACGCCCTGGTCGAACTGCGCGCAGGCGCCCGGCGCGAACCCAACACCCGCGCCACCACGGCTGAACTGTTCGACGGCCTCCAGGCCGACAGCCAGAACCGCTGGCCGTCGCTGCGCTTCGACGCCCTGGCGATCAACGACCGGCTGTCCAATTTCCTGACGGCGGGCTTCTACTACAAGACCTTCATGTGGCCGCGCGCCTTCTGGGAAAAGGTCTACGAGCCAACCATCCGCCACGCCGCCGGTCTGGGCCGCCTGTCCATGCAGGACGACCCCGACGCCTACGACAAGGGCTTCCTGCACTGTGACCTGCTCATCGTCGGCGCCGGCCCGGCCGGACTGGCCGCCGCCCTGACGGCGGGCCGGGCCGGAGCGCAGGTGATCCTCGCCGACGAGGATTTCCGCCTGGGCGGGCGCCTCAATGCCGAGACGTTCACCCTCGACGACGGCCCCGCCAGCGATTGGGTGGCCGCCACCCTGGCCGAGCTTGCGGCCATGCCCAACCTGCGCCTGATGGCGCGCACCACGGTCGTCGGCGCCTTCGACCATGGCGTCTACGGCGCCGTGGAGCGCGTCGCCGACCACCTGCCGGAACCAGAGGTCGACAAGCCCAGACAAATCCTGTGGCGCGTCTACGCACGCCGCGCCCTGCTGTGTGCCGGAGCAACGGAGCGCCCCATCGCCTTCGCCAACAACGACCGCCCCGGCATTCTCCAGGCGGGCGCCCTGCGCGCCTACGCCAACCGCTGGGGCGCTGCCGTGGCGCGGCGGGTGGCCGTGTTCACCAACAACGACGACGGCCACCGCACCGCCCGCGACCTGCTGACCCTGGGCCTGGACGTGGCCGCCGTCATCGACACCCGGCCCGATGCGCCCCCCGGCGCCCCCCAGGCCATCGGGTACGAGGTCCTGCCCGGCGCCCAGGTGATCGACACCGCTGGCCGGCTGGGCCTCAGCGATGTCACCGTGCGCACCGCCGACGGTGGCATGCGGACGATCAGTTGCGGTGCCCTGGGCGTATCAGGGGGCTGGAACCCGGCCGTGCACATGACCTGCCACCAGGGCGCCCGGCCGCGTTGGGAGGAGTCCATTGCCGCCTTTGTCCCCGGCGCCGACCTGCCGCCGGGTCTGAGCGTGGCCGGCGCCGCTTCCGGCACCTTCTCCACCGCCGGAGCCCTGCGCGAAGGGGCAGCCGGGGCCGTCGCGGCCCTCGCCGACCTGGGGATCGACTGCCAGCCTGCCGCCTTGCCCCGTGCCGAGGACGCGCCCGTCACCATCACCGCCTTCTGGCACGTCAACGGCAAGGGCCGCGCTTGGCTGGACCAGCAAAACGACGTGACCGTCAAGGACGTGAAACTGGCCCACCAGGAAGGGTTCCGCTCGGTCGAGCACCTCAAACGCTACACCACCCTGGGCATGGCCACCGACCAGGGCAAGACCGCCAACATGGGCGCGCTCGCGATCATGGCCGAACTAACCGGCAAGCCCATCCCCGAGGTCGGCACCACCATGTTCCGCCCGCCCTACACGCCTGTGTCGCTGGGCACCCTGGCCGGGCGGTCGCGGGACGAGGACTTCCGCCCCCGCCGCCTGACCCCCAGCCACCGCTGGGCCGAAGAACAGGGCGCGGTGTTCGTCGAAGTCGGCAACTGGATGCGCGCCCAATACTTCCCGCGCCCCGGTGAAACCCACTGGCGCCAGACCGTTGATCGCGAAGTCCGGGCCACGCGCAGCGCCGTCGGCGTCTGCGACGTCACCACCCTGGGCAAGATCGACGTGCAGGGCACTGACGCCGCGACCTTCCTCAATCGCATCTACTGCAACGCCTTCGCCAAGCTGGCGGTCGGCAAGGTGCGCTACGGCCTGATGCTGCGCGAGGACGGCATCGCCAAGGACGACGGCACCGCCGCCCGGCTGGCCGAGGATCACTTCGTCGTCACCACCACCACGGCCAACGCGGTCACGGTGTTCCGCCACATGGAGTTCTGCCGCCAATGCCTGTGGCCGGACCTCGACGTGCAGTTGATTTCCACCACCGAGGCCTGGGCACAGTATTCCGTGGCCGGGCCGCGCGCCCGCGCCTTGCTCGGCCGCATCGTCGATCCGGCGACCGACCTGTCGAACGAGGCCTTCCCGTTCATGGCCTGCGCCGAGGTCACGGTGTGCGGAGGCCTGCGGGCGCGCCTGTTCCGCATCTCGTTCTCCGGCGAGTTGGCCTACGAGATCGCCGTGCCGACCCGCTACGGCGACGCCCTGATGCGCGCCCTGATGACGGCCGGCGAAGACTTCGGCGTCACCGCCTATGGCACCGAGGCGCTGGGCGTCCTGCGCATCGAGAAGGGCCACCCGGCCGGCAACGAACTCAACGGCCAGACCACCGCCCGGATGCTCGGCATGGGGTCGATGGTGTCGGCCAAGAAGGACAGCATCGGCACCGTCCTGTCCCGGCGCGAGGATCTCGACGGGCCGGAGCCGCTGCGTCTGGTCGGCCTGCGCCCGGTCAACGCCGCTGATCCATTGGTCGCCGGGGCCCACCTGATGGCACAAGGCGCGCCGTTGGCGGCGGGCAACAGCCAGGGTTGGGTGACATCGGCGGCGTTCTCGCCCCATGTCGGCAGCGCCATTGCCTTGGGGTTCCTGGCCCTTGGCGACAGCCGGAAAGGCGAGATCATCCGCGCCGTCAACCCGCTGGGCGGCACCGATGTCGCCGTCGAGGTCGTCAGCCCCCACTTCGTCGACCCTGAAGGGGAGAAGCTCCGTGCCTGACCAGTCCTTTCCGCCCCCGGCCCTCCTGCCCCTCACCGCGCTCGGCGGCCATAAGGCCCGCGTGGACACCGTTGGCGGCCTGACCATCACCGAGCGCCCCGACGTGGCCCTGGCCTCCCTCGCCCGGCGCCGCGACCAGGGCACCGCCGCCGCCGAAGCGTTCCTCGGC
>LAEA01000141.1 GCA_000961745.1 Rhodospirillaceae bacterium BRH_c57 | reverse complement strand
TACTGCACCGGCCGATTGATCAGGCCCATGGTCCCGTCGAGGATGCCATAGACCGTCCACCCGTAGGTCTGAATCGCTGCGTAAGTCACCGACCGGATGGCGGCGTTGAGACCGGCGCAGTCTCCACCACTGGTGAGAACACCGATGGTCCTGATTCCGTTCATTAATTTAGCCCCCGATTGGATTTACGTCCGTACACTGCATCGAGCCATACCGTTTTCCAAAGAGTTCTGCTAGTGTCAATTCGATTAAGCCACCCCCCCGGTGATACGCCATGAACGACGATGACAGCCAGGATCAGCTTCGGAACCACCTGGCGAACCTGATGACGGAACATCGTGACCTCGACGATGTCATTGCCCGCCTGATGGAGACCGCGCCGTTCGACCAGTTGCAACTGGTGCGCCTGAAGAAGCGCAAGCTGCTGCTCAAGGACGAGATCGCCCAACTGCAAAGCCGGCTGGTGCCGGACATTATCGCCTGAGCATCTGCTCAGCGTTGGCTCAGCGCCGAGCTACGGTCGGTCGGCCGCAGACAGCGCACTGCGCAGGACACCGTCCAGTTCTTCGAGCTGGGCCGACGCCGTGCCGTCTTCCTCCACCATGGCCATCACGGCAACAACCTGAAGCGGCAGCAGTTTGCCGTCATGGCTGGCCGCGCCGGAAACCAGGGCGGTGCGCAGCGCGTCAATCTTGACCTGCGCGGCCTCCTGGTGGACCAGACTGAGCAGCACCGCCACTCCGGCCCCCCCGACAGCGCCGATGATATCGGTTGACCGCACACCCAACTGGATCGTCCGGGCCATGTAAGACAACGCCTCATCGGCGGCGGCCAGCCCAAAATTCCGGTGCAGGGCCTCGAAGTTGTGCAAATAGAACAGGGCCAGGGCGCCGGGCGCTGGCGGCGCGTCGGTGGCGGCAAGGTCACCCGATGGTCGCGACTCCAGAAAGGCGTCCACCTCGCGCAGGAAAGCCCGACGGTTGAACACCGGCAGAACGGCGTCCTGATCGGCCAGTTCCTCCAGCCAGCCCTGGCGGCCGACAGCAAGATCGACCTCCCGGTGCAGGTGGTCGATCTGCGCCATCAGGTCGGCCAGCACGGCCTGGACCTCCTCGGGATAGGCGCGCGGATTGAGGCCCTGGATGCGGACGGCATCGACCGGATCGCGCGGGCCGTCATCCTCGCCAGCCGATCCGTAACCCTGCCGTCCATGCTTGGGAGTCCCATAGGCGCGCCGGGCGGCGGCCTGGACGCTTGTGGGAGCCTTGATGTCAGGCATGGCTTTTCTCCTGCTGCCCAGGTTCTCCAGGGCTTGCCTCCACTTTACCATGCGAATGGCCTGTATGCAGCCGGGTTGCGCAGCAGAGTTGCACGGCGCCGACGCAGCATTATAATGCACGGCCTTTGCGCGCCGGGCCGAAGGCTAGGCGGGCGGATAGTTTTTCAGTGGGGGGCTACAACATGGCCACGACCGACAGCAGTGTTAAGCCTCTCGTGGGAGTCATCATGGGCAGCCAGTCCGACTGGCCGACCATGCGCGGGGCCGTGGAAACCCTGGAGGCCCTCGGCGTGCCGTGCGAGGCGCGCATCGTGTCCGCGCACCGCACCCCCCAGCGCTTGGTCGAGTATGCCGAGACGGCGCGCGACCGCGGCCTGCATGTCATCATCGCCGGGGCCGGTGGTGCCGCCCATCTGCCGGGCATGTGCGCCGCCATGACGCCGTTGCCGGTGTTCGGCGTGCCGGTGCAGTCCAAGGCCCTGAGCGGCCAGGACAGCCTGCTGTCAATCGTCCAGATGCCGGCTGGCGTGCCGGTCGGAACGCTGGCAATCGGTGCCGCCGGGGCGATCAACGCGGGGCTCCTGGCCGCCTCCGTCATCGCCCTGCACGATCCCAAAGTGGCCGCAGCCCTCGACGCGTGGCGGGCCCGCCAGACCGCCGCCGTGGCCGAAACCCCCAGCGACGACGCCTGAGCAGCATGACCCAAACCCCTTATGCTCCCGGCAGCACCATCGGCATCCTTGGCGGCGGACAACTCGGCCGCATGATCGCCCTGGCGGCGGCCCGGCTGGGCTACCGCTGCCACATCTTCACGCCCGAGACCGACAGCCCGGCCGCCCAGGTTTCCGCCGCCTGCACCGTGGCCGCCTATGACGACCGCGCCGCCCTGACCGCGTTTGCGCAGGCGGTGGACGTGGTGACGCTGGAGTTCGAGAACGTCCCCGTGGAAACGTTGGAGTTCCTGGCCCAGACCGTGCCGGTTCGCCCCGGCGCCCGCGCCCTGGCGGTGGCTCAGGACCGGGTCACCGAAAAGATGTTCTTCAACACCTTCACGGAAACCGCTCCCTGGCGTGCGGTCGATAGCGAAGCCGATCTGGTCGCCGCCGTGGCCGCCCTCGGCACCCCATCCATCCTCAAGACCACCCGCCTGGGCTACGACGGCAAGGGTCAGGCGCGGATTGACGCCGGCACCGATCTGGCCGAGGCATGGGCCAGCATCGGCCGCGCGCCCGCCATCCTCGAAGGCTTCGTGACCTTTGAGCGCGAGATATCGGTGATCGTCGCCCGCGCCCCCGATGGGACCGAAGAAGCCTATTGCCCGGTGCAGAACGAGCACCGCCACCATATTCTCGACACCACCACCGCGCCCGCCCCCATCCCCGATGCGGTGGCCGAGGTTGCCATGGACATCGCACGCCGCGCCGCCGCCGACCTCGATCTGGTCGGCCTGCTGGCGGTCGAGATGTTCGTCACCGCCGATGGCCGGGTGCTGGTCAACGAAATGGCCCCGCGCCCCCACAACTCCGGCCACTGGACCATGGACGCCTGCTACACCGACCAGTTCGAACAACTGGTCCGCGCCGTCTGCGGCCTGCCCCTGGGCTCGCCCCAGCACCGCTGCGGCGCCGTGATGCGCAACCTGCTGGGCGACGACGCCCATGACTGGCACACAATCCTGTCCGACCCCAAAGCCCGCCTGCACCTCTACGGCAAGGCCGAAGCCCGACCGGGCCGCAAGATGGGGCATGTGATTATACTGTCGGAGTAGGGTCCGCTGTCGCGGACCACCCCCTCACGCAACCTCCGCCACCCCTCCCCTGCGTGGGTCGCCGCACCCTTCAAGGCCCCCGTTGGCGGTGCGCCGGGCGAGGTGGACGCCGCCGAAGAACAGGTTGAGATCGGGCCAGACGTGCACCTCCGGCCATTCGGCGCGCAGGGCATTGGGCAGGTCGCTTTCGGCCGACAGGCGGCCGGTTTCGGCGTGGATGCGCGGCCGGGCCACGGCGGCGTCGGGGGATAGGCGGAAGTCCACCAGATTGGACAGCACCTGCACCAGGGCTGTGCGAATGCGGTTTGACCCGCCCGACCCCAGGGCGGTTTCCGTGCCGTCGGCGTCGATCAGCAGGCTGGGCGCCATCATCGACGACAGGCGCACGTTGGGCGGCCAAGCGTGCCAGCCCTGCGGGTTGATGTCCTGCTCGCCGAGCATGTTGTTAAGCACGATGCCGGTGCCGGGAATGACGCACCCGCTGCTCTCGCCATTGGACACCGACAAGGCGCAGGCATTGCCGGCGGCGTCGATCACGCTGATATGGGTGGTGCCCCGGAAGGACTTGGGCTGGTCCGCCACCCGCGTCCGGTAGAGGTCCACCAGGGCCGGGGCGAGCAGCGTCTCGGCGTCCAGAACGTCCACCTCCAGGCGGGCGGCGTTGGTGGCCTCCATCACCGTGGCCAGCAGGCGCCGATGATCCGGGCCGCCCCAACTCATGCGGTCCAGCCCCTGCTCCTTCAGCAGTTCCAGGGCGAAGGCGATCAGCACGCCGCCGGTCGAGGGCGGCGGGTTGGTGTAAAGCGTCGCGGTGCCCAGCCCGACCTCCAACGGCCGCCGCGTCTCGACCCGATAGGCGGCAAGGTCGGCCATGCCCAGGTGCCCGCCACGGCCCATACACGTGTCGGCCAGCCTGCGGGCGATCTCGCCGCGATAGAACAGGTCGGGACCTTCATGCACCAGGGCGTCCAGGGCATCGACGAACTGCGGGGACGTGAACAGGTCCCCCGCGCCCAGCAGTGCCTCGTCCTGGCCGGTGAACAGCGCGGCACTTTCCGGGGTGTGGCGCAGGATGGGCTCGACCACGGTCAGGACATAGGCCTGAAAGGCGTTCAGCGGCGCCCCCCGGCGGGCCAGGTCGAGCGCCGGCGCGGCCACATCGGCCATCGGCATGTAGCCCAGGTCGGTATGCACGGCAAAGATCCCCCGCACCGCCCCCGGCACGGCAACCGAGCCCCACCCACAGTGAAACTCCTGGGTCGCCGTGCCGAAGTCCGCCATTACGGCGGCAAAATCGCAGTCCTCGGCGGGAAGGAAACGGTGCGGGGTCTGCACGAAAAAGTCATAGAGCATCGGTCGCGCCCGCGCCGGCCGGGCGAGCAAAAAGCCGCCTCCACCCAGCGAGGCCAGCACCGGCTCGGCCACGCAACTGGCCAGAAAGGCGGCCAACGCGGCGTCGAACGCGTTGCCCCCGTTCTCCAGCACAAGCCGCGCCGCCCGCGCCGTTTCGGGATGTCCACAGGCGACCACGCCCCGCGCCGTTCCAGAGCCCGCCATTCTGTTGTCACCCCTGTCGTTCGACCTATTGCGCGGACGGTGGTAATCCATAAGATAACGTGCGTCGCGGCTGTGGGGCATATCGTAGGGCTGCCTGCCAAAGCGACGCAAGGGGCGCGTTTTTTTGGTCCGACCTGGGCAAGTGAAAAGGACCGTGGGGTGGCAGACAGCGTAAGCAGGCCCGAAACCGCCGATCGCCCCATGGGCATCGTGACGGCAGCGCTCAACGGCGCCGCCGGTCTGGTGGTATGGCTGTCTGCCGTGCTGACGGCGTCCCTGCACCAGGGACCGGAATCCGTGCTGTCGGTGGTCGCCACGGCCATCGGCGTGTCCGTGGCCCTGTCGGTGGCGTTCGGTCAGCGAGTATTCGGCGGCGTCGCCGTGGGCTTGGTGCTGGGCATGTTGACGCCGGTCGGCCTGCCGCTGACCACCGCCGCCATCCTGACTGGCGCCGGAGCCTTGGCCGCCTTCAGCGCCGGGTTGCTGACGCGTCATTACAAGGTGAGCGTCTTTCCCGTCTCACCGGTCCATGCGGCCAAGCTGGGCCTGTGGGCGGTTTTGCTGCCGGCAGCGCTGGTCGTTCCGGCGGTCCTGGCGCCCGACGCCCCCGCCGCCCTGCCGCTTGGGAACATCGCCAAGTGGCTGGTGGTCGTCATCGCGGCGACGGTCCTGACGGTCCTGCCCGTCCTGCTCGCCATCCTCCACCCACCCCCGCCGCGCCAGAAGTCACATGACGGTGAAGGTCTGGTCATCGGGCTGTTGCTGATGTTCCTGCTGGTGATCGGCTTTGCCGGCGGCGTGCCGTCCACATCGACCATGCGGCACTTGCCGACCGGGCTTATCCTGCCGTTGCTGATGTGGGCCGGCGTGCGCCTGCCGGTGCGATCCGCGGCCATGGCCATCGCTCTGGTCGGCCTGGGTGCGACCATCGCCACGGCCATGGGCGGCGGCCCATTCGCCATGGGCGACGTTGACGACACGTTCAGGGCCGCACTGTTCGTGTGCATCGCGGCGGCCATCACGCTCGGCACCACCAGCCTCAGCGTCGAAACCGAAAGCCTGCGCCGCGCCCTGCGCCCGGTCGAGGCGGCGGCCGGCGAGCAGATGCGCAAGGCACGCGAATTGCTCGACGCCGCCCCCATGGCCGCCGTTCTGGCCAGCCGCGACGGCGCCGTGCGCTACGCCAACCGGCGCCTGGCCGAACTCATGCGCAGTGCCGGGACCGACCTGACCGGAGCTGACACCTGGCGGTTCTTCGCCGACCCCAAGGACCGCCAGTCCATGCTCGCCCTGCTGGAGAAAAACGGCCGGGTCGATGCCTTTGAATACCGCCTGCGGCGCTCCGATGGCTCGGTCACCTGGGTCGAGGAAAGCTGGGTCCCGGTGGACGTCGATGGCCAGGTCTGCGTGCTGTCGTGGACCACCGACATCGCCGGCCGCAAGCAGGCCGAGGAAACCCTGCGCTCCAGCGAACGGCGCCTGCGCACCATCCTCGACGACAGCCCGGTGGCGGTGACCATCTCGCGCCCCGGCGGCCGCATCATCTATGCCAACCCCAAGGCCGCCGCCATGACGGCGTTGCCGCGCGCCCTGATGATCGGCAGCGACGGCCGCGAGTTCTACGCCCACGCCAGCCAGCGCCAGCATATCAGCGACGTGATGCACACCGGCGGTGCGGTCATCAACGAGGAGGTCGATCTGCTGTCGGCCGACGGGCGCCAGCGCACCGTCGTCTTCACCCTGCTGCCGATGGAATACGACGGCGCCCCGGCCAATCTGGCGTGGAGCTTTGACATCACCTCCCGCAAGGTCGCCGAAGAACAGTTGAAGACCAGCGAGGGCCGTCTGCGCGCCATCCTGGAAGCCACCCCGCTGGCCATGGCCGTGCTGCACCTGGGCGGCCGCCTGCGCTACGCCAACGCCGCCCTGCTCAAGCAGTTCGGCCTCAGCCCCGACGACATGCACCGGCTGCGTCCGGCCGCCCTGTTCGACGACCGCAAGCTGGGCGGCCGGCTGGCGATGGAACTGACCACCGGAGCGGCGCCGCGCAATGTCGAGGCCCGCATGCGGCGCAGCGACGGAACCGCCTTCTGGGCCCTGCTGTCGTTCGCGCACGGCGAGTTCGAGGGCCGCCCCGCCGTGTTCGCCTGGGCCGCCGACATCACCGAGCGCATGGAGGCCACCACGGCGCTCGCCAACCACCGCGACACCCTGGAACGCGCGGTCGAGGAAAGCACGCACGAACTGGCCGTCCTCAACCAGCACCTGGAACGCGAACTGGAAGACCGCAAGCGGGCCGAGGCCGACGTGCGCCGAGGCCAGTCCTATCTGCGCGCCGTTCTGGACACCGTCGCCGACGGCATCATCACCGTGAACAGCCGTGGCATGATGGAGGAGTTCAACCCCGCCGCCGAGCGCATCTTCGGCTTCAGCCGTGGCGAGACCATCGGCAAGAACATCGCCATGCTGATGCCACAGCCCGAGGCCGAGCGCCACGACGAACACCTGGCGCGCTATCTGGTCGAGGGCAATCCCCGCGTCATTGGCCGCCGCCGCGAGTTCTATGGCCAGCGCAAGAACGGCGAGTTGTTCCCGCTGTACCTGGTGGTGACCGAAACACAGGTCGAGGGCCGCCCGCTCTACACCGGCCTGCTGCGCGACATCACCGAACAGCGCGAGGCCGAGGAAGCCCTGGTCGCCGCCAAGGAAGAAGCCGAGTTCGCCAACCGCACCAAGTCCGAGTTCCTGGCCAACATGAGCCACGAATTGCGCACGCCGCTCAACGCCATCATCGGGTTCTCGGAAATGATGCAGAGCGGCATCCTGGGTCAGGTCGAGCCGGCCATCTATCGCGGCTACATCGACAACATCCACGACTCCGGGCGCCACCTGCTCGACGTCATCAACGACATCCTCGACATTTCACGCATCGAGGCAGGGCGCCTGAACCTGTACGAGGAAGACTTCAACGTCGTCGAGGTGATTGACGACTGCCTCAAGCTCATTCAGCCGCGCGCCGACGTCGCCCAGTTGACCCTATGCCGCGAGGTGCCGGACAATCTGCCCGCCCTGCATGGCGACGAGCGCCGCATCAAGCAGATCGCCCTGAACCTGCTGGCAAATGCCGTCAAATTCACCCCCGCCAACGGCACGGTCACCATCGGCGCCGCCCTGGTCGAGGATGCCGCGTCCGAATGGGGCCTGCTGCTCAGCGTCGGCGACACCGGCATCGGCATGAGCCAGGAGGACTGCGACAAGGTCCTGGCGCCGTTCGTGCAAGTGGACACGGGCCTGTCGCGCCGCTACGAGGGCACCGGCCTGGGCCTGCCCCTGGTCGTCGCCCTGGCCGAACTGCATGGCGCCAAGCTGGGCCTGCACTCGGAATTGAACCGCGGCACCATCGCAACCGTCCACTTCCCCCGCCACCGGCTGGTTCCCGCACCCCGCGAACCCGCCGACACCAGCGCCTGACAAGCCCTTCGCGCGCCTTTCACCAGCGCTTTGATGATGCCATGATCGTACAAGTTCAAATTCGGGATGAGACCGCATGAGCTGGGATCCGGCACTTTACCTCAAGTACGGCGGCGAGCGCACCCGCCCCGCCGCAGACCTGCTGGCCCGCGTGCCAGTGACCGACCCATCGCAGGTGGTCGATCTGGGCTGCGGACCGGGCAACTCGACCGCCCTGCTGGCCACCCGCTGGCCGGCGGCCCATATCGCGGCGGTCGATGCCGATCCCAACATGCTGGACCGGGCACGGCGCAGCGGGCCACGGTGCCGCTACGTGCACGCCGACATCGCCGCATGGCAGCCCGACCAACCGCCGGACGTCATCTTCTCCAACGCCGTTCTGCACTGGCTGGACGACCACGCCGCGCTGTTCCCGCGCCTCGTCCGCCTGCTGCCGGCCGGAGGCGTGCTGGCCGTCCAGATGCCGCACAACTTCGATGCGCCGAGCCATACCCTGCTGCGCCAGGTGGCGCGGGGCGGCCCCTGGGCGCCGACGCTGGAACCCCTGCTGCGCGACAAGCCGGTGGCGGCGCTCGAAACCTACCACCGCTGGCTGGCCCCGTTGAGCAGCGCCCTGGAAATCTGGGAAACCACCTATCTGGTCCGCCTGTCAGGCGCCGACCCCGTGCTGTCATGGATGCGCGGCACCGCCCTGCGCCCCCTGCTCGACGCCCTCGACCCCAAGGCCGCCGGCATGTACGAAGCCGCCTACGCCGAACGCCTGCGCGACGCCTATCCCCGCGAGCCGGACGGCATCACGCTGTTCCCGTTCCGCCGACTGTTCATCGTCGCAACACGCGCAGAGGGGTGAGGAGGTTTAGGTTTGGGATCGATGGGCTGCCGCCATCCGCGTCAGCGAACCAAATTTTACGCCTCGTGATGCTCCGCCTCGTTGGCGCACTTGATGCAGGTCGGCACGGCCGGGTCGAGGTCCAGGCGTTTGGCCGCGATGGGTTCGTCACAGGACACGCAGTACCCGAAATCTCCGTCATCGAGGCGCTTGAGGGCGGCATCGATGCGGGCGATCTCGCGCAGGCGCCGCTCGTGGGTGGCCACGGCCATGGCCTGCACCTGCATGGCGTCCATGCGGGACAGCCGCCCGACCGCCTGCTGATCGAGTTCAACCGGCGCCCGATCGCCGCGATGGTCGGCATCGTCGCGTTCGAGGTCGGCCCGGCGCTCCATCAGGTGGGCGCGCAGAGCGACCGGATCAATGTCCTTGCGTGTGCTCATGCCCGCAAGTGTACAGCTTTTGCAGGCCCCTTTACAGGGCCCAAAGGACGAGGACGAGGATCTGCGCCGCCAGGATGCGCAGGCACATGACCAGCGGATAGACCGTGGCATAGGCCAGGGCGGCAGCCTCGGACGGGGCCACGGCATTGGCAAAGGCCAGGGCTGGCGGATCGGTCATGCTGCCGGCCAGCAGCCCGCAGACAGTCAGGTAGTTCTGACGTGCCACCAATCGGGCGTAGAACCCGACGACCAGCAGCGGCCCCAGGGTGATCAGCGCCGCCCAGCCCATCCATTCCAAGCCGTCGCCGTTCAGCAGCACGTCAAAGAACACCGGCCCGGCGTTGAGGCCGACCACGGCCAGGAACAGCACGATGCCGATATCGCGCAGGGCATGGTTGGCACTGGGCGGCATGAACCACACCATCGGCCCCAGGTGGCCGATGCGCGACAGCACCAGGGCGACCACCAGCGGGCCACCAGCCAGCCCCAGTTTGACCGGCGCCGGCAGGCCCGGCAGGGCAATCGGGATGCTGCCAACCAGCACGCCGAGCGCGATCCCCAGGAAGATCGGCAGGATCTGCGCCTGTTGCAGCAGTTTTTCAGAGTTGCCGACCACCTGGGCCACCCGGCGCACGTCATCGGGCGCACCAATCACCGTCAGGATGTCCCCGAACTGAAGGTGCAGCGCGGCCGAGGGCACCAGCTCGACGCCGGCCCGGACAACGCGGGAAATCACCACGTCGTGGGTCTTGTGCAGGTCGATCTGACCGACCGAGCGGCCCAGAATCCGGGAGTTGGTGCACACCAGCCGTTCCCAGCGCACCTCGGTATCCATGCTCTTGAGGTTGACGTCGGCCTGCTCGCCCAGGATCAGGCGCATCTCGGTCAACTGCCGCAACGGCCCGACGATCAGGACCACGTCACCGACATGAACAACCGTGTCCGGGCGCGGCACCCGCACATGGCCATCGCGCAGGATGCGGGTGACGACAATGCCAAGCCCGTCGACGCCGGGAACCTCGGAAAGCGGCAGGCCTTCCAGGTTGGGATTGGTGATGCGGACGTTGAGGGTGTCGAGGGATGCCGCCGACGCCTTGCGCTGGGCGTCGAACTCCGCCGCCTCGCGGGCCGGATCAATCCTCAGGACCAGTCGGATCAGGAACATGGTCAGCAAAATGCCAGCGATGCCGAACGGATAGGCCACGGCATAGCCCGCCCCCGGCCCGGCCAGATCAACCGCGCTGGCGCCCATTTCCTGAAGCATCTGCTGCCCGGCGGCCAGGGACGGCGTGTTGGTGACGGCGCCGGAGAACAGCCCCAGGACCACCGGGGCCGGAATGTCGGCCAGGAAATAGACTGCCACGGTCAGCAGCACGCCAAGCCCGACAATGGACGCCGCCATGAGGTTCAAGGCCAGCCCGGCCCGCCTCAGCGCGGCGAAAAAGCCGGGGCCGACCTGCACGCCAATGGTGTAGACAAATAGGATAAGGCCGAATTCCTTGAGGAATTCCATCACCTCGCGGTCGCCCTGCACGCCCAGTTCACCAAGCCCGATGCCGGCGAACAGAACTCCGCCGACCCCCAGGCCAATGCCCTTATAGCGCACGCCCCCCAGGGCAAGCCCCAGAACCGCGGCCAGACACAACGCCAACACAGCCTGCACGACCGGACTGAAACCTTGGAACAGTTCCGCAATCACGATAGCCCCCTTCCCCCGAAGCGGGCGGCAGCCTGCGCTCCCCGCCCCTGCGAAGTAAGGCACATAATGATGAAGGAAAGTCTACCGCATTGCACAACGGAGGTGAAAGCCCTCAGTCTCCGGGCGCGCCGTCCGCTTGCGCGGATGGCTGCCGGCAACCTGGAGCACCGCTCCAGGGCTCCTTTGTTTTCGAATCAAGTCTCGATGAGTTTGGCTCATCGAGACTTTGACCCTACCCCCGCGTCTTCATGAAGCGGACCTTGGGGTGGTCCTGGGCGGTGCGATCCAGGTGCCAGGCGTTGCGGGCCAGGAACACCGGGGCGTCGTCATGGTCGTCAGCCAGGGAAGTCTGGTTGGCGTCCATGAAGGCCTTGAGGGCCACCGGGTCATCGCTTTCGACCCACCGCGCGGTGTGCAGCGTGGTCGGCTCGAAGTGGACGGGGATGTCGTATTCGGTGCGGATGCGGTCGGCCATGACTTCGAACTGAAGCGAACCGACCACGCCAACCACCCAGTCGGACCCGATGCGCGGCTTGAACACACGGGCCGCCCCCTCTTCGGCCAACTGGAACAACGCGCGGCCCAGGTGCTTGGCCTTCATGGGATCGGCCGGGCGGACTTTTTGCAACAGTTCCGGGGCAAAGCTCGGGATGCCGGTGAAGGTCAGGGCCTCGCCCTCGGTCAGGGCGTCGCCGATGCGTAGATTGCCATGGTTGGGCACGCCGACGATGTCCCCGGCAAAGGCTTCCTCGGCCAGTTCGCGGTCGCGGGCCAGGAACAGCACCGGGTTGTGCATGGTGATCTGCTTGCCAGACCGCACATGCTTCAGCTTCATGCCACGCTTGAAGTGGCCCGAGGCCAGCCGCATGAAGGCGATGCGGTCGCGGTGCTTGGGATCCATGTTGGCCTGGATCTTGAAGATTACGCCGGTAACCTTGTCCTCGGTCGGCTCCACGTCGCGTTCGGCGGTGGGCTGCGGCCGGGGCGTCGGGGCCTGTTCGGCCAGCCCTTGGAGCAGTTCGCGCACACCGAAGTTGTTGACCGCCGAACCAAAGAACACCGGCGTCATGTGGCCTTCACGATAGGCGATGGGGTCGAAGTCCTTGCACAGGCCGCGCGCCATATCGACCTCTTCACGCAGCTTGGCCACAGCGTGAGCGGGCAACTGCTGGTCCAGCATGGGGTCCTCAAGGCCGCCGCTGCACGGCTCGCCCAGGTCGGGCATCCCGCCCTTGGACCGCGCCATCAGGACCAACTGGTCCTTCCACAGGTCGTAACAGCCGAGGAAATCGCGGCCCATGCCGATTGGCCAAGAGGCTGGTGTGACGTCGAGCGCCAGGGTCTGCTCGATCTCGTCGAGCAGGTGGAACGGGTCCTGCGTCTCGCGGTCCATCTTGTTGATGAACGTCATGATCGGCACGTCGCGCAGGCGGCACACCTCGAACAGCTTGCGGGTCTGTTCCTCGATGCCCTTGGCGGCGTCGATGACCATGACCGCACTGTCCACGGCGGTCAGCACGCGGTAGGTGTCTTCGGAAAAGTCTTCGTGGCCCGGCGTGTCGAGCAGGTTGAACGTGCAGTCGCCGTAGTCGAACGTCATCACCGACGAGGCGACCGAAATGCCGCGCTCGCGCTCCACCTTCATCCAGTCGGAATGGGCGCGGCGTTGTTCGCCACGCGCCTTGACGGCCCCGGCAAGCTGGATGGCACCTCCGAACAGCAACAGCTTTTCGGTCAGTGTCGTCTTGCCGGCGTCAGGGTGCGAGATGATGGCGAAGGTGCGTCGCCGGGATACGGCGTCGGTCAGCAGGCTCATGCAGCGGTCGACCATTGTTCAGGATACGAAGGCGTCACTGGTATCAGGAGCGCCGTTGTCCTGCAAGCATGAGGCTTCCATCACCGACACCCTAAACCAGGAAACCACCCCTTCGCCGGGCAAAGCCTACTCCGCGCCCTGCTCCTGAAGGACACGGAGGAACGCATCGACCACCTGCGGGTCGAACTGGCGACCAGATTGGGACTGTAGGTATTCGATTGCAGACTCCATCGACCACGGCTCCTTGTACGGACGGCGGCTGATCAGGGCATCGAAGACATCGACCACGGCGACGATTCGGGCCGACAGGGGAATGTCCTGGCCGCTCAGGCCGCGCGGGTATCCGTTGCCGTCCCAGCGCTCATGATGCCCAGCGGCGATCTCGGCTCCCATGGACAGATAGGTGGTGCCCTCGACCAGCCGGGCGGAGCGGTCGAGGATGGCGCCGCCGTTCGCGGCATGGGTCTGCATGACGGCCCATTCCTCGGGATCGAGGCGACCGGGCTTTTGCAGGATGCTGTCGGGAATGCCCACCTTGCCGACGTCATGGAGGATGGCGGCCATGCCGATCTGGTCCAGGAACAGGTCGTCGATGATCTCGGGATAGGCGTTGGCCTGACGCAGGCTGTAAGCGGTCCGCTCGCTCATGCGCTCGACCCGCAGGACGTGCTCGCCGGTGTCGTTGTCCTTGTATTCCGCAAGGTCGGCGAGCGCGATGACGGTGGCCTGCTGGGCCCGGCACAACTGGTCATAGAGCCACAGGTTGTCGAACCCGACCGAGACCTTGCCACAGAACACCTCGACCAGTTTTTCATCCAGGTCGTTGAGGGTGCGCCCGGTGTGCAGGTAGGCGACCACCTCGCGGTGGTTTGGCGTGCGGATGTAAAGGGCCAGGAAGTCGTCGCCATAGGTTGACTGACCGCACTGCAACACGCCGGCGATGGTATCCATCACCGCGCTGTCCATCACGCCCTGGCGATGCTCTGGGCATTCCTCGTATTCACCCGAAGCGGCCAGCACGAAGACCGCCTTGGCGTCCTCCTCCGGCAGGGCGTTGGCGGGCATGAACCCGCCACGCTGGGCGCACAGGATGCCGCTGACCCCGACGTCGAGCAGGGCGGAAAGCTGGGTCAGCACCCCGGACGCGAACGTCTGCATGGAGCGTACCTGGAACAGCGAGGCCGAGGCGTCGATGATCTTTTGCAAACCCTGGCGGTTCAATTCCAGGGCCATGATGTCTTCGTAGGACCGTAGCGAGGCGATCATGGTGGTGAACAACTTCTGCGCCGTCAGCTCGGTCTTGGCCTTGTAGTCATTGATGTCATAGTTGACGATGACATCGCGTTCCGGCGCCTGGCCGGGCTGGCCGGTCCGCAGGATAATGCGCACCCGCTTGTTGCCGAGTTCCTCGCGCACGAACTTCACGAACTGAAGCCCGGCATCGTCGGTTTCCATCACCACGTCAAGCAGGATGACCGCCACGTCCGGTGTGCTGCTGAGGATGGCCCGCCCCTCCAGGCCACTGTGCGCGCTGATCATGTCCACACCTCGGCCGCGAAACCGCACGTCGGCCAGGACCATGCCGGTCATGGAATGGATCTCGGGTTCATCGTCGATAACCAACACCTTCCATCCCGGCCCGGCGCGGTGGGGCACGCCGCCGGTGGGCAGATCCATATCGTCGGTGTCGTCATCGTCGAACAGCAGGTCATCGTTCATAGTCGGACGGTCCTCCCAGGTTCTCAAGCCCCGCCAGCCAGTGCTGACACGGACGGAGTAGGCCGGTTTCCCCGGCTCTGATAATCGGCCGCGGGATTGACTCGCAGCGGTATGCGCACCGTGAAGCTTGCGCCCAGACCGAACTCGCTGTCGGCCTTGATGGTGCCCTTCAGCTTCTGGGTAATGATGTTGTAAACGATGTTCAGCCCAAGTCCACTCCCACCCTCGCCGCGCTTGGTGGTGAAGAACGGTTCGAAGATGCGCTTGAGGTGGTCGCTGGCAATGCCCTTGCCGTCGTCGGCATAGACGATTTCGACCTGTCCGGCGCCATCGGCGTCGTCGATCCTGCGGCCGGTCATGGTGATGGTGCCGCTGGTGCGGTCCTCCAGACCGTGAACCAGGGAGTTCATCACGAAGTTGGTCAGGACCTGGGACAACGGCCCTGGATAGCTGTCGACGATGATGTTTGCCGGGCAGTCCACCACCACCTTGAACGGCGTGCGCTTGAGGCGTGGCCCCAGGCTGAGCAGCACCTCGTCGATGTAGGCGCGGAGGTCGAACGGGCGGCGTTCGTCGCTGGTCTGGTCAACCGCCACCTGCTTGAAGCTCTGGATCAGGTTGGCCGCCCGCGTGGCGTTGGACACCAGCAAGGTGCAGGCACTGTCGGCAACAGTCATGTACTGGGCGAAGTCGGCCTTGCGGATGGTCCCGGCCTCGAACACGCGGCGCAGGTCCTTGGTCTTTTCCTGAAGGTGGCTGGCGGTGGTCAGGGTGATGCCGACCGGGGTGTTGATCTCATGCGCCACACCGGCCACCAACCCGCCGAGCGAGGCCATCTTTTCGGCCTCGACCAGATTGTCCTGGGCCGCCTGGAGGTCTTCGAGCGCCTTCTCGGCGCGCTCCTTGGCGCGGTGCAGGTCGCGTTCCAGGTGCTTGCGTTCGGTGATGATGCTCGACGCCACCACGGCCGCCCGGACGCCGCCGTAGTTGAGGATGCGGCCGCTCATCAGGACCCACTGCGGGCCGTTGGGCGTGCGCATTTCGGCCTCGAAGCCATCGACCCGGCCGTCGCTTTCCAGCAACGCGGCCATGCGCAGGCGATCCTGGGGATCGACGTAGACATCAAGCACGGATCGGCAGCCCGGTGCGTTCGGGTCGGTGCTGACCCCAAAGGCCCGGTGGGCGTGTTCGTTGACGTAAAGGTACCGATGCTCCTCCAGGCTCGACACCACCAGCGGCAGCGGCATCGCCTCGATCAGTTCCCGTACGGCGTCCTCGGCCCGCTTGCGCTCCGTCACGTCGGTGAAGGTGCGCACGAAGCTGCCGTCAGCCAAGGGGACGTTGCGGCTTTCCAGGACCCGCCCGCCCGGCCGGCGGACCTCCACCACCTGGGGGGTGTGACAGGCCACGTCCCCCAGGAAGCGTTCATGGGCTTCCTCGGCACTCGTCCCCACGTCGCCGCGGGCGCACAGGTGGTCGAGCAACCGGCCGAGCGGCACCGGATCGTGGAACAGGCTTTCGGGCAGGTCGAACATTTCCTGGAAACGGAAGTTCCAGGCCACCAGAGTGTGGTCGGCATCGGCCATGAAGATGCCCTGGTCCATGTTTTCCAGGGTGGCTTTCAGAAGCTCCCGCTCGCGGGCCAGTTCTTCCTGGCTGCGGTACAGGGCGCGCTGGGTTTCCTTGCGGTCGGTGACATCGCCGGTCGAGCCGATGATGCGGATTGCCCGCCCGGTGGCGGCGTCGCGCACCGCCACGCCGTGCTGGCGGAACCACCGCCACCCGCCCTTGCCGTCATCGATGCGGTATTCGACTTCCAGGCGCTCGTCGTGGCCCTTGACCAGCGCCATCATACGGTCGTTGAAATGCGCCGCGTCGTCGGGATGGACGCGCGCCGCCCATGCCTTGGCGGGCAAGGTCGCATCTGTCAGACCGAGCATCTCGCGCAGGCGCTCGGTCAGGTGGACGCGGCCGGAGGCCACCGCCCAGTCATAGACTCCTTCGTTGATCGACTGCATGGCCAGGGCGTGGCGTTCCTCGCTGTCGCGCAGGGCCTGGGTGGCGACCTTGTATTCGGTCACGTCGCCGACCGACCCGGTCAGGCGCAACGCCCGCCCAGCCGTGTCGCGCAGGGCGATGCCATGCTGGCGGACCCACACCACCCTCTCGCCGCCGGTCTTCCTGTCACTGCAACGCATCCGGTATTCGCAAACGAAGCGGTCGGTGTGCCGCTTGAGGTGGGCGATGTGGGCGTTGCGGTAGATCGGAAAGTCCTCGGGCACGATGCGGCTCGACCACTGCTCCGGGCTGAGGATGCCGCCGGGCAGATCAAAAAGATCCTGAGTCCGATCCGAGAAAAAGATGCTGCCGCCCTGGATGTCCCAGTCGTACAGCCCCTCGTTGGAGGACCGCAAGGCCAGGGCGTAGCGGTCCTGCATCAGGCGCAGGTGATCCTCGGTGGCGCGGTCCTCGGTGATGTCGGTAAAGGTACGGACAAAGCCGCCCTCGGGCAGCGGATTGCTTTGCGCGGCAATGACGCGCCCGTCAGGCATGCGGACCTCGTAGGTGTGCGGCTGCTGCCCGCAGGTCCTGGCCGTGCGCATGATGGCGGCCACCCGCGCCTCGGCATCCGCCGGCGCGTCCTGGCCCGCCATGCGGGCGTCGTTGAGGACGCGATGGCGGACGATGTCTTCCCACGGCGTCCCCGGCAGCGTCGCCGAGGTCGGGAGACGGAACATGTCCCGCCACTTCTCGTTGCACAGCACGAGGCGCAAGGCATCGTCGACCATCACGACGCCCTGGTCCATGCTTTCAAGAACGGCGGTCAGAAGACCGGAATTCCCTCCCATGACGCCCTCTTTCTGGTGGGGCACTTTTGTCTGCCGGGACTACTATAATCGACCGCGCACCATTTTCCAGCGGAGGAATCCAAAGGGTGAGGAACATCGCCCGCCGAAGGACTTACGACTTTCCCTCCCTGCGTAAAGTCCGTCACGCATTAATCCGGGATTGCCGATGACAGCATCCACTTTAACGCGCACGCCGTCATTCGCCAAGCGGTCGTTCCATCCGGTTCCCGGTCCACGTCGCCATGGCACGTTGGCACGGGTCCATGATAGGCTGACCGCCGAGAGCAAGGGGCAGCAGGCTTGAAAACCCGAGAAGACATTCTGGGCGGCTCGTTCCTGCGAATGTTGCAGGACGCCAACGGACTGATACCAATTTCGAGCGAGGACGACCTCCGCGACGGCCAAGCCACGGCGCTGGCCGCCGCACCGGCCGGCGTGCGGGCCGGCGG
>LAEA01000153.1 GCA_000961745.1 Rhodospirillaceae bacterium BRH_c57 | reverse complement strand
GGCGGCAACGGCGTGGTGCCCAGGGCATCGGCCAGCGACTCGGCCTCGGCCCTGGTCGGCGCGCAAGCCCAGGCGCGGCCGGTGGCGGTGTCGAAGGCGGCGACGGTATCGTAAACCCCGAAGGCGGCCTCGGGCACGCCCAGATCATCGGCGCGCGGAGCCGGCAGGCGTTCCAGATGGCGACCAGCCTCGTAGCCCAGCCAGCCGACAATTCCTCCGGTGAACGGCGGGGCTTCGGGGGGCACTGACCGACGCGGCAAACCGGCGGCCAAAGCCTCCAGCGCGGCAAACGGATCGGCTGGGTCAAGCACCACCCGGCGCGGCCGAACGCAAACGTAACTCCAGCGGCCCCGCCCGCCGGCCTCAGCCGCCGAATCGAGAAGAACGGCGCCTTCACCCCCGGCAAAGGGGGCGAAGGCAACCATCGGGTCACAGGTGGGGATGGGAAGGAGGACGCCAGGCGTCATATGACCCACCAGAAAAAGGCGGGCTGCCGCCCGCGCCCGCTCGGGGGGACCCCGACCCCCCTTTTCTCTTTAAAGAAAAAAGGGGGTCTGGAGCATCGCTCCGGCCGGGTTCGGGCGGGAGCCCGTCCGCGATAGCGGAACGTCATGGGCCGGATAGAGCGGACCGCGTTACACCAACGTCGGCAGCACGCGATCCGGCGGCTTGTGGCCGTCGGCGAAGGTCTTGATGTTGACCAGGACCTTCTCGCCCATGTCGATTCGGCTTTCGATGGTGGCCGAGCCCATGTGCGGCAGCAACACCACGTTGTCCATGCTTACCAGCTTGGGGTTGACCGCCGGTTCGTGTTCGAACACGTCGAGGCCGGCGCCGGCCAGTTCACCCTTTTCCAACATGCGGACCAGGGCGTTCTCGTCCATCACTTCGCCGCGCGCCGTGTTGACGATGTAGCAGTGCTCACGCAACAGCTTGAGGCGGCGAGCCGACAGCAGGTGATAGGTCGCCGGGGTGTGCGGGCAATGGATGGTGATGACGTCCATCCGGGCCAGCATCTGGTCCAGGCTTTCCCAGTAGGTGGCTTCCAACTCGTTTTCGATGTCGGGGTGGAGGCGGTGGCGGTTGTGGTAGTGGATGGCCATGCCAAAGCCCTTGGCCCGACGCGCCACGGCTTGGCCGATGCGGCCCATGCCGATGATGCCGAGGCGCTTGCCCCAGATGCGGTGGCCGAGCATATGCGTGGGTGACCAGCCGGTCCACTCGCCCTTGCGGACCAGACGCTCGCCTTCGGTCAGGCGGCGCGGCACCGACAGGATCAGCGCCATGGTCATGTCGGCGGTGTCCTCGGTCAGCACGTCGGGCGTGTTGGTGACCGTGATACCGCGCGTCTGGGCGGTGTTGAGGTCGATATGGTCGACGCCGTTGCCGAAGTTGGCGACCAGACGCAGATCGGGACCGGCCTGGGCCAGCACGCCCTTGTCGATGCGGTCGGTAACGGTGGGGACGAGGACGTCCGCCTCCTTCACGGCCGCGATCAATTCCTCACGGCTGAAGGGGTGGTCGTCCATGTTCAGGCGGCAGTTGAAAAGCTCCATCATCCGCGTCTCGATGACGTCGGGGAGCTTCCGCGTTACGACCACCAACGGCTTCTTCTTGGCCATGAAGATCCTCCGTGGGAGCATTATGCCCTGCATCGCAGGGCCGGGGAAGAAAGGGCGATGCCTTGGCTTACCAAGGCCTTCGCCCATTGTCCAGTCCCACCCCTGGAAGGCGCTTCGGAACGGTTGAATGCGCTTGGCGTGCCGGCCCGGCAACCGCCCTCCCGAGCCATCTTCAGATGTGGCTCGGGCAACGGTGGCATCCCCGAGACGGATGGGTATAATGCGGCGCGTCAGGGGTCATTCCCATACGTCAGGCCCACTTCGGGAACACACATGATTCGGCTGCTCTCGGTATTCATCGTGGCCGCTTGCCTAAGCGCCGCCGCGCTGGGCGGCATGGCGTCTGCCATTGCGCAAAGCAGCGGGCTGCCGCTACCCCGCTTCGTCAGCCTGCGATCTGATCAGGTCAACATGCGGAGCGGGCCGGGCGTGCGCTATCCGGTGGACTGGGTGTACCTGCGCCGTAACCTGCCGGTGGAGGTGATCGCCGAATTCGACACCTGGCGCAAGATCCGCGACCCCGACGGCGCCGAGGGCTGGGTTCACCAAAGCATGTTGGCCGGCCGCCGCACCGTCATCGTCAGCACCCCACGCGCCCCGCTGCGCCGCACCGCCGACGACGAAGGCATGCCCGCCGCCCTGATCGAAGCCGGCGCGGTCGGCCGTCTGGTCCAGTGCCCGACCGGCAGCATCTTCTGCCGGGTCGAAATCTCGGGCTTCCAAGGCTGGCTGAAGCGCGAGGAGTTCTGGGGCGTCTATCGCATGGAATTCGTGGAGTAGGGATGTCTGTTCCGCTGACGCGGACGGGCTATCGCCCGAACCCATTTGGAGCGATGCTCCAAACCTCCCTGTTTTTCTTGAAGAAAACAAAGGGGTTCGGGGTCCCCCCGAGCGGGCGTGGGCGGCAGCCCACCTTCTCCTCCCCCCCCTACAAACTCAGCTTCGACGTATCGACCGAGGTCAACCCGGCCTCGCCGCCGCTGGCGGATAGTTTTTGCTGCTGGATGGCGAGCTTCAGGTCGGACGGGTTGTCCGATTCGGCCAGCGCCGTGTCCTCGGTGATCTTGCCGTCCTGGAACAACGCGATCAGGGCTTGATCGAACGTCTGCATTCCGTTGTGGGCGTTCTCGGCCATCACGGCCTTGATGTTTTTGACCTCGCCCTTACGGATGAGGTCCTTGATGAGGCCCTGGTTGAGCAGGATCTCGATGGCCGCGCAGCGCCCGCCGCCGACCTTGTGGACGAGGCGCTGGGACACCACGGCGCGCAGGTTCATGGACAGGTTCATCAGCACCTGCCGGTGCTGGTCCTGCGGGAAGAACGACAGGATACGGTCAATCGCCTGATTGGCGTTGTTGGCGTGCAGGGTGGCGAGCGCCAGATGGCCGGTTTCGGCGATGTTGATGGCGTGTTCCATCGTCATATGATCACGGATTTCGCCGATCAGGATGACGTCGGGCTTTTGCCGCAGGGTGTTCTTGAGGGCGGCTTCCCAGGACAGCGTATCGACGCCCACTTCGCGCTGGGTGACGATGCACTGTTTGTGTTCGTGCACGTACTCGACCGGGTCCTCGATGGTGATGATGTGGCCGGGGGCCGACGCATTGCGGTGGCCGATCATGGCGGCCAGGGTGGTCGACTTGCCCGACCCGGTGCCGCCAACGATGATGACCAGCCCGCGCTTTTCCATGATGAGGTCGGCCAGCAGGTCCGGCACGTTGAGGTCGGAGAACTTGGGGATGGTGGTGGTGATCTTGCGGATCACCATGCCCGGCAACTGGCGCTGCATGAACATGTTGATGCGGAACCGGCCGTAGCCCTCCAGCGACCACGCCATGTTGAACTCGTGCTCGCGGTCGAACACGGCGCGTTGGTCCGGGGTCAGGAAGTAGTCCACCACGGCGTCCACATCGGCCGTGGTCAGCGGTCCTTCGGTCAGCAGCAGGAACCCGGCATCGCCGCGCAGCACCGGCGCGGCCCCCACGGTGACATAGAGGTCGGATCCGGCCGGGCCGGACAGTGTCTTCAGCCAGTCGTCAACGGGCAGCGAAGCCATGGAATGACAGTCTCCTGAACGGAATAATCAGCCAAAGAACGACCGCAGGCCCTTCTTGCCGGGTTCGCCTGCGGGCGCCGGGGCGCCGACCGTCTCGGGCTCCCTCGACGGAGGCGGCGGTGGCGGAGGAGAAGGAGAAGGAGGCGGTGGCGGTGGCGGGGCGGCCCTGGCCGGGGCCGGCGGCTTACTCCCCCTGGCCGGGGCGGTGCCGGGCTTGCCCTGCTGGCCCTCGGGCACGACCTCCTCGGGCTTGGAGGCGAAGCGCAGCAGTTCGTGTTCCTCGACCTGCCCGGCATCGACCAGTTTGCGGACGGCGTCCTCCATGGTCTGCATCCCGTACCGCTGGCCGACCTGCATCATCGAGAAGATCTGGGGGATCTTGTTCTCGCGGATGAGGTTGCGGACCGCCGGGGTGCCGACCAGGATATCGTGAGCGGCCACGCGCCCGCCGCCGATCTTCTTCAGCAGCACCTGCGAGATGACCGCCTGGAGGCTGCCGGCGATCATGGCGCGAACCATGTCCTTGTCGCTGCCGGGGAACACGTCGATGATGCGGTCGATGGTCTTGGCGGCCGAGTTGGTGTGCAGGGTGCCCATGACCAGATGGCCGGTTTCGGCCGCCGTCAGGGCCAGGCTGATGGTTTCATGGTCGCGCATTTCGCCAACCAGGATGACGTCTGGGTCCTCGCGCAGGGCGCTTTTCAAGGCGCGTGAGAAGGACTTGGTATGGCGCCCCACCTCGCGGTGGTTGATCAGGCTCATCTTGCTGTCGTGGACGAACTCGACCGGATCCTCGATGGTCAGGATGTGCTTGGGCGAGGTCTGGTTGATGTGGTCGATCATGGCCGCAAGGGTGGTGGACTTGCCCGACCCGGTCGGCCCGGTGACCAGCACCAGCCCGCGATCCATGTCGGCGAACCGCTTGAAGATCGACGGCGCGCCAAGTTGTTCCATGGACGGGATCTTGGTCGGAATGGTGCGGAACACCGCCGCCGACCCGGTGGTGGTGGTGAACGCGTTGACGCGGAACCGCGCGGCGTGGCCATAGGAAATGGCGAAGTCGCACTCCAGGTGTTCCTCGTACTCGGAGCGCTGTTCCTCGGTCATGATGGAATAGAGCATCTTCTTGACCACGTCGGCCGACAGCGGCCCGGTCTTGATCGGCCGCAGGTCGCCCCCCAGCCGCAGCATCGGCTCGCGCTTGGCGGTCAGGTGGAGGTCGGACGCCCCGTTCTGCTGGGTGAAGGCCAGCAGGTCGGTGATCTCCATCTCGGTGTCGGTCTCGGTCGCGGTCATGGGGGGTTCCCGTGTTCTAGCTGCGCACCGCGTGTTCCAGGTAGCGCACGCGGGCGATCACCTGGTCGAGCGGCATGGTCAGGACCACCGGACCGGTCCGGTAGCGGTCAAGGAAGGCCTGATAATGGGTCAGGGCGGCGCGCTGGTGCCCCGCCCGGTCGAGCAGGATGGCGGCATTCAGCCACGGCAACGGCGCCTTGGGCTGGCGCGCGGCAACGGCGCGCAGCACCCCTA
>LAEA01000193.1 GCA_000961745.1 Rhodospirillaceae bacterium BRH_c57 | reverse complement strand
GAGGTTGGCGGCGTAGACGGCGGCTCCGGCCGGGTCGGTGTCGGTCAGCCCGGCGGCGATGGTGCGGGCGTAGGCGCGGGCGTTGCCGAGGCTCTGCCAGGCGTGGGGATCAACTGTGGTGGCGCTACCCTCCATGCGGCGGGGCACCACGTCGCGGGCCGCCACGACAACAGGGCCGGCGTATCCGGCCGAGGCAATCAGGCGGTCCATCCAGCCCTCGAACCCCAGTCCGTTGACGACCAAAAGCTCGGCCCCGGCCAGGGTGCGGGCGTCGGCCGGCGTCGGCTGGTAGACGTGGCCGTCGCCGTTGGGGCCAACCAGGGTGGTGACCTCAACGCGGTCTCCACCAATGCGCTCGACCATGTCGCCCAGGATGCTGAACGAGGCGACGGCCCTGACCGGCTCGGCGGCGGCGGGCAACGCGATCAGGCAGGCGGCGACGAGGGAAATCAGGATACGCACAGGCTCAGGCCTCCAGGTGGCGGCCCGGCCAGTAGTGGGCGAGCAGGCTGCCCTCCCGCCCGACGATCAGCGACAGGCCATAAAAGATGCCCGCCGTCAGGATGATCGCCGGGCCGGACGGCAGATTGTAGTAATACGACAGCAGCAGCCCGGCGACAGAACTCAACACCGCAATCAGCACGGCGGCCACCAGCAGCCCAAAAATCTCGCGTGCCCAGAACCGCGCCGCCGCCGCTGGCAAAATCATGATGCCGACCGCCATCAACGTCCCCAGGGCGTGGAACCCGCCGACCAGATTGAGCACGGCCAGGGTCAGAAACGCATAGTGCGCCAGCGAACTGGTCCGGCTGACCGAGCGCAGGAAGGCCGGGTCCAGGCACTCCATCACCAGCGGCCGGAACAGCAGCGCCAGCGCCCCCAGGGTCACCGTGGCGATCCCGGCCATCAGGTACAACGCCGCATTATCGAGCGCCAGAACCGTGCCGAACAGCACATGCAGAAGGTCCACGTTTGACCCCCGCGTCGAGACGATCAGAACGCCGAGCGCCAGCGACACCAGATAGAACGCGGCAAGGCTCGCGTCCTCGCGCAGGATGGTCGCCCGCGTCACGAAGCCCGACAGCAACGCCACGGTCAGTCCGGCGATGATGCCGCCCACCGTCATGGCGCCCAGCGACAGCCCGGCGACCAGATAGCCGATGGCGGCGCCCGGCAGGATGGCGTGGGCCATGGCGTCGCCGGTCAGGCTCATGCGGCGCAGCATCAGGAACACGCCGACCGGCGTCGCCCCCACGGACAGAGCGAGGCAGCCGACCAGGGCGCGGCGCATGAATCCGAATTCGATGAACGGACCGAACAAGCCGTCGAGCATCAGCGCAGCCTCCACCCGCCGGTGGCGCGGGCGCAGATGGCGGCCTGCTCGTCAAACGCCTCGCACAACTGGCGGGCGCGGAACAGGTTGTCGGCGGTCATCACCTCGGCCGTGGGGCCGGCGGCGACCAGTTCGCGGGCCAGCAACAGGGTGTCGGTGAAATGCTCACGCACCTGGTCGAGGTCGTGCAGCACGGCAACGACCGTGCGTTCCTCGCCATGCCAACGCTTGATGAGGGCCAGAAGGTCCGAGGCCGTCCGCGTGTCGATGGCGTTGAACGGCTCGTCCAGAAGAATGATCGGGGCGTCCTGCAACAGCAACCGCGCGAACAAGGCACGCTGCATCTGCCCGCCCGACAGCGAGCCGACCGCGCGATGCTCGAACCCGGTCAGGCCGACGGCGGCCATAGCCTCGTGCACGCGGTCCTCGTACTGCCGCGACAGTCCCCGGAACGGCCCGATGTGGCGCCACAGGCCCATGGCGACCATGTCGAACACCGACACCGGGAAAGACCGGTCCATCTCGGCCTGCTGCGGCAGGTAGGCGATCTGGTCGCGGGCGATGCCCTTGAGGGCGATGCGTCCCTCCAGCGGCCGCAAGGTGCCGATGATGCCCTTGAGCAAGGTGGACTTCCCCGCCCCGTTCGGCCCAACGACAGCGGTCAGGGTGCCCGGCGCCAGCACGGCATCCAGGTGATGTACCGCCGGGTGGCGCTCATAACCCAGAGTGACGTTGTCGAACACGATGTGGGGCTTGGTGAAGGCCATCAAAGCACCCTCACCCTGTTGCCCACAGGACACCCAGCCACAGCGCGGCGGTCAGCCCCCCGGCAACCGCCAGCCGCCCAGCCACGTCCATCCGCAACAGGCTGGACGGCACACGGTAGACGCCCTGATCCGGGCGGCGGTCTGGCGGCGGGATGTGCGGGGGAACAGCGGTCGGCGGGGACATGGGGCGGCTCGGACTCCTCTCGGGGCCACCCGGACGCGGGGCGACGGCTCCAGCCGGGCACGATCTTCTGTTCACGGTCCTGAGTCAAGCCGAAGCGGCCTGCGCACGGGCGGTGGCGTTGCCGCATGCGACAACCAATATGAGGGAGACGACAGATCGGGCAGCACAGGAGCAACCCCATGGCCAAGCGCCCCCAGATCGCCGGTCCCGACGAGGACCCAAACGTCACCATCGAGTGCAGTTCCCCGCCGTGCTTTATGCACGAGCTTGAAACGGATCAGGCCGACATAGCGGCAAAGAAGAAGTCTGGCGGCCCTAGCCCTGACCGAACAACTGCCGGACGGCCTGCTGGAAAGCCTGGGCGGGAATATTGAGGCGGCCCGGCAGGGTTTCCTGCCGGGCCGCCACTGCACTTTGCTTCGGTAGTGGTCGGTGCGTGCCTACCCTTGGACGGGCGGCTCGCTGAAGGCGCTCACGGGCGGCGCTGCACCCGCATACTTCTCCACGTCGGCGACGACCGTGTGGCCGCAGTTGCCCTGAGCCAGCTTCGAGGTGCCCTTGTCCACGGCCAGCACGTTGATGCTGCCGTACTTGTCCAGGCCGCCGGTTGCGCCGCGCTTGGCCGGGTCGTACCAGCCACCTTCACTGATCCGCAGGACACCCGGACGCACGCCGTCGGTGACCTTGGCCCCGCAGAGGATTTCGCCCCGGTCGTTGAACACGCGGACGATGTCGCCGTCCTTGATGCCCCGCACCTCGGCGTCTTTGGGGTTGATCAGCATCGGCTCGCGGTCACTGATGGCGTACTTGTCCCGCAGACTGGTGTTGTTGAGCTGCGAGTGCAGACGATGCTGCGGGTGGGCCGTCGAAACATGTAGCGGGTACTTGGAGTCCTTCGCGCCGGTCCACTCGACGGGTTCCATCCAGGTCGGATGCGGCGGGCAGTCGTCATAGCCCATCTTCTCAATGGCCTTGGAGTACAGCTCGATCTTGCCTGACGGGGTGCCCAGCGGCTCCAGCAGGGGTTCCTCGCGGAAGTCGGCATAGCGCACGAAGGAGTTGGCGGCTTCGTCAGCCTCGAACACCAGCGGATCTGTGCGCTTCCAGAACGTCTCGAAGTCGGGCATGTCGATGCGCCGGCCACGGGCCTGATCCAGGGCCGCGTCGTAGAACTGCTTGATCCAGTCCATTTCCGACTTGCCCTCGTCAAAGCCGGTGCCGTAGCCGAGTTTCTTGGCGATGTCGTTGAAGATGTCGAAGTCACTGCGCGATTCGAACATCGGCTCGACGACCTTGTGCATCCCGGCCATCAGACGCAAGGAATAGCTGCCGCCCTGTTCGATGTCGTTGCGTTCATAAGACGTGGTGGCCGGCAGGACGATGTCGGCAAACTTGGCGGTCGGCGTCCAGCCGATCTCGTGCACGATCACGGTTTCCGGCTTACGCCACGCCTGGACCAACTGGTTGGTGTCCTGGTGATGCGTGAACGGGTTGCCGCCCACCCAGTAGACAAGATTGATGTCGGGGTAGGTCACCTTCTCGCCGTTGAAGTCGATGGTCTTGCCCGGATTGAGCAGCATGTCCGAGATACGGGCCAGCGGGATGGACGCAAGGCCGCTCTTTTCCAGCCATGCGGCGCCTTCGACGGACTTGCCGGTGGCGGTAATGCCGGGCAGGATCGGCGCGACGGCGGTCGGCGTGCCACCGTTCGAATAGTGATAGGACAGGCCGAAACCGCCACCCGGCAGGCCGATCTGGCCGAGCATGCTGGCCAGGGCGACAAGTGTCCAGTGGGCCTGCTCGCCATGGTCCATGCGCTGCATGGCCCAGCCGCTCATCAGCATGGTGCGGTTCTTGGCAAAGGTGCGGGCCAGATCGCGGATGGTGTCGGCAGGGATTTCGCAGATCTCGGCAGCCCACTCCGCCGTCTTGGCGGTGCCGTCCTCCTTGCCCATCAGATAGGCCTCGAACTCCTCGTAGCCGACCGTGTAGCCGTCCAGGAATTCGGCGTCGTGGAGCTTTTCCGAGGCCAGCGTGTGACAGATGCCCAGCATCATGGCGACATCGGTCTGCGGGCGCGGGGCCAGCCACTCGGCACCCAGGTATTCGATGGACTGGCTGCGCACCGGGTCAATGGCGATGACCCGCGTGCCCTTGTCCTTGAGCGCCTTGAAGCCCTCGAACCCGCCATGTTCGGCGAGAATCCAGTCGATCTGGTTGGTCACGGCGGGGTTGGCGCCCCACAGCACGACCAGTTCGCTGTGCTCGACCACCACCGGCCAAGCGGTCTGCTGCTCATAGACCTCCAGGCGGCCGACAACGTGCGGCATGATGACCTGCGACGCGCCGGTCGAATAGTCGCCGGTGTGGTTGATGTAGCCACCGTGCAGGTTCAGCATCCGGCCCAGCAGGTTGCGGCAGTTGTGCAGCTTGCCGACGCTTTTCCAGCCATAGGAGCCACCGAAGATGGCTTCGTTGCCGTGGGTATCCTTGACCCGCTTCAGTTCGTTGGCGACCAGTTCGATCGCCTTGTCCCACGACACACGGACGAACTCGTCGGCGCCACGCATCTCGTCATTGGCCTTGGGGCCGTTCTTCAGGTAGCTGGCGCGCACCATGGGGTACTTGATGCGGCTCTCGCCATAGAGAAGGTCGGGCAGACCATCGAGCATGGAAGTCGGGAACTTGTCAGCGGCCACCGGCTTGGCGGCCACGAACTTCCCGTTCTCGACCTGGGCATGGAAGACGCCCCAATGCGAGCCTGACAGAATGGTGCCCGACGCGCCCTGCGCAAGAGCGGCCCGCGACCCCATCAAGACGGAGGGGCCGCCGAGCAGCGCCAAGCCGGCCAGCGCCGACGAGCCGGTGAGAAATGAACGCCGGGTGACTTGACCGTCGGCGGACGTCGGCTTGGACACGGATCCCATGATGTGGTCCTCCCTCTGGATCGTTGCGGAACGACGGGGACCTCAACGGCCTCGCCTGCAATCTGACGCGCAGTGTACCGAGGTAACGTAAATGCCCTTCCAGAGGGATGTGAACTCGCGGAACGGATTTGTTATCAGGGCATTAACAGGATCAGGCAATCAGGCGGCGGCATAAAATCCCGTTACCGCCTTTTCCGCCAAACGCGCTACGGCAGCGTAGTAGCCATTGGGATCATCGCGCTCCACACGGGCCCGGAACTCCGGCACCCAGGTCAGGATTTCAGCGGCAACGAAGGCGTGTTGAGCCGCGACCAGGGAACCGGCCGAACCGGGGTCGGCAACAGCCTCGCGACGCGACAATTCGGCCAGGGCCGCAAGCTGAACCGCGATATGGTCGGCCGGCTCCACGATGGCGGCCCCAACCGCCAGATCATGACTGGCGAGGAAGGCGGCGGACCGGTCGGCCGCCGCGCCATGCGTCCGCTTCTCCAGATAAATCGAAGCATAGGGATGGGCGCTGCCCGCCCCCCCTGCCCCCAGGAACAGGGTGCCAAACCGTGCCGCCAGGGCCACCGAAGCATCGGCATCGCTGCCTTCGCGCGCATGAACCGCCCGCACGGCAGCGCCCAGCGCGGCGGCGTCCTCAGCCAGACCAGGCATGGCGCCGACAGCGGCAAGCAGGGCCGCGCCGTCATCGCCGCGCAGCACGGCAATGGTGGCGGTGTCGGGTTCGCGCAGGAACACGGCGGCCAGCCAATCGAACAGGAACGCCCGGTCTTGCGCGGGCGGCAGGGTAGATGTCATGGATGGCTCCGGGAAAAGGGTTCTACGGATTGAACACGTAGCCGACACCGTGGACGGTAACCAGATGGCGCGGCTCGCGCGACGGCTCGCCAAGCTTGTGGCGCAAGCGGTTCAGCAGCACATCGACCGTGCGGTCGTTGGGCGCCCAGTCGCGGTGGCTGATATGATCAAGCAACTGATCGCGGGCCATGACCCGGCCCTGGTGGCTGGCCAGGGCGGCAAGCAACTCGAACTCGCCACGGGTCAGATGCACACGGTGCCCGTCCTGATGCGTCAGTTCCCGCCGGTCGAGATCCAGGCACCAGTCAGTAAACACGATGCGGCTTTGTTCGTTGGCCGGTTCCCGCAGTTCCGCCGAGCGCTGCATCAGGCGGCGGATGCGGGTGAAGATCTCGCGCGGATCGCGGGTGCGGGCGACCACGTCATCGGCCCCCATCTCCAGGCCGAGGATGCAGTCCACGGAGTCCGCGTTGGCGCACAGGACAATCACCCCACAGGAGCAGGCCTCCTGGAGCGATTGCATGACCGCCATACCGCCAGGCGGCGGAAGCTCGGTGTCAAAGACGATGACGCACGGGCGGGCGCCATTGGCATAGCGGCCGATCAGGCGAGGGTGGTTGACCCTCTGGACGCCGATTTCCGCGCCCTGGAGCAGCGCCGCCAGATCCGTATGATCGTCCGCCGCAGTCTGTATGAGCAGAACGTTCTGGCTCTTGGCCACTGCCCCCTCCGTTAGTGTAGGTACCGACGCTCGTCCTTTACAAGCTGATAACATTTCCAGCGAGGACATACAACTTTCACCGAACGAGGTTAACTCCATCGGGTTAGGCTTTTCAAAAGGACACCCCACAACGCCCCGGACAGGCAGGGTGCCGACCTTCATACTCCGGGACAAGGAGCACACCATGATCAAGAGGTTCTGGCGCTGGCTGACCCGACCGAGCGGCCTTGCGTGGAGCGTCATCCTCGCAGGGGGGGCCGTGCTTGCGGTCATTGGCCTCGGCGGCGTCCATACCGCCCTGACGTCCACGCAAAGCACCGAGTTTTGCGTGTCATGCCACGAAATGACGTATGCCTATGAAGACCTCAAGAAGTCGGCACACCACACCAACACCTCGGGCGTCCGCGCCGGGTGCTCGGACTGCCATGTCCCGGCCTCGGGATGGCCTTATCTGAACGCCAAGATCCGGGCCAGCAAGGACCTCTACCACCACCTGCTCGGCACCCTCGACACGCCCGAGGCCTACGAGGAGCACCACCTCGGCATGGCACAGGCGGTGTGGACGCGCATGAAGGACAATGACTCCCGCGAATGCCGGAGTTGCCATACCCGCGATGCCATGACCATCAGCACCCAGAAGGAAGAAGCCCAGAAACGCCATACCGAGGCGCTGGAGACGGGCGACACCTGCATCGACTGCCACAAAGGCATCGCCCACCGGCTGCCTGACATGAAAAAGGCGTTCGACCAGGCCTTCAACAAGCTCAAATCGGTTGCCGCGACATCCGACCTGGGCGACGAGGCCTTCACCTTGCAGACCATGCCCTTCTATTTGGCCAAGGGGGAAAGCAAGGCGGCCGGACAGTTGCTGCCGGCCACCAGCCTCGCCCTGCGGAGCCGGGATGGCGACTGGCTGCAAGCCACCGTCACGGGCTGGCGCCAGGAAGGCGCGGAAAGCGTCATCTACGGCGCCAAGGGCCAACGCATCATCACGGCGGTCCTTGCCAAGCCAACGGTCGAGCATGCTCAGGCCGGTACGCCGGAAGTGGTGGCCGATACCGGGCAGACCTGGATGCCGGTCTCCGTGGACATCTGGCTTCCGGCCGAGAACGTCGCCGCCGACATCGCGCCGGTCTGGGAATATGCGTCGTCGCTCTACCAGAACGATTGCGCAACCTGCCACACGGCGCACACCCCAGGGCATTTCCTGGCCAACCAGTGGATCGGTCAGCTCAAGTCCATGGAGCGCTTCAGCCAACTCAGCAAGGAGCAGAACCGGCTGGTCCTGAAGTTCCTGCAATACCACGCCAGAGACGGCCTGATGGCCAGCGGCCACTAAGCCCACCCCCACGGCACCCCGGCTGAACGTAAACGGCCCAGCGTCGAAAGAGGCTGGGCCGTTCGTCGTGAAGGGCGAGTGACGGCCTGGGCACCCATTACAGGAAGGGGCGGTGCGGCCGACCAGCGGGCTCCAAGCCCGGCTTTTCCGTAAGAACGACAAAAGCCGCCCAAAGGCGGCTTCTAAGTCATTGAAAAAATTGGCGTCCCCACGGGGATTCGAACCCCGGTTGCCGCCGTGAGAGGGCGGTGTCCTAGGCCTCTAGACGATGGGGACGTCGGGGCCTTTCGAGGGGCGATTTCTAGCTGGTGGGTTCAGGTTATGCAAGGGTTATTTTGGACTGTTCAGACCGCATCCAGGGACATCGGCAGGAAGGCGGTCGCCGAGGCCGTTGGATCGGGGAGAACGGGGCGCCAGGCGGTTGCGGCCGTATGGCCGGCGGTATCGACCGAGACGATCAGCCAGACGTGCTCGGCATAAAACGCGTGCGCAAGGTCGGTTGGACTGGGGGTTGCCGGAGCGCCGGGGTGGGAGTGGTAATGGCCGATCACGGCCAACCCCTCGGCGCGGGCGGCGCGTTGGGCTTCCAGCAGCACCACGGGGTCGATTTCGAACCGGTCGTGGCGGCCGTGCGGGCCGCGCGCCGGGG
>LAEA01000045.1 GCA_000961745.1 Rhodospirillaceae bacterium BRH_c57 | reverse complement strand
CATGCGACCGTTCTTGATGCTATCAACCACGAAATCGGTGGTCATCACCAGCGGTGTCCGTGTCGCCACGTCACGGGGATGGTCTATCCCCATCTCCTCGGCGATGCGTTGGGTGACCGCCCGATCCAGCGGGAACTGCTCGCGGATATCGATGACGGCATCGCTCCAGTCGAGCAGGTAGAAGAGGCCGCGCTCGATATCCGACAGCAGGTGGTGGACCCTGCCGGTCTTGAGGCCCTGAAGCCGATGAGAGCGCCCCCGCGAAGGCACATCGCTGATGATCAACCAGGGCTTGTAGCCAACACCGTCCCCCTGGCCGCGCCCTTCTTTGTGAAAGCGCGCGATCTTGGCTTCATTGAACCCGTAGCGGTGCCGAGGCATGAGCGTTCTCTGGGCGGATGTGTCTCTCTGATGTGGAACACCCTGTTAAGGGCGATGGATCGGTAATATACTTTATTGCTCAGTAACAAACTTTATTGTCTAGTAACGAACATTTTTGTCCGCATATACATCGTCCCGTCTACTGACAAGCCAGCCGGGCAGCCGAACGGCCTGACCCGGAGTTTACGTGGAACGGACGGACCTTTGTACCACCCGTGCCCCCTAGCCCAACTAGCACGCTTTGCCCCCACGCGCCAATGGCAGAAAAAGACATCGTTGCTCCGGGTTCGCCGGAGTGCCGCCGAAAATGCACGTGTGGTCGGTTTTCGTTGATGTTTTCGGCGGGAATGGATTACAACCTTTGAAGCTTCCGCAGGCATTTGGTGCTTGGCGGGAGGGGGGGCTCGGAAGGCTTAAATGCTCGTCATTATCGGAACCATTGTCGTAATCGCGAGTGTCGTCGGCGGCTATACCTGGCACGGTGGCGACCTTGCAGTGCTTTGGCAGCCGTCTGAATTCCTCATCATCTTTGGTGCGGCGTTCGGCGCGTACATGATCGGCAGCCCGAAATCGGTGCTCCGTGGCACGATCAAGGCCATGGGGCCGATGATGAAGGGGCCGCGCCACACCAAGCAGAGCTACCTCGAACTTCTGAGCATGCTCTACACGACGTTCCGGCTGGCCAAAACCAAGGGTGACCTTGCCCTGGAAAGCCATGTGGAACGCCCCAACGAGAGCCCGCTGTTCCAAAAATTCCCAGGATTCGCCAGTGACCATCATGCGCTGGAATTCCTATGCGACTATCTGCGCCTGCTGACTCTGGGCACCAACAACGCTCACGAGGTCGAAGCGATCATCGACGCCGAGATCGAGGCCCATCACCACGAGCACACGGCTGTTTCCGATGCCGTGGTCACCATGGCCGACGGCATGCCTGCCCTGGGCATCGTCGCCGCCGTGCTGGGTGTCATCAACACCATGGGCTCGATCACCGAACCTCCCGAGGTTCTGGGCCGGCTCATCGGCGCCGCGCTGGTCGGCACGTTCATGGGCGTGCTGCTGTCCTATGGTTTCTTTGCCCCGTTCGGCCGTGCCATCGCGGCGGCCTACGACTCCGAGACCATGTACCTGCAGTCCATCAAGGCCGGCCTGCTGGCCCACATGCAGGGCTACGCGCCGCAGGTATCGGTGGAGTTCTCGCGCAAGATCCTGCCGTCCAACGTCCGCCCGTCCTTCCAGGAAGTGGAAGAAACGGTCACCAACATGCCGAGCGACTGATTGCCCACAGGGCAGTCAACTCCAGACTGAGAGGCGCCGCGCGTGGCCGACGAACTTGGCAAACAGCCCATCATCATCAAGCGGGTCAAGAAGGGCCACGCCAGCGCCCATGGCGGCGCTTGGAAGGTGGCCTACGCCGACTTCGTGACGGCAATGATGGCCTTCTTCCTGCTGCTGTGGCTGCTGAACTCGGTGACCGAGGAACAGCTTCAGGGCATCTCCAACTATTTCTCCCCGACCACCGTGTCGCAGAACCCCAGCGGCGCCGGCGGCATGTTGGGCGGCCAGGTGATCGGCCAGGGCGCCAGCCAGTCGTCGAGCGGCGCACCGACCATCGTGATGAACCTTCCGCCATCAACCATCGGGGCTGGTGGCGAGGACTTCACCGATCCGGCCGAAGGTGCCGCGCAGGAGGATTTCGACGGCCGCTCCGACCAGGAGCGCGAGGCCGAGATGCGCCAGGCCATGGAACAGCGGCAGTTCGACCAGGTGACCCAGGAACTGCGCCAGGCCATCCAGGCAGTGCCGCAGCTTCAGGGCCTGAAGGACAGCCTGCTGGTCGATAACACGCCCGAGGGCTTGCGCATCCAGATCGTCGATCAGGAAGGCGCGCCGATGTTCCCGGCCGGCTCCAGCGCCATGTACGAGCACACCCGCGCGCTGCTCGACTTGGTCGGCCGCGTCGTCCGCCTGTTGCCCCAGAAGATCGCCGTTGACGGCCACACCGACGCCAGTTCCTTTGCCGACGCATCGGGCTATGGCAACTGGGAGCTTTCGGCCGACCGCGCCTTGGCCAGCCGGCGTATCCTGGTCGGCGGCGGCGTCTCCGATGACCGGATCGCCCGCGTATCGGGCAAAGCCGGCAGCGAGCCGCTTTTGGAGAACGCCCCCAATCATCCGCGCAACCGGCGCATCAGCGTCATCCTTCTGCGCGAGCCCGAAGACACAGAGGCGCCCCGCCCTATTGGGCCGCCCCCAATTCCGAGCATCCTGCGCGGCGATTGAGCCCTTTATCCAATTGATGATGGAACTCTCCCGGCAGGCTCCTCATTGACGCAGACGGGGCCTCCGACAACAGCACCCAGCCGGCGCGGACTTGCGGGCCGCGCTAAGGACTGGCGTCCGGAAGATCGGGACCCCATAGTAAGTGGCGGAGGCAAATGGAGGACGGCCACAGGCCGGATGCTGTCACGCATGGAAAATTCGCCAATCCGACGTCCGCACTTTTTCTTCACCACGGCACCCATGCCGTGTCCGTATCTCGACGGCCGCATGGAACGCAAGATCGTCACCGAGTTGGTCGGTCCTGAGGCGCGTCGGCTGCACGACACCTTGTCGCGTGCCGGGTTCCGCCGCAGCCACTCAATCGCCTATGCCCCCGCCTGCCCTGGATGCGCAGCTTGCGTGCCGGTTCGCGTCGGGGTGGTGGACTTCCACATGAAGAAGGGGTTCCGGCGGGCCTGGAAGATCAACCAGGATCTCAGCGCGCAGATTGTGACCGCCCGCGCCACAGCGGAACAATACCGGCTGTTCACGGCCTATCAGGAAAGCCGCCATACCGGCAGCGACATGGCGCTGATGGGGTTCTATGACTACCGCGCCATGGTCGAGGACAGCCCCATCGACACCGCCCTCATCGAGTTCCGGGACTCCCAGGGGCGGTTGGTCGCCGTGTGCCTGATGGACCGCATGGACGACGGCTTGTCGGCTGTCTACAGCTTCTTCGACCCGCAGGAGCAGCGCCACGGCCTGGGCACGTTCATGATCCTGTGGCTGGTCGAGGAGGCCGGGCGCCAGGATCTGCCATATGTCTATCTCGGCTACTGGATCCGCGACAGTCGGAAGATGTCCTACAAAATCCGCTTCCAGCCGCTGGAGGGTTTCACGCCGGACGGCTGGAGTCCCCTTCCCGACAAGGGTTAATTCTTGCTGCTTTCGGCCGTGTTCAGACGTTTGCTTCGCCGCCTTTCTCCCTTATAATTCAGACAGATTCGCGTACCGGAGCGTTAAGACATCCGGCAAAACGCGGACAAAAGTCCGACTCTATCACTTGATGATGAGGAAACGTCAGACATGAAACGTCGTGATTTTCTGAAGGGCACCGCAGTTGCCGGTGCCGGTGCCGCCCTCACCGCTGCGGCGGCCTTCCCCACCCCAGCCATCGCCCAGGGCCGTCAGGAGTGGCGCATGGTCACCACGTGGCCGCGCAACTTCCCTGGTCTTGGCGTCGGCGCCCAGCGTCTGGCCGACCGCATCACCGCCATGTCCGACGGTCAGCTCACCGTGAAGGTGTTCTCGGCCGGCGAACTGGTGCCGCCGCTGCAAGCCCTGGATGCCGTCATCGAGGGCGGCGCCGAGATGAGCCATGGCGCGGCCTATTACTGGCAGGGCAAGTCGCAGGCCTTGAACTTCTTCACCGGCGTGCCCTTCGGCATGACCGCCAACGAACTGTCCGCCTGGGTCCGCTACATGGGCGGCCAGCAAGTTTGGGATGAAGTCTACGCCCAGTTCGGCGTCAAGGGCTTCCTGTCCGGCCAGACCGGCACCCAGGCCGGCGGCTGGTTCCGCAATGAACTGACCGGCGTGGACGACATCAAGGGCCTCAAGTTCCGCACGCCGGGCATCGGCGGCCAGGCTTGGCAGCGCCTCGGCGCCACTGTGACCAACATGGCCGGTGGCGAGATCTTCCAGGCCCTGCAATCGGGCGCCCTCGACGCCGCCGAGTTCGTCGGCCCGTACAACGATCTGGCGCTCGGCTTCCATCAGGTGGCCAAAAACTACTACTTCCCGTCCTTCGTGGAGCCGGGCCTCGCGACCGAACTGGTGGTCAGCCTGGACAAGTACAACGCACTGCCCAAGCACCTGCAGGCCATCATCCAGTCGGCCAGCCAGGCAGACTACGAGCAGGTCGCCGCCGACTTCTATGCCAACGACCCGGTCGCCCTGCGCACCCTGGTCGACAAGCATGGCGTGAAGGTCCACCAGTTCCCGGACGAGATCCTCAAGGCCGGTGCGGTGGCTGCCGCCGACATCATCAACGGCCTGCGCGAGTCCAGCGACCCGCTGACCAAGAAGACCGCCCAGAGCTTCGTGGACGCCCTGGAAATGCTGCGGACCCGCACCGACACCGTCGACAGCGCGTTCCTCCAGGCCCGCCAGAAGTTCTTCAAGCTGTAGAGCCCTGCTTCCGCATCACGCGGATACGGAAAAGGCCCGCACCATCCCGGTGCGGGCCTTCTTCTTTGGGCGGCTTTTACTACCACACTGCAGCCACCGCCAATTCCGCTGACGCGGACGGGTTACCACCCGTGCCCACCCGGAGCGATGCTCCGGACCTCCTTCTTTCTCTTGAAGAAAATAAAGGGGTTCGGGGTTCACCCCGAGCGGTGTGGGCGGCAGCCCGCCTTTTCCCAAGTGTCACCTCAGCAACCGCCCGCCTCACCCGAAAATAATGGACGGCAGCCACGTCGCCAGTTCCGGGAAGATGTACAGCACGATCAGGGCCAGCATCTGTAACGCCACAAATGGAATGACGCCGCGATAGATCTGTCCGGTCGAAACCTCCCGTGGGGCCACCCCCCGCAGATAGAACAACGAGAACCCGAACGGTGGCGTCAGGAAGCTGGTCTGCAGGTTGACACCCACCATCACACCCAGCCACACCGGGCTGACGTCCATGCCCAGCAGGATCGGCGCGGTGATCGGCAGCACGATGAAGATGATCTCGAAGGTGTCGAGGATAAAGCCCAGCACGAACATCAGCAGCATGACGAAGATGACCGCGCCCATGACACCGCCCGGCAGGCTGTGCAGGAAATCCTCGACCAGGGCATCCCCACCCATCATGCGGAACACCAGCGAGAACACCGAGGCCCCCAGGATGATGACGAAGATCATCGAGGTGATCTCGGCCGTCGTGTACATCACCTGCCGCAGGATGGAATACGTCATGCGCCGCCGCAGGACGGCCAGCACCATGGCCCCCACCGCACCGACCGAGGCGGATTCCGTCGGCGTGGCGATACCGCCCAGGATGGAGCCGAGCACTGCTATGATGAGCAGCAGCGGCGGGACCAGGGCGACCAGGACATCGCGCCCCAGGGCCTTTTTTTCCTCGGCCGAGATGACCAGGGCGGGGCAGCTCTCGGGGTCGCTGATGGCCTTGAACATCACCCACAGCATGTACATGAGGACCAGCAACAGGCCCGGAATGAACGCTCCGGCAAACAGGTCGCCGACCGAAACCGGGGTCGGCGCGAAGTTGCCTTTTGCCATTTGAACCTGGGCGTTGATGCCCGACAGCATGTCGCCCATGAAGATCAGCACGGTGGACGGCGGAATGATCTGCCCCAGCGTGCCCGAGGCGCAGATGACGCCCGACGCCAGCTTGGGATCGTAGCCGGCCCGCATCATGGCCGGCAGCGACAACAGACCCATGGTGACCACGGTCGCACCGACGATGCCGGTCGAGGCGGCCAGCAAGGCGCCGACCACCACCACCGACATGCCCAGTCCACCACGCAGTTCACCGAACAGCCTGCCCATTGTAATCAGCAGTTGCTCGGCGATCTTCGACCGCTCCAGCATGACGCCCATGAACACGAACAGCGGCACTGCGACCAGCACGTCGTTGACCATGGTGCCCAGGTAGCGCGACGCGAGGCTGGACAGGTTCGAGGGATCGAAGACGCCGAACATCCAGGCGATCAGCCCGAAGAACAGCGACGTCCCGGCCAGCGAAAACGCCACCGGATACCCCAGCATCAGCACGCCGATGATACCGAAGAACATGATGACGGAGAGGATTTCCCCAATCAGAACAGGATCCATGGTTCAGCCCTCCTCTTCATAGCGCATGGAGGGCGGCAACAGGTCCTCCCGGTTGGCCAGCACCAGGACGCTGCGCAGCGCCATCGCCAGACCCTGCATGAGGATCACCACGGCAAACACGATGACGAACGATTTTATGACGTACAGTCCGGGCATCCCGCCGATGTTGCGTGACCCCTCCATGAAGCTCCACGAGCGCTGCACGTAGGGCCAACTCCAGTACAGCAGCACGGCTGAAAACGGCACCATGAAGATGAAGAATCCGATCAGGTCGATCCACGCCTTGAAGCGTGTGGTGGCCTTTCGATAGAAGATATCGACCCGGACATGGCCGTTCTTGAGCAGGGTGTAACCCGCAATTCCTGTGAACATCACGGCGTTCATCCAGACATACAGGTCCTGCATCCAGACAAACCCGGCGGAGAACACGTATCGCATGACCACTACGGTGAAACACACCAAAACGATGCCCAACGTAAGCCAGGAGAAAACTTGGCCGATGACTTGGTTTATGCCGCTCAGAAAGCGGACGATAAAGGCTAGCGCTTTCACGTTTCGCTCGACTTCTTGGACAGACGGTGGAGAGGCGCCGGGGTCACGGGCGTTTCGCTTCGGCGGGCACGGGTAACGCCTTGCACACAAAGAATACGTCCGGCCGGTTCCGTCGGTTCCTCCCGACTCGTACGTTGCAGGGACTTTTGTCCGCAGTTGATCCGCTTTTACCGGATGGCGGCGCATCTTGCCAGTGGAAGTCGCACTATTCCATTCGGTTTTGCGGCATCAGACACCCCGCGCCAGCCTTGCGCGCACTTGCACTTCCGGCATAGTCTGCGCCCTTCGCCCCCTCAGGACCCTATTCCGGTGCCCCCGTTCCTCCGCCGTTTGATCACCGCCATCGACTTCGTCAACCGTGCCGTCGGGCATGGCGTGGCGTGGCTGACCCTGGGCATGGTTCTGGTCCAGTTCGCCGTGGTGCTGCTGCGCTATGTGTTCGGGGTGGGCATGATTTCCCTCCAGGAAGGCATCGTGTGGATGCACGCCTTCGTGTTTATGCTTGCCGCCGGCTACACACTGGGCGCCGACGGGCATGTGCGGGTGGACATCTTCTACCGCGAGGCCGCCCCCCGCACCAAGGCGGCCATTGATCTGGCCGGCGTGGTGCTGTTCCTGTGGCCGGTGTGCGGCCTGATCCTGTGGATGGGCTGGCCGTTCGTGGTCAATTCGTGGGCGGTGGGCGAGGCTTCGCAGGAGACCAGCGGCCTGCCGGGGCTCTACGTGCTCAAGTCGGTCATCCTGATCATGCCGGTGCTGGTGATGCTCCAGGGGCTGGCCCTGGCCTTGCGCAGCGCGGATGTCCTGGCGCACGGCGAAGAGACCAACTGATGGAAACCGAAGCCCTCGCTCTCATTATGTTCGCGGGCACCTGTCTGGTGCTGCTGGCCGGCTTTCCGGTCGCCTTCAGTCTGGCTGGCGCGGCCCTGTTGTTCGGCGTGCTGGGGGCCGCCGTCGGGCACTTCGACTTCGCCTTCGTAAGGGCCCTGCCCCAGCGCGTGTTCGGCACCATGACCAACGAGGTCCTGATCGCAGTGCCCCTGTTCGTATTCATGGGCGTGATGCTGGAACGCTCGAAAGTCGCCGAGGAACTGCTTGAAAACGTTGGCCGCCTGTTTGGCTCCCTGCGTGGCGGGCTGGCCGTCTCGGTGGCCCTGGTGGGCATGTTGCTGGCCGCCTCGACCGGCATCGTCGGGGCAACCGTGGTCACCATGGGCCTGATGAGCCTGCCGATCATGCTGCGGCGCGGTTACGATCCGGCGCTCGCCTGCGGCTCCATCTGCGCGGCCGGCACGCTGGGACAGATCATTCCGCCGTCCATCGTGCTGGTGCTGCTGGGCGACCAGATTTCGACCGCCTACGCCGATGCGCAGCGCGAGTTGGGCAACTGGGCGATCAACCCGGTGTCGGTCGGCGATCTGTTCGCCGGGGCGCTGCTGCCCGGCCTGATGCTGGTCGCGTTCTACATACTCTATCAGCTTGTGGTGGCCTGGCTCCGCCCGACCGCCGCTCCGGCCCTCCCGCCGCGCGACAGTGCCGAGACACGGGGTGTGGCCCTGCGCGGGTTGTTGCGTGCCCTGCTGCCGCCAGTCGCCCTGATGGTGGCCGTCCTGGGCTCTATTTTGGGCGGCATCGCCACCCCGACCGAGGCCGCTGCCGTGGGCGCCATCGGGGCGGTCCTGCTGGCCGGGATGCGTATCGGGATCGGCCGCTCGGTCCTGCTGGTGAAGGCCGGTGTTTGGGGCCTGATCGCTGTCCTCGCCCTGTCCCGGCTGTTCGACCTGCGGGTGGCGCGCGATACCATCGACCCGGCGGATCAGGTGGGCATGGCGCTGGCCGCCCTCGCCCTGCTGACGCTGGCCGCCGGCCTGGGGGTGGCATTGTGGGGGCTGTGGCGCAGCAGCGTTCTCGATGACGTGATGCGATCCACCACGCGCATTGCCGCCATGGTGTTCCTTATCATTGTCGGCGCCACCCTGTTCGCCCTGGTGTTCCGGGGCTTTGGCGGCGACGACATGGTCCACGACTTCCTGACCAGCCTGCCCGGCGGCAAATGGGGCGCCATTGCCCTGGTCATGCTGGCCATGTTTGTACTCGGGTTCTTTCTGGATTTCGTGGAAATCGTCTTCGTGGTGGTGCCCATCGTCGCGCCGATCCTGCTGAAGATGGATGTCGATCCCGTGTGGCTGGGCGTCATGATGGCCATGAACCTGCAAACCAGTTTTTTAACTCCGCCGTTCGGCTTCGCCCTGTTCTACCTGCGCGGCGTTGCCCCGCCCCAGGTCACCACCATGCACATCTATCGCGGCGTGGTGCCGTTCGTGCTCATCCAGCTTGCCGCCCTGGGACTGCTGGCCGCGTGGCCGGATCTGGCAACGTGGTTGCCGGGCGTGATCTTTGGGGGCGCCCTTCGCTGAAGGTAAGGATGGGCTGAAGACAAGTCCGGGCTGAACGTCTTTCGTCCCTGCCGCGTTTTGCATCCGGCACGACAGCGGACAGGAGCACCGGAACATGGCGCACACCCCTTGGGACCGACTGAAAGACGACCCCGGCCGCGTGGCCAGCATGCTTGGCGGAGGCAGCCTCGCCGCCTGGGGCTTGCGACGTGGCGGGCTAATGGGCCTGAGCGTCGCGGCGCTTGGCGGCGCCCTGGCGTGGCGGGCGGCCACCGG
>LAEA01000263.1 GCA_000961745.1 Rhodospirillaceae bacterium BRH_c57 | reverse complement strand
GATGCGGACAGTGACGCCGACAGCGACAGCGATGCTGATGCGGACAGTGACGCCGACAGCGACAGCGATGCCGATGCGGACAGTGACGCCGACAGCGACAGCGATGCCGATGGGGACAGTGACGCCGACAGCGACAGCGATGCCGATGCGGACAGTGACGCCGACAGTGACAGCGATGCCGATGCGGACAGTGACGCCGACAGTGACAGCGATGCCGATGCGGACAGTGACGCCGACTGCGATAGCGATGCGGATGCTGACAGTGACTCGGATCGTGACGGTGACAACGAGTCGTCGAGGGGTGGCCCGCAGGGCAATAATGGTCACGGCAACGGAGACCAGGAAGCGCCCGGCAATTCCGGAGGCAACAACAACGCTGAGAACAGCGAGAACTCCGGTGACGATAACAGCGGCAATGGTGGCGATGACGATGCCGAGTTCTTTGCCGACGCCTCCAACGACCTGGTGACCTTCGGGTCGGGGGGTGAGGAGGAAGGCGCCGGTGAAGGCGGCTGGACCGATCAGGTTGCGGATGGCGCCGGAGATGACGTCGGTGGTTCCGAAAGCTGGACGGACGCGGTTGATGACGCCGACGATGAGGACGGCGGCCGGGGTGGTGACGATCAGGAGGCCGAAGAGTCGATCGGCTCCGAAGGTGGAGCGGACGAGTTCGATACGGTCGACAAGATCGACTACTAAGGCTGGGCGCGAGGGGGAACGGCTCCGTTCTCCCTCGTGTCTCTCGCCACACGATAGTTGGATGGAAAAAGGGCCTGTGCGGTGCGTGCCGCACAGGCCCTTTTTCTTTTTTTACCGTCTGCCGAAGATCGGTATCCCTCCGCCGAGGGCCGCCTTTTCAGTGGGCCTTCGATCGGGCCTGGCCAGACCTTCCGTCCGCAAAGTGCCGGATAGACCGCTCCGCCCTCATTTTTCAGGAGTCACAGGCGGCAATTTGTGATTCCGTCGGGGTATGGAAACCGGCCGCAAACCCCCACCCGCTGCCGTCGCCACGCTGCAGGCCGCGCTGCTGCGGGCCGAGGCGGAGCTTGCGGTGGCACGCGCCAAGGCCGCTGACGACCAGGCCGTGATCGCGGACCAGAAACTGCAGATCGAGAAGCTGAACCGGGCGTTCTTTGGGGCCCGCGCCCAACGCACGGCGCGGCTGATCGACCAGATGGAACTGCGGTTCGAGGATCTGGCGGCATCAGCCACCGAGGACGAGATCGCCGCCGAACAGGCCGTAGCAAAGACCTCCATCGTGGCGGCCTTTGCCGCCGGCGGCCATGTTCTCCTGTTCGCGCGACCGCTCGGGCGAGCATCCCCAGGCGCATCTGGCCGCCTATGCCGAGCTATTTCAGGCCGACGCCTACGGTGGCTACGGCAAGGTCTACGCGCCCGACCGCACGCCGGGGCCGATCCTGGAAGCCGCCTGCTGGGTCCACGCCCGTCGGCCGTTCTTCATTATGGCCGATCTGGCCGAGAACGCCCGCCGCAAGGCCCGTGGCAAGGCTACGGCGGTGATCTCGCCGTTGGCCCTGGAGGCGGTCCGGCGTATCGACGCGCTGCTTGACATCGAGCGCAGCATCAACGGCCAAGCCGCCGAGCAGTGCCGTGCCGTCCGTCAGAACCTCAGCGCCCCCTTGGTCGCCGACCTGGAAAGCTGGATGCGCGAGCGGCGCGCCAAACTGTCGCGCGGCAACGACCTCACCAAAGCGATGGACTACATGCTCAAACGCCGGCCCGCATTCACCCGCTTCCTCGATGACGGCCGCGTCTGCCTGTCCAGCAATGCCGCCGAGCGGGCTCTGCGCGGCATCGTCCTGGGTCGGAACTATGTGCAGTCGTTGCTTATGCACAGTCCCCAGTCGGCACCGCTGGTTTCCGCAGTGCCGACTGGAGATTTTCGTCCGGTGGGCTGCGCATAATCATAGGCTGTGGAGAAACGCCATTAGCTCGTCGGGCGGCCGGTACCGCTGCGGAGCGGTACCAGGTGGCTGTAGTCGGCCGAGAGCGCGTTCCTTCATCGGCCAGATCGGCCTCGACGTACATGTGCGTGGTCGCCGGGCTCTCGTGGCCGAGCCAAAGGGCGATGATGGTGATGTCGATCCCGGACTGGAGCAGGTGCATGGCCGTGGTGTGGTGGATCGTATGCGGTGAGATGGCGCGGTCCAGCAACGCCGGCATCGTCTTCCCCGTCGCCTTGACGTACACCGCGAGGCGCTTGGTCACGTTCGAGCGCGTCATCGCATTCCCGTCCCAGGTTGGAAACAGCGCTGCGGCATCGGGTACGGCACCTACCTAACCGCTGTTTCCACGCCCGGATCAACGCCGCAGTCGGTCGCCACAATGGAACGGTGCGTTGCTTGCGCCCCTTGCCATGGAGATGGACGCACGGCGAGCCCTTCCGACACCCGTGCACCGGGGTTGTAGGGCACAGTGAACAGCACCTGATCCCGCTGGCCGACCCAGCTCTGCGCATTGGGAGCGGCGAGGACGGCCTGCATCTCGTCACGGGACAGGAACCCGAGCAAGGGCCGGTCGAAACGCTTCTGGGGAACGGCCAGGGCCCGCTTGATGACCGGCAAGGCGGCCAAGTCGTGGCTCTTCGCTGGCTGGGATCGTGGCGGCCAGCGCGCCGCCGCCATGTACAGCCTCATCGTCACGCCTAAGATGAACGACGTCGATCCCCAGGCCTGGTTGGCTGACGTCCTGGGCCGCATCGCCGAACATCCCGCCCATCGGCTCGACGAACTCCTGCCGTGGAACTGGCGGAAGCAAACCGCCGCATCCGTCGCCGCAGCCTGAAAGTTACCGCCCTGCGACTTTCACCGGATGCTTACGAAGATCGCTGTTGGCTGTCAATATGACGTGCTGGCCAGCCAGGGGCGCCTTTCTGAAGCGGATCCGGAGGTCTCATGCTCTTTTTGGAACCACACCAGGACCCTGCCCGATGCTCCCCGACTGGCGCCGTACCTTCAACGACATCCTGTTGCGCCCGTGGTTTGACCGGGCGGCGGTGCCCATGCTGGCGCGTTGGTACTTTCCGCTGTCGCGGGCCTGGGCGGCGGGGCTACAGGTGGGCCGGGACCGGGTGGCGTTCGCCGAGGCCCTCGGCAGGTCAGCGGTCCCGGCTGGCTTGGCCGATGCCGCCTTGGCCGGGCTGGCCGCCCGTGCCGAAACCCATGCCGCTGCCGCAGCACGCTGGGATGATGCGTTCTTTGGGGAAACCCCTGCCGCTGACCTGCCGGGAACGGAGGCTGCCCGCCTGGATACGGCCCATGACTTGATGGCGGCGCGCAGCCTGTTCGCCCGCCTGCACATGGTGCACCCGGTTCCGGCGGTGCGCTTTGCGGTGGCGCCCCCGGACGAGGTTCTGGCCCGCCACGGCGCCCGCCTGGGCACCCCTGCCAGCGCGTTCGCCCTGCCCGAGGACTCCGGCCCGTGGGAGGTCTCGGCTGCATTCGATCACCGTGGGCGGCGGACATTCTGGCTGCGCCTGCCGGCGCCTCACCCCGCGCAACCGGACGATCGCCTGTGGGCGAGGGTGGTCGAACCGCTCGACCGGCCGTGCGTCGGCACGGTGGTGTTCACCCACGGCATCGCCATGGAGGACGAGCACTGGCGCGGCCGTGCCACTCCCCTGGGCGCCCTGACTGCCCAAGGGTTCCGGCTGGTCCTGCCCGAAGGCCCCGGCCACGGCCGCCGCCGCTGCCCCGGTCTGTATGGTGGCGAGCAGGTGCTGGGCGGCGGGCCGATGGGGCTGCTGGATTACCTGCATGGGCATGTGGTGGACCTCGGCCTACTGACCGCCTGGGCGCGCGGCCTGGACCCTTTGGTGCCGGTGGCCGTCGGCGGGGTCAGCCTGGGCGCCCTGACCGCCCAGATGGTGGCCACCGCCGCCCATCAATGGCCGGCCGAAAACCGTCCCGACGCCCTGCTGCTGGTGACCCCCAGCCGGTCGCTGGAGGCCGTGGTGTTCGACGGCGCCCTGACCCGAGCGCTGGGCCTGCCCAAGGTCCTGGCCGACGCCGGATGGACCGCCGAGGCCATCGCCCCCTGGCGTCCCTTGCTTGAACCCGTCGGCCCCCCGGCCGTTGATCCGGCGCGCGTCGTCATGGTGCTGGGATCGGCCGACCGCGTCACGCCCTACCTGGAGGGCCTGGCCCTCGCCACCGCCTGGACCGTCCCCGCCGCCAACATCTTCACCGGCCCCCGAGGCCACTTCACCACCGCCATGTCCCTGTCCCTGAACCATGACCCCCGCCCCCTGCGGCGCTTGGTCGAGGTGATGGGGGAGGGGAGGGGTGCCTGAGTCCCGAATGGGTGGAGACTTGACCTTCGCCACCATTCGGCTAAGGTCTGCGCCTCCCCTCCCTGGGGGCCTGTAGCTCAATTGGTTAGAGCCGGCCGCTCATAACGGTCTGGTTGCAGGTTCGAGTCCTGCCGGGCCCACCATATTTCTGTATTGCGTTGGACCCTTCTCGATAGACAGGAGGCAATCCTCCAAACACAAACGGGGCGCCTGTATGTGGCGCCCCGCCTGCTTACTGCTTTCTACTACTTCCTATGCTTTGTTGGATCGACGAGAATGTAGGTCTCGTCCCTGCTGGGCGTTGGGGGGAGAGGTTCCCCCTTCGTCACCGTGCGCTCAATGCCAGTGCGACTGCCGAGGCAATCAACGCGCTCATACTGACCCGAACGGGGGGCTTTCTGACCGGGGCGGAGGCGCTCAACCATTGTGCACCTCCGTGGGACGGATGTCGGCGAAGCGCTTGCCGGTTTTGATTTCGCTGATCCGGCCCTGATTCAGGTCGTAGTCAGCGGCAATGCGGTGCTGCTTTTCCCCGTTAAAGATGCGCGCTTTGATGGAAGCCACTTCCTTGGGGGTGAGGTCGAGAATTGAAGGCATATTTAAGTTACTCCACGACGGCGTTGAAAAATATGCGCATCGAGGAGTAAGGTGCACTTGTAGATCGGTGCGCCGGCTCTCTCCCGATGAACTCGGGTCTCAGAGCCGTCGTTGCTCCGAGACCTTAGAAGGGCGAGGCTGTGGCGGTCTCGCCCTTCGCACATTCAGACCATAGCAAATGCCGTTGAGTCAGTCTAGGGCATTTCACTCACTCTGATAGTTTGATTGCATCGTTCACAGAGGTGTGTTGACAGCGCGCTCTCATATGCAGACAGTGTACGCGCGGAACTACACCTGGGGCTACAATTTATGGAACTGCTGGGACTATCTGAGATCGCCGATCTGCTCGGCGTTACAAAGCAATCAGTTGCAAATTGGAAAGCACGCAAAGCCAGTTTCCCTAAGCCTATCGCAGAGCTGAAAAGTGGACCGGTTTGGTCTCGCCAAAGCGTGGTTGATTGGGCGCTTGGCGAGGGCATGGCTCTGGCCATGACTGATGGCAGTGGCGATGGTTCTCCGGACCCTCGGCCTCCTAAGAGGCGGGCGGTGGTAACGGCATTCATGAACATGAAGGGTGGAGTGGGTAAGTCCACTATGGCCGCGAATGCAGGGTGGTTCGCCGCTTACTACCGTAACCTACGTGTTCTTCTTGTTGATCTTGATCCGCAATTTAATTTGAGCCAATATATACTTGGTCCAAAGGTTTATAGTAACATCATTGAAGAAAATGCAGAGACAGTAAATGCTATATTTCGTGATGAAGATCGGCCATCCTCTCTAATCGACATCATAAAGGAGGTCGTAAACTGGAGGGATGGGTCATGTCTTCATCTGGTTCCGGCGAGTTTGGATCTGGCCTGGACAGTTAGGAGGTACGTTACGGCAAGGACGCAAGTTCTTAGGAATTATTTGAATGACGTTCGTGAAGAATACGATATAATAATTATTGATTGCGCGCCAACTGAGTCTTTCCTTTCTACTGCTATATATCAGGCTACAGATTATATATTTGTCCCGGTGAAGCCCGAGTTTCTTCCAACAATTGGCCTGGCTCTGCTCTTGCAGTCCATCGAGCAGCATAAGCGTGATCACCCCGATGAGCCTGTTCCTGAGATGGGTGGGATTGTCTTTAATGACACAGGGGAGCATGCTGAGCACAACCGGTCGCGCGCGCAAGTGCGTGCGATCGCAAAAGAAAATGGATGGTACGTATTTAAGAATGAAGTAAGTCATTCTAACTCTTATCCGGCGGGCGCGCGAGCTGGTAAACCTATTTTCCTTACTGACAATGCGCGTTCGTGGAAAAAGGAGGAGTTTAATCGTTTCGGTTCAGAATTTCTTGAAAGGGCGGGGTTCTAAAAATGTCAAAATATCAGGCGCTCGTTCAGGATATTGCTAGGTTGTTTGTAAAGTACAATCTTTCAGATTGGAGGGTCGTGCTCGATCAGCTGCGAAGCGGTGGCGACGATCACATCGCGCTTGCGCAGGCAATTGAAAATATATATTTGCAGGAAAAAAAGGGGGGGGGGATTAAAAAACCTGCATCTCGGAAATCCCCAGGAAAGACGACTTCATCGTATGATCAGATCTCAAACGTAAATTTCAATATAGATGACATTGAACCGGCGCGAGTAGATGTTTTACGTAAGTTATACGCACACTTCGTTGAACGGAAATCTGCGCATAAAGTCGCTGAACTGCGGGGTATTTATATAGCATCTGGTGGTAAGGGCAGGTTTCCTATCAAAAGGCAGGACGCTATTGATGTAATCCTTCGGCATGTTGCACTACTTCCTGAGGATGAGTTTAGAAAATATGTGTCAGTACTATTTGAGAAGGGAAGCGGGACTGGGGGAGAATATGCCGAGTGGTTCAGTATGATTTACAAGCCTTCACCAAAACAATGAGAGGCGGTTGCCACAGCTAATCTGCCTCTTCCCAAGCAGCCGCTGCGTAGCCCAGGTAACTACACGTCTTCCATGTCCTCAAGTGGCTTTGGAATGAGCCGATAGGACCTCGGCTCAGCGGACGACATAGCGCTCTCGCATACGCAGCTTGAATGCAGCGGCATTGAGCGGCTGCGGGTCGCCGCTCTCGAAGCCTTCCGTAATTGCGGCCTGCACGGTGGCAATGGCCTTGCAGCGTTCCTGATCCTTGCGGATCAGGTCGCGCGCGTAGTCGCAGGCATTGCAGTATTGACCGCTCTCGGCCTGGGTCTCGACCCAAGCATTCACCGAGTCCGGCAAAGAAACCTTCATCGTCGCCATTGCGCCTCTCCTCTTTCCCTCAAGGTAAGGCGCCATGGCAAGCCTTGCCAATCACAACCTCTCCAACCCCGCCTCCACCACCGACAGCGCCGTCATGTTCAGCAGGCCGCGCACGGTGATGGACGGCGTCACGATATGCGCGGGGCTGCGCGAGCCCAGCAGGATGGGGCCGACGTTGAGGCCTTCGCCCAGGACCTTGACCATGTTGAAGGCGATGTTGGCGGCATCGGCCGACGGCATGATGAGCAGGTTGGCCGATCCCTTCAAGCGGCTGCCGGGGTAGATGCGGTTGCGCAGAGCCTCGGACAGGGCCGAGTCCGAATGCATTTCGCCTTCGACTTCCAGGTCGGGGTCCTCGCGCCACAGGATGTCCAGGGCGGCGCGCATGCGGCGGCTGGAGGCGGTGTCGGCGGTGCCGAAGTTGCTGTGGGACAGCAGGGCGATCTTGGGTTCGATGCCGAACCGGCGGACCTCGGCGGCGGACAGGCGGGTGATCTCGGCGATTTCCTCGGCGGTGGGTTCGGGGTTCACATAGGTGTCGGCGACAAAGAACGTGCCCCGATCGAGGATGAGGCCATTCATGGCGGCATAGACGGCCTCGGGCTTGGCGGCGCCGATGATGTCCTGGACGTGGCGCAGGTGGTCGTGATAGCGGCCGGCGGTGCCACAGATGACGGCGTCGGCCTCCTGGCGGCGGACCATCAGGGCGCCGAATACGGTGGTCGAGGCGCGCACCACGGTCGCCGCGTTATCGGGCGACACGCCCCGGCGGCGCATCAGGCGCCAATAGGCGTCGGCGTAGGAGTGGTAGCGGATGTCGCGCACCGGCTCGATCACCTGCACATCGCCATCCACCTTCAGGCGCAGGCCCAGGTCCTTGATGCGCGCCTCAATGGCATCGCGGCGGCCGAGCAGGATGGGCTGGGCGATGCCCTCGTCGAGGGCAGCCTGGGCGGCGCGCAGGACGCGTTCGTCCTCGCCCTCGCAGTACACAACGGTCTTCGGGGCGCTGCGGGCCTTGGCCATGACCGGGCGCATGACCTGACCGGAGCGGTAGACCAGTTCGCCCAGTTGCCGAATGTAGGCGTCGAAGTCGGCGATGGGCCGGGTGGCGACGCCGCTGGCCATGGCGGCCTTGGCGACGGCAGGCGCGATCTCCAGAATCAGGCGCGGGTCGAACGGCTTGGGCAGGATGTGATCCGGCCCGAACCGCAGTTCCTGCCCGGCATAGGCCGAGGCGACAACGTCCGATGCCTCGGCGCGGGCCAGGGCGGCGATGGCCTCGACACAGGCCAGCTTCATGTCCTCGTTCACCGTGGTCGCGCCGACGTCCAGTGCCGCCCGGAAGATGAACGGGAAGCACAGCACGTTGTTGACCTGGTTGGGATAGTCCGACCGCCCGGTGGCGATGATGGCGTCGGACCGCACGGCGCGGACGTCCTCGGGCCGGATTTCCGGGTCGGGGTTGGCGAGCGCGAAGACAATGGGCTTGTCGGCCATACCGGCGACCATGTCGCCGGTGATGACGCCCGGCCCGGACAGGCCCAGGAACACGTCGGCACCGCGCAGGGCCTCGGCCAGGGTGGCGGGGGCATCGGCGTGGGCGTAGGCCGACTTATAGGGGTTCATGTCGATGTTGCGGGTCGGCGTGACGGCGCCATGCTTGTCGTACAGCCATACGTTCTCGCGCTTCAGCCCCATGCTGACCAGCAGGTCAAGGCAGGCGAGCCCCGCCGCGCCGCCGCCGGTGTGGACAAGGCGAATGTCGCCAATGGCCCGTCCGGTCAGGTGCAGGGCGTTGGCAAGGGCGGCGCCAACCACGATGGCGGTGCCGTGCTGGTCATCGTGGAACACCGGAATGTCCAGGCGGTCGCGCAGCCGCTGTTCGACCTCGAAGCACTCGGGGGCCTTGATGTCCTCAAGGTTGATGGCGCCGAAGGTGGGGGCCATGGCGGCGATGGCCTCGACCATCGAGTCGGCGGTCGGGGCGTTCAGTTCGATGTCGAACACGTCGATGCCGGCGAACTTCTTGAACAGGGCGGCCTTGCCCTCCATCACCGGCTTGGCGGCCAGCGGCCCGATGTCGCCGAGGCCCAGGACGGCGGTGCCGTTGGTGACCACGCACACCAGATTGCCCCGCGCGGTCAGTTCCACGGCGGTCGCGGGGTCGCGCTGGATCTCGCGGCAGGCGGCGGCTACGCCGGGGGAGTACGCCAGGGCCAGATCGCGCTGCGTGGCCATCGGCTTTGTCGGAACCACGGCCAGTTTGCCGGGTCGGGGCAGGCGATGGTACTGCAGGGCCAGCGCGTCGAGGTCGTCCATGGCGTCTCTTCTCCTGCCGCAGGGGGGAGGGGGCGGCGGTTTTGCGAACTATGCGTATGCTTAGTGTTTCATTATTCGCAAGTTGGCTCCCGGTTCAAGGGCTGCGGCGGAAAAACGGGTGGGGGTGCAAAGGGATTTGCAGGTCTCCGGGACCGACTGCAAAGGTTGCGAAGCGTGCAAGAAAGGGTATTGCCCCGGCCGGTGTGGCTCTGTACCATGCAAGTGATAATGATTCGCAACATAGGAGGCGTGCATGGGGTTCACCGAAGGGCGCGGGCTGACGGCCCGCACGACAGACATTTCCTGGCCTTCTGCCGTTGCCCGGCCAAACCGCCTTTGCACGTCCCGCCTTCCGCGCGTTCAGGACGTCTTGTGGCTGTTGGTCCTGGGGTTGGCGTTGCGGGCGCCGGCCGTACCGCGTGACGTGCTGCGCGCCGCCCAAAGCTTCGCCCCCGACTTCGCACCCTGTACCGACGTGGTCGCGGCGGTGGTCAAGGAGGCTGAGGCCAGCGGCGCCATTGACCGCGACGATGGTTTGTTGGTGCTCACCGACCATGGCCGCTGCTGTCTGGTTCGCCTGATGACGGCAGCGTTGCCAACCCTGCGCGGCGGCCTGGGCCGGACCGAGGCACGGGTGCGCCTGGGCCTGCTGGACCTGTTGGCCGAGGACGTGCGGGCCGAGGCGCTTGATCGCCTCTGCGACGCCGCGCGGGCCGACATGGCCGAGGCGGTGGGCCGTCTGGAGGCGCCGTGGGCTGGGCATTTTGGCCGCTTCTGGGAGGCCGGGGATCTGACCGACGCGGCGGCAGCGCTCGACCGTCTGAGGCAGATGCGGACGCAGGGGGAGGCATGACATGCGCCGTCGTCTTGAAGACCTGCCCGGCGGGCGCCATTGCAGCATTGTCGGCACCTGCCTGACTCTGGCTGAACTGCGCAAGCTGGCCGTCAAGACCGGGTTGGGGGTGCCGGCCGGAACCGACGACTACCGCCTGCACGGCTCGATGGTCCACGCCACCGCGCGCCACCCGACCGTCGCCCGGATGGTCGGCAAGTTCCTTGACCGCCGCTTTGCCCTGCATGTCAGCCGGTTCGGCCGGGCGACGGATGAGACGGCGCTGACCGCCTTGTGGACCGCCGCCCTGACCGAGGGCGATATTCCCGGCGCTTATTGGGCGCTGATGACCCACCCCTGCGACTGCCCGGCCCTGCGCGACCGGGCGTTCGGCGAGGTGCACATGCTGTCGCACCTGTCGGGGGCCAGCCAGCGGGCGGAGTTGCGCAAGCAGGCCGACCTTGACCGCAAACTGGCCGAGCGGCAGGGTGATCTTGACGCCGCGCGCGAGGCGCAGGCCCGCCTGACCCGCCGCGTGGAGGACCTGACCCAGGCCCTCCAGGTGGCCGAAATCCATCGCCGTCGGGCGGAAACCCTGGAACAACGGGTGGCTGAACTGGAGTCGGGCGCCGTGGTCCAGGCGTTGCGGGAGGAGGCCAACGCCCTGCGGGCCGCCCGCGAC
>LAEA01000118.1 GCA_000961745.1 Rhodospirillaceae bacterium BRH_c57 | reverse complement strand
CGCGCCGGCCGGGCGACCCGCCGATCCTGGTGGCCGATGCCGCCGCCATCCGCCGCCGCCTGGGGTGGACGCCGCGCCACGACAAGCTGGAATTCATCGTGCGTACCGCCCTTGATTGGGAAGCCGCCCAGAAAACCACACGGGCGGCTTAAGACCGCTGCCCGCCTATTCAACAGAATACCCAGACTTTACATATGGACATAAGGATAGGTTCCCGCTCTCAACCAGAAACGGAAGTGCTGATTGTGAAACGCAAAGTCATCGCCATAGGCCTGGACTCCGCCCCTCGCGAACTGCTCTCCGAATGGATGGCCAACGGGCACCTGCCCAATCTGAAACGGCTGCGTGGCCAGGGCGGGTGGGCCGACCTCAAGGGCGTGCCATTCGGCGTCGCCGAGGCCTCCTGGACCGTGCTGTGGACGGGCTGCCATGCCCGCACCCATGGCTACTGGTCGCAGCTTGACTACCTGCCGGAGCGGTACGGCGCGGCATGGCACTACACCTATGACTACCAAGAGTTCCCGCCGTTTTACGCGTTGGGGCCAAGCCGGCGGGTGTGTGCGTTCGACATCCCCCAGGTCCAACTGTCCGACGCCGTCAACGGTTATCAGGTCCTGGCCTACGGCGCGCATTCGCCGCAGACAGCGCGGGTATCCCGCCCGGCCGACCTGCTGGACCGCGTCATCGAGCAGCACGGCGACCATCCGGCCATCCTCAACGACTTCGCCCGGATCTGGCGGGCCGACAGCTTGAAAAGCCTGCACAAGCGTCTGGTGACCGGGGCCGAACGGCGCGGTGCCATCTGCCGCGACCTGCTGCGCGAAGATGACTGGGACCTGTTCCTGACGGTGTTCGGCGAGGTCCATTCCGGCGGGCATCACTTCTGGCACCTCAACCAGCCCGACCATCCGTGGTACCAATACCCGGCGAGCATCAAGGAAGACCTCATGCTCGACACCGCCCGCGCGGTCGACCGAGCGGTCGGAACGGTGCTCGACGCCGCCGACGAGAACACGGCCGTGGTGGCGTTCTCGCAGGAGGGGCTGGCCCCCAACAACCTCGACATCCCCAGCATGGCCTTCCTGCCGGAATTGCTGTACCGCATGAACTTCCCCGGCAAGACCTGCCTGGACGGCACGGCGTCACCGACCAACGCCCCGGTGCCACCCGAGATCCGGTTCCCGATAAGCCTGGGCTGGACCCGCGACATATGGGCCAGGCGGTCGGACGACAGCGCGCTGCGTCGCGTCCTGCGCCATGCCCTGCCCATGGAGATGGCGCAGAAGGTCCTGCGGGTGATCGGCGACGACCCTGACGGTCTGGACTATCCCAAGAACCACGACTGCTACATCCAGGTGCCGCTGTGGTACTCCAAGTTCTGGCCGCAGATGAAGGCGTTCGCCCTGCCCAGCTTCGGCGACGGCTACGTACGCCTGAACCTCAAGGGCCGCGAGCCCAACGGCATCGTGCACCCCGACGACTACGACGCCGTGTGCGACGAGGTGGCCGAGGCCATCCTCGCCCTGCGCAACCCGCGCACCGGCCGCCCGCTAGCCGCCGACGTGATACGCCCCCGCAGCGGGCCGTTCGAGGACGACGCCAAGGCCCATCCGGCCGACCTCGGCGTGCTGTGGCACGCCGAACCGGCCGATATTGCCGAACACCCGCGCCACGGCCGCATCGGGCCGTTCCCGCACCGCCGGTCGGGTGGGCACAACGACCATGCCTTCATGATCGTGCGCGCACCGGGCATCGCGCCAGGGTCCAACCTGGCCGACGGCCACACGGTGGATGTTTCGGCCACCATCCTCGACTTGATGGGCCTGCCCCTGACCGGCAACAGGGACGGCCGCTCGTTGCTGCCCCGCCATGTGACGTCTTCGGTCGTGGCGTAGACTGATCTCTTTCGGAGTAGCAAGGCGGCATTTTCAGGCGTAACCTCCGCGGCCATCGGCCCGTAACCGGGTCCGGCTGCCGGAGGGGACCACCGTGGAACGCGCCTTTTTTGCGCCCGTCCTTCACATCATCGGGCTGCTGACCATTGCGCTCGGCCTGAGCATGGCGTTCCCTGCCATGGCCGACCTTGTGGTCGGCAACATCGACTGGCAGGTCTTTACTGCGGCGTCGATCACCACCGTCTTCCTGGGCGGCGCCACCGTACTGTCCACCCGGCGCCCCGAAATCAGCCTGAGCCTCAAGCAGGGTTTCCTGCTGACGGCCCTGTCGTGGTTCCTGCTGCCAACGGCGGCAGCCGTTCCCTTCGTCTACGCCGACCTCGACATGGGCATCATCGATTCCATTTTCGAGGCGGTTTCCGCCATGACCACCACCGGATCCACGGTCATGGTAGGCCTGGATTCCATGCCGCCGGGCATCCTGTTGTGGCGCAGCCTGTTGCAGTGGATCGGCGGCATCGGCATCATCGTCATGGCAATCGCCATCCTGCCGTTCCTGCGGGTCGGCGGGATGCAGTTGTTCCGCACCGAATCCTCGGACCGCTACGACAAGGCGTTGCCGCGCGCCCAGCAAATGGTCAAGGCCATCACCCTGGTCTACCTGGGCCTGACGGTGACGTGCGGGTTGTCCTACTGGGCGGCCGGGATGACCGCCTTCGACGCCCTCAACCACGCCCTGACCACCCTGCCAACGGGTGGCTTTTCCACGCACGACGCATCGTTCGGATACTTTCAGACCCCCCTGCTGCACTGGCTGGGCACACTGTTCATGATCGCTGGCGCGCTGCCGTTCACCCTGTACGTCGCCACTCTGGCCGGCCGGAGAAAGGCCCTGCTGAACGACAGCCAGGTCCGCCTGTTCCTGTGGGTCGTGGCGGGTTCGGTGGCGCTGCTGACCGTGCATCTGGTCGGGGTGCGCGGCTTCGGGGTCGAGGAAGCCCTGCGCCTTTCGGCCTTCAACGTCGTGTCGGTGGTGACCACGACGGGCTTCGCCACGACCGACTACAGCGGCTGGGGCGCGCTGTCCGTCACGCTGTTCTTCTATCTGACGTTCTCGGGTGCCTGCGCGGGATCGACCACTGGCGGCATCAAGATGCTGCGCGTCGGCGTCATGCTGGCCACCCTGTCGGTCTATATCAAGCGACTGGTCTACCCGGCTGGCGTGTTCCCGCGCCGCTTCGGGGGCCAGGACATCTCATCGGAGATTACGGCCTCGGTCATGGTGTTTACCCTGGCTTACGCCAGCACCGTCGCGCTGGCCGCATTGGCGCTATCGGCCTTTGGCCACGATTTCGTGACCAGCCTGACGGCGGCGGCGACGGCGGTGGCCAACGTCGGCCCTGGGCTTGGCCCCATCGTCGGCCCGGCGGGCAACTTCGCGCCGCTGGAGCCGGGCGCGAAGCTGGTGTTATCCGTCGCAATGATTCTCGGCCGCCTCGAAATCTTCACCGTTCTGGTGCTGCTGTCGCCGGTGTTCTGGCGGCGTTAGAGCAAATCCCGAGCGCACCAATCAATACGCGTTCTTGTGCACGAACCCCACGAAGGCGGTGCGGAACAGGATCAGCAGGTCGAACGGCAGGGACCAGTTTTCGATGTAGTAGACGTCGTACTGGACCCGGTTGCGCATTTTCTCGGGCGTGTCGGTCTCGCCGCGCAGGCCGTTGACCTGGGCCCACCCGGTGATGCCGGGCCGCACGCGGTGGCGGGCGAAGTAGCCGTCGATGATCTTGGCGTATTGCTCGTTGTGGGCGACGGCGTGGGGGCGCGGCCCGACCAGGCTCATCTCGCCGAGCAGCACGTTGAACAACTGGGGCAACTCGTCGAGGCTGGTGCGCCGGATGAAGCGCCCGACGCGGGTCACACGCGGGTCGTCGCGTTGCGCCTGGGGCACGGTCGTTTCGGGGGGGCGCCCGTGGTACATGCTGCGGAACTTCCAGCAGCGGAACACCTGATTGTTGAAGCCATAGCGCTCCTGACGGAACAGGATCGGACCTCGGCTCTCCAGGCGGATGGCCACGGCCACGGCCAGCAGTATGGGCGAGAACACGGCCAATATCGCGGCGGCGAGGATCTTGTCCTCCATCACCTTGACCACCATGCGCCAGCCATCCAGCGGCTTGGCCGCCGCGTCGATCACCGGCAGATCGCCAAAGGTGTGGTGGACGCCCGGTGGAATGACATAGCCGATCAGGTCGGCCGACAGGCGGACATGGACCGGCACCTCCTTGAGGCGTTCGACCATGGACACAAGGCGCATCTCGGCCGCCCACGGCAGGGCCACGATGATGTCGTCGATGCGGTTGCGCCGTGCCGCCGCCAGCAGGTCATCGACCGTGCCGCGCACGGTAAACCCGGCGACCTCCGGCCCGACGCGTTCCTTGCGGTCGTCATAGACCCCGACCACCTGGATCCACGGATGGCTGCGCTCGCGCAAACGCTCCAGGAAGCGGCGACCCTGTTCGCCGGCGCCGAGGATGGCAATACGGCGGGTCATCCGCCCGGCGCGCGCCAGCCGGGTCAGCGTGACAGCCCCCACCATCCGGACAACCCAGACGCCGCCGACGGACGTGATCGCCGCGCTGAAGAACCACACCCGCGACATCTTTTCGCTGATGCCGGTGGCAAAGGCAATCGCCAGCAATCCCCCGTATACAAGGGTCAAGGTGACAAGAATGGTGCCCGACGTCTTGACCGGGCTCATGACGGCATCAAAGCCGTAGATGCCGGCCATCCGGAACGCCGTGATCGACGCCCCGACGCTGAAAACCAACGCCCCCATGTACAGGGGCGCCATGGGGTGCGACAGGCCCACATAAGAAGCCAACAGGACAAAGCCCGGCACGACCAGGGCCAGCATATCGCCCAACACGAACATGCCGGCGGCGGCTCTGGGTGAAAAGCTTACGCCCGGCCGGTCCACCGGGATTGTCAGGGTATCCTGACGCAAGGCGGTTCGATCACTCATCTGGTGTTGATCCTTCCCTCATCGGACCATAGTCCGGCGACCGGGCTGAATCTGAAGCCGCCCGGTCCCGTCACCAGAAACGCAAGGGAGGCGCAGTCTTTCCCTCACTGGAGGCCGTTTACGCCGCAATACCGGCAGCCCTCCGTCGGCGTGACCCAACCTGCCAATAGAGCCGCAAGGACCGGAACTCTTCGGGCGATACTGCGCCACGCGAGTTAGGCCCCAGGCCGTTCCCTTGGCACGACCCGGAGCCGCAAGGAGGATGGCCCACATGACTCAAGGATGCGCCGCTCTCAGCCTTTGTGCTTATGTCCGAAGCGCTCCAAGGAAGGCGTGAACTCAAACGCCGTAGGCCCCATCATTACGGTGCGGATCAGGGACCAGAGGCGTTGTTCAAGGCAGGCGAGGGTTCAAGGCAGGCAGGGATGCAGGAGCACGACATGCGCATGGTCGTGGATAAGCGCGACGGCGAGGGAATCTTACAAGTTGGGCCGAAGGTAACGGCAATCGTCTCTTGCATGACCGATGGGGATCGTCCGTTCGCCCGCGAGGCCATCCTGTCGGCCGTCCACCAGACGGTGCCGATCCCGGTGCACATCTACGTCCAGCACAGCAACGACTGGATCGATGCCATGGTCCAGGGCCTGCCGCACATCTCCGTGCGGCGCATTCCTCTTGCCCCCCTGGCCGCAGTCCGCAACTTGGGGGTGGAGGAGGCCGAAACGGAATACGTCGCGTTCCTCGATGGCGACGACATCTGGATGCCCGGCAAGATAGAACGGCAACTGGAGGTGATCGAGCAGACCGGCGCCGGGTTGGTCGGCACCGACCATGTGCTGGTGCGGGCCGATGGGGTCCGCTTCGGGTTTTCCACCGCTGGCAACCTGCCCATGCCCAGCGCGTGGCTGGTCCGGCGATCCGCCATGCTGCGCTATCCGTTTATCAATACGGTTGCCGAGGACGGCGACTGGTGGCTGCGGACCCGCAACACCATCGACAAGCGGCGCATCCCCGAGTTCCTGATTGAGTACAGGGTCCGGCCACACTCGTTGTCTTCGGCCTCCAGCGGCAAACGGCGCAAGGAAATTGCCTGCCGCCTGGGCGCCTATCCGGTTCTGCGCGAAGTGTTGTTGGGCTTTACCTGGTTGGTCCACCACGTCAGCCGCCGCGACCAGTACGTCTGGCACGACAGGATTGGCGCCTGACTCTGTAGGGTTTGAAGTTGTGGGTAGGGTTTGAAGTCGTAGGAGAGTAGAGCGTTGTCCCTCGGGTCCTTGCTGTCACTGCGCTCGTCACGATCCACCACGCCGCCGCCCATTGAGTCGGCGCGGGTGCCGCGGGGCGTTCGCGTCTATGCCATCGGTGACATCCACGGCCGTGCCGACCTGCTGGCCGACCTGCACAACCGCATTCGCGCCGACGCCTCCATGTCCGTCAAGGGCACGAGATGCGTGGTTGTTTACCTGGGCGACTATGTTGATCGCGGCCCGGATTCGCCGGGGGTGATCAACATGCTGTTGTCCGCCCCCCTGCCCGGCTTCACCAGCGTGTATCTGCGTGGCAACCACGAGGCGCAGTTCCTCGACTTCCTGGAGCACGGCAGGGGCGGCGCCGAATGGATGCGGCTGGGCGGCGACGCCACCCTCCATGCCTATCGCGCCGCCTGGCCGACCGGCGGTGACGAGGCCGAGCGGCTGGCGTCACTGGCGGCCGGGCTGTCGCGCGCCGTCCCGCGCGAGCACAAAGACTTCCTCCATCGCCTACGCAACTTCACCAGCATCGGCGACTATTTCTTCGTCCACGCCGGGGTTGACCCCATGCGCCCACTCGACGACCAGGAACCCCGCGACCTGTTGTGGATCCGCCGCCGCTTCCTGGACTGGCAGGAAAGCTTTGGCAAGGTGGTGGTGCACGGTCACAGCACCTGCCGCCGCCCCGAGGTACGCGGCAACCGCATCGGCATCGACACCGGCGCCTACCTGTCGGGCACCCTGACCGCCCTCGTCCTGGAAGGCGGCCGGCGGCGGTTCATCACGACGTGAGTCTCGGTGCAAAAAGAAGGGCCAGGGGATAAATCCCCCGGCCCTCCCCGTTTCAAAAAGAAGGGCCGGGGGATAAATCCCCCGGCCCTCAAGGCACGAGATAACCTGTAACGCTTAGATCAGGCTGCCATCGTCGGTGTTAGCGACCGACATATCGATGACGTCCGTCATATCGTCAGACAGGGTGACGACCGACTGGTCGATGCTGTCGTCGGTCGCGACATCCATCATTGCAGACGTGGCCATGTTCGCCGAGGTCACCGAGTTCAGGTGTCCCTGCTGGATGTAATCCTGCGGGTTGGACACATAGTTGAACTTGCCATTCGCCTCGATCGGGCTGCCCGAGATGTAGTCAGCCGTGAACCACTTGTTGTTCCAGGTGAACTGTAGGGTCTGCGGGTCCTTGGCAATGTAGGTGTTGCCGTCCCACTTGTTGCTGCCGTTGTACATCAGGTCGGTGTCGCCGCTGGCGGCGTAGCCGTTCTGACCGGCCTTCAGCATCACGATGGTGTTACCGTGGATATTGTTGTCGAGCGTGTAGTGCGGGCCGAACGACCCACCGCCACGCACGTCGTAAATCATGCCCAGACCCTGGCCGACGTCGGAGGCGACGTGGTTGCCGGTGACTTCGACCTTCTGCGAGTTCTGGATGAGCATGTCCGAACCCCAGTACCCGACTTCGTAGCCGTCCTGGTTGTTATGGGTCGTGACGTTGCCCTTGATGAGGGCTTCACGCGACGCTTCGAACTGCAATCCCAGGTTCTGGTTCTTGGTCATGTAGTTGTTTTCAACCAGGACCTTCTGGTTGTCCCAGTCGAACCACAGGCCGGTGCCGTTGTTGTGGCTCATCTCCGAGTTCTTCACGGTGACGTTGTCGGAGGTCAGGATCTTGACGCCGCCAGCTTCCCACCAGGTATAGAACCCGGCATAGTTGTTGCCGTTCGCCGTGATGCCGTCGATGTACAGGCCCGAAGTGTCATGGGCATGAATGCCGAGCTGGCCGTTGTTGCTGAAGTTGCCGCCCAGGATCTTCATGCCGTCGCCGGCCATCACGCCCGCGCCATGGTTCTGGACGGCATCAACGTTGATGAGGGTCCAGTTCTTGGTGGTGTGGCCTTCGACCGCACCATGCTGCGCCATGCTGGCGTAGTGCTTCATGGTGATGTTTTCGATGGTCACGCCCTGGGTGGTGCCGCCGTCGAACGCCGACGTGGTCTTCATGGCCTGGGTGGTCTTTCCGCTCGGGTCGTCCTTGATGTAGACCTTTCCGCCCGAGTAGTAGAACTCGCCCTGACCGACTTCGCCCTGGCTGCCCACGCGGACATAAGGGGTGTCGTTGACGATCAGGTCTTCCTTGTACTGGGCCACGCCGTCACGGCCTTCGCCGTGGCTGTAGCCGGGCGCCGGGAAGCCATCGGCAACCCAATAACCGTTGCTGTAAGACCAGCCCTTGATGTCCATGGCGCCGCTCATCACGGCCCCTTCCTCACCAACGAAGGTCTGGAAGCTCTTCGGCTGGATCTGCGCTTGGCTGTACACACCAGCCTTGAGCAGGAATGTGGTGCCCTCGGGATGGGAGTCGACGATGGCCTGCAGGTTGTCACCCGGCTTCATGGTGATGACATTGGGGCCGTGGTCGGTGCTGTCGGCTTCCACCGTCAACTTCACCGAAGCCGTTCCAGTCGAGCCGTTGGCGTCGGTCACCTTGTAGATGAAGGAGTCGGAGCCGGCAAAGCCGTCCTTCTTGGTGTAGGTGACGGTGCCGTCGGCGTTGACCTTGGCGGTGCCGTTGGCGCTCTGGGTGTCGATGGAGACCACCGGCCCGCCGTCGGCAATGTCGTCGTTCCCCAGCACGTTGACCTGCACCGAGGCCTGGCCCTTGCTCACCGTGGCGCTGTCGTTGACCAGCACAACCGGGCGGTCAAGGTTGCTGACGTCAACGGTCACCGTACCCGTGGCGGACCGGCCGGCGGCGTCCTCGATGGTGTAAGTGAAGGTGTCCGTACCGGTAAAATCGGCGTTCGGGATGTAGTCCACGGTGCCGTCCTCGTTGACCTTCGCAGTGCCACTCGCACCATTCGACACGTCAACGACCTTCAGACCCTGCACGGTTCCGCTGTTATACTGATACGCGATGCCCTTCACGAAGTAGTCGGAAGAGTCCGTGGCGTAGGTGGTGCCGTTTACCGCCATGGTCTTGGTTTCAAGGCCATTGGCATTCTGTTCGTACGACGTCGCCTTGAACTCGATGCTGGCGAACCCGGCCGATTTGACGAGGAGCTTGCCACCAGAAGCGGCCACGTCCTTGGCCGAGAAGGTCACAACAGAACCGATAGCCTGGCCTGCGGCGTCGTAAAGCTGGTAGGTGCCGCGCTCGTTGCCTTCGGGGCTGTTGGGGTTGAAGGCGGCGAACTCGACCTCGGCCTGGGTCACGGTCTTGCCGAAGTCAACCTTGATGCCTTGGCTGGCCTTGGTAACGGGATTGTAGCCCATTTCCTGGGTCGCCATCTGGCTGCCGTTGGAGCGGCCTTCGACGCCGAAGCCCGAACCCCAGTTGGTCGCGCCCTTGAACAGGGTGCCGCCCGAAGCCGTTACCGTCACGCCTTCCGGCAGACCCTTGTCCCAGGACACCACGCCGGTGCCGCTGGTGCCGGTGCTGCCGCCGTCGCCATCGTTGGCGAGAACGTTGACCGTCACGGCCTTGCCGACGCTGGTGGTCGCCGCGTCAGGGTTGACAACCAAGGCCGGCATGGACGGATCGGTCGCCACGGCGACGGTGGCGGTGGCGGTCGTCTCGGCGCCGGTGCCATCAGTGACGACATAGGTGAAGGTATCGGTGCCGCTGAACCCGGCCTTGGGGGTGTAGGTCACGGTGCCGTCGTCGTTCTTGACCACGCTACCGCTGTTGCCCTGGGTGACCGAGGCAACCGACAGGGTGTCGCCATCAACGTCGGTGTCGTTGGCCAGGACATCCATGACCACGGCCGTGCCGACTTCGGTCGAGGCGCTGTCGGCCTCGGCGACAGGGGCGTCGTTGACGGGATCGACGGTGACCTGAACGGTGCGCACGGTTTCAGTGCCATCGGCAGCCGTGACCGTGGCGGTGAACTCGTCCTGGCCGTGCCAATCCTGGTTCGGCGTGTAGGTGACGGTGCCGTCGGCGTTCACCGCGACGGTGCCGTTGGCACCATCGGTGGCGGTGACGGTGCCAGTGCCGGTGCCGCCCGGCGCGGTGGTCCCGCCGGTGTAGTCGTAGGCAATCGCCTTGATCAGGTAGTCGGAGCTGTCGGTGGCATAGGTCACGCCATCAACGGCCTTCCGGCCGGTTTCGGCCCAGTGGTTGGCGGTGGCGTAATTGGTGGCCGAGAACTCCACGGCCGCAAAGCCTTCGGAGGTGATGACCAGCGTCCCGCCGGCAGCAGCAACCTGGCTGGCCGAGAAGGTCACCGGCGTGCCAATGGCCTTTCCCTCGGCGTCGAGCAACTGGTAGACGCCGCGCTCGTTGCCTTCGTTGGACCCCGCGCTGAAGGCGGAGAAGGACACTTCGGCGCGGGTCACGGTCTTGCCGCCGAAGTCAAAGGTCATGCCCTGGCTGGCCTTGGTCACCGGGTTGTAACCCAGTTCGACCGTGGTGCCCTGGCTGGCATTGGTCCGGCCATCGACACCGAAGCCGTTGCCCCAGGCGGTGGTGCCCTTGAAGGCGGTGCCGCCAGTGGCCGTCACGGTCACGCCCTCGGGCAGGTCGGCGTCAAAGGAGATCACGCCTTCGCCGGTGGTCGCAACGGCCGGAACTGTCGCCTCACCGGTCACCCCGGCCAGTACGTCGATGGTCACGGCGATGTCTTCGTCGGTGGTCGTCTTGGTCATTTCGTCAACCGGCCCCTCGACCGGACCAGCGGGAGTGTCGTCGTAAGAAACCTCGACCGACTTGACCAAGAAGTCGGAGGAATCCACGGCGTACTCGCGTCCACCGCTGGTGGCGAGCGTGGTTTCCATCTCGAAGGTGTCGTTTTCATAAGAGGTGGCGGCGATGCGCACGGAGGCAAAGCCACCCTCGGCCGCGATGGTCAGCACGCCACCGGCGGCTTCGACTTCGGACGCGGTAAAGGTCACCGGCTCACCGACCACGGCACCGTCGGCGTCGAGCAGTTCATAGGTGCCGCGCTCGTTGCCCTCATATCCGCCCGCCTTGAAGGCGTCGAAGGTGATCTTGGCTTCAACCACGGTGTGGCCGAAGTCGAACACCAGCGCCTCGGACGTCTGCGTCACCGGGTCATAGCCCAGGTCGTTGCCGTTCTTGGCGCCGATCAGGTTGGTGCGGCCGGCGACGCCGAAGCCTTCGCCCCACTTGCTCTGGCCCTTGGTGAGGTCCCCGCCTTCGGCGCGGATGGAAACACCCTCGGGAAGCGGCTGATCGTAGGCCACCGTGAAGGTGCCGGTATGAGTGGTAATGGCGTTCATCATGGTCTCCTGTGGTGCCGGTTGCGGACCTTTCCTCGGTGTCTCCGCCCGCTCCCCAGCAGGGTCGGAAGGCCGAAAGAAAGAAGAACCGACATTCATGCGCCAGGTCGCCCCTGGCAGGGTCAACAGATGAACTAACTTTGTGGCTCAATTTGGCCGAAGGTTAGTTCATTTTCGACAAACGAACGGTTTCCTACCAGTTCATTTGTTGTCTTGAACGTTCTACATGAACGTTATTGTTCGTTTTATTCATGACTCGCGGAAAGCGCGCCGGAAGCTTTCGGTCAGCGGCTGCACCAGATATTGCAGCGCCGTCCGTTCGCCAGTGACAATGAGGACGTCGGCCGGCATGCCCGGTGTCAGGGTCTGGCCGCCAAGCAGCGCAAGTTGATCGGCCGGAATGGCGACGCGGGCGGTGTAGTAGTGCTGGCCGCTGCGCTCGTCCTTGAGGCTGTCGGGCGACACATAGGTGACATTGCCCTTCAAGGTCGGAGTCACGCGGGCCTTGAAGCCGGTGAAGTTGACTTCGGCGGTCAGGCCGGGAACGATGCTGTCCACGTCGGTCGGCCGCACCTTGGCCTCGACGATCAGGGTGTCATCCTGCGGCACGATGTCGAGGATGGGGCGGCCGGGGCCGATCACGCCGCCGGGCGTGAAGTACTGCATCTCCACCACCACGCCGGCCATGGGCGCGTTCACCACCTGCCGCTTGAGCACGTCGGCAGCGGCCGTCAGGCGCTCCCGCACGTCGGCGAGGCTGGTCTGGGTTTCGCGCAGTTCGGTTGCGACCTCGGTCTGGAACTGGTTCTCCAGGCCGACTTTCTCGTACTCGGCCTCGCCGATTTGCTGCTCGGCCCGCACGATAGAGCCGGCCTGCTGTTCCCGCGCGCCCTTGAGGCGGGCATGTTCGCGTTCCAGCGCCTGAAGGCGGGGCTTGCGCTCCAGGCCCTTGCGGACCAGGCTGCGCACCGTGTTCTCCTCGTCGGCGACCAGGGTGATCTGTTCGTCGGTCGAAATGATCTGGCTGGTCAGGCTTTCGATCTCCAGCCGAAGCTGGCCGATGCGCTGGTCGAGAATGTTATGGCGGGTGTCCATGGCCCGCCGCCGGTTTTCCAGCAGGGACTTCTGCCCCTCCATCACCTGCACGGCCGCGGGATCATCCTGGGCGCTGCGCAGATCCTGCGGGAAGACGATGCTGTCCAGGCCGTCCCGCTCGGTGACCAGACGGGCCTCCAGGGCGCGCATGCTCATGTACTGGGCGTTCAACAGGTCCCAGGTGGCGCGGGATTGGGCGTCCTCCAGGGTGATCAGAGGATCGCCGCCCTGCACCCGGTCGCCGTCCTTGACATGCAGGGTGCGGATGATGCCGCCCTCAAGGTGCTGCACGGTCTTGCGGTTGCTATCGACCGTCACCCGACCGTGGGCAACCGCCGCGCTGGCCAGATCGGCCGAGGCCGCCCAGGCCCCGCCGAGGCCGAAGAATACGACCACGATGGCCATGCCGGTGCGGAAGGCTAAACGGGTCGGCGGAGTATCGCCGGGGACGCGGGCGGCTCGCTTGAGAAGGTCGGCAAGAGGGCCGGAGAGAGCGCCGGATTTGGGCTTGGCCGGCTCCGTGTTCTGGGTCGGGGTGCTCATGAAAGGGTCCTTTCTCACGCGGCGCCGCTGCTGCGACGGATGGTCGCCGGGGCCGGACGACCAGCGGTGACAGGCACATCGTTGGCCGGGGACGCGGTGCGTTCTGCGGCGTTGGCGGCCATACGGCCAAAGGCACGGGCGGCGTATTCAAACATCTCGACCTGTCCGTCCCGCAGCAGCAGGACCTGATCGGCGACCTTCAGAACGCCGCCGCGATGGGCGATGATGATGACGGTGGCGCCGCGTTCCTTCATGTTCTGGATGGCGCGCAGCAGGGACTCTTCGCCGGCCCGGTCAAGGTTGGAGTCGGGCTCGTCGAGCACCACCAGGCGCGGGTCGCCGTACACGGCGCGGGCCAGGGCAACGCGCTGACGCTGGCCGCCCGACAGGACCACTCCGGCGTCACCGACTTGGGTGTCGTAGCCATCGGGCAGGCGCAGGATCATGTCGTGGCAATCGGCGATCTTGGCGGCCTTGACGACATCCATGGGGTCGGCCATGAGGTCCATGCGGGCGATATTTTCCCGCACGGTGCCGCCGTACAGTTCGATATCCTGCGGCAGGTAGCCGACGTGGCGACCGAACTGCGTGCGGTCCCAGGCGTAGACATCGGCGCCGTCGAGGCGCACCACGCCACCGCTCGGCTTCCAGGTCCCGATCAGCAGGCGGGCCAGGGCAGACTTGCCGGCCGCCGACGGACCCGTCACGGCCAGGGCGGTGCCGGCCTCAAGCGCAAAGCTGACATCGTTCAGCACCAGCCGCTTGGATGGCGGGAAAGCAAGGCTGACGTGCTCGACGGAGATTTCGCCACGCGGGGCCGGCAGAGACATGCCGGAATTGCGCACCGGGGCTTCCTCGAACAGCGTGCGGATACGGGCCAGGGCCTGCTGCGCCATGACGAGGGTCTTCCACCCGCCGATGGCCTGCTCGACCGGGGCCAGGGCGCGGCCCATCAGGATGGACCCGGCGATCATCGCGCCAGCGGTCATTTCCTGGTGCACGACCAAGGCCGCGCCGACGCCGAGGATGGCAAGCTGGACACCCATGCGGACGAACTTGGACACCGCGCTGATGAGGGCCGAACGGTCGGCGGCGCGGGACTGGATTTCCAAGGCCTGGGCATTGATGGAGGCCCAGCGGGCGGCAACGGCGGGCATCATGCCCATGGCGTCAATGGCTTCGGGGTGACGCATGGCGCTATTGGCACGCTGGGCGGCTTCCCGCTGCACGCCGGACGCCTCACGCATCGGGGCGCGGGTCAGCACTTCGTTGAGCACCGCCAGGACGATCAGGATTACCGCGCCGATGGTCGCCACGACACCCAGAATGGGATGCAGCAGGAACACCACCAGCAGGTACGGCGGCACCCACGGCGCATCAAGCAGCGAGAACAGGCCGGGGCTGGTGAGGAAGCCGCGCACCATGCCGAGGTCCCGCGTGGCGTCGGTCGCCTGGACGCGACGGTCCAGCGCCCGGTTCAGGCCAGCGGTGAACACCGGGGTGCTCAGGGTCGTCTCAAACCAGTTGCCGGTGCGGTGGGCAATGCGGGTGCGCACCATGTCGAGCAACGCCATGGTCAACAGCGCGCCGCCAGCGATCAGCGACAGGTACACCAGGGTCGGCATGCTGCCGCTGCTGAGCACACGGTCGAAGACCTGCATCATGTAAAGGGGCACTGCGAGCTGCAGCACATTGACGAAAAGGCTGAAGAAGGCTGCACCGCCGAGGGCGCGACGACATTTTTTCCACACTTGGCGGAATTGATCGTCCTTGGTCCTGGTCATGGCCGTGGTCCGGTTCCGTTGAATGGGGCGCGACGAAAGGTTGGCCGCGTCTTCGGAACCAAATGTCAGGCGTAATTCCTTAACAATTACCTACTCCTTTGGCGCCTTATTCTTGCCATCAGGATACTATCATACCTCCTTATTTCAACACCCTGTATCTATGCGCACTACATTATAAGGAACTATTACGAATAAAACCGCATTAACTTCGCGGAGAACATAGCCGCTTGGGCATCAAATACCTCTTTCGATACCCATACCCCTCTACCGATTCCGAGCCGTTATCCACCCCTTTTGTTCCAGCATTAAAGACTCGCCCTTGCAGAACAGCAAAAGGGCGCCGAAGCGCCCTTTCCCACATTGATTATCAATTGGATGAACTCCCCTAACCAACCGGAATGTCACCCATCCCCTAGAGCGATGCCAAGACATCAAAAAACTACCCTTGGTAATACCTCAATTTAGACATAATTCCACCATTAGAGCGTTTGAAGACGGCTCCATAAAGAAGCACCATGACACCGTTATCGACTTCATCCGTGGTGAAATAAACGTAATAGGGGCGACAAGATGGTTACTTTCCTTCGTAAGATTCGGTCCAATGAACAGGGCATCTCCGCCCTGGAATACGCTCTCCTCGCCGGCATGATCCTGGTCGTCGTCGGTGGTGTCCTGACCACCCAGGATGTCAGCGGCAGCCTGTCGACCATCTTCACCTCGGTCAGCACCGACCTCAGCACGGCCGCCAGCAACTAAGGCCCTGTCCCTCGGGAAGGGCCCGAACCTGCAAACGGTCGTGGGCCAAGTGGCAGTGGGGACCAAGTGGCTGTGGGGAAGAGAGCATGGTCGAGATCGTCTGCGGACTGGTCATTCTCCTCTTCGCCGGCTGTGCGGCGATGGACGTTGTGTTTCGGCGCATTCCGAACCTCCTCGTCCTCGCCGCCAGCGCCGCCTTCGCCGCCCTGATGATCGTTTCGCCCCCTTCGGGACAGACCCTGGCCCTCCACCTCCTGGCCGCCGCGCTCGCCTTCACCGTTGGCGCGGCGTGTTTCGCCAAGGGCTGGATCGGCGGCGGTGATGTCAAGCTCGCCGCCGCGGTCCTGTTGTGGGCCGGGCCAGCCATGGCCCCTTTAGTCCTTGTCGTCACCGGGGCCGGCGGTTGGCTCTTTGCCCTCATCGGCCTGGCGGTGCGCCGTCTTGAGCGAAGTCGTGCTGTCCCTGTGCCCCGCTGGCTCGGCGCCCTCAGCGTGACGCGGGGCGTGCCCTACGGGGTCGGCCTGTCCATCGGCGGAATCCTCGCCGTGCTGCACTTGATCAAAGGATGAGACCCATGCGAGGACGTTCCGTCATCCGTATCGTCGCGGTGGTGCTCCTGGCCGGCCTGTCGGCGGTGCTCCTGCGGTCCATGTTCATGGCCGCAACGGCGCCCCAGGAGGCGCCCGAGAACGCAACCATGGTGGCCTTCGCCGCCACATCCCTGCCCCAGGGACTGCTGATCCGCCCCGACGACGTGGAGTGGATCGCCGTCCCCGAGAGGGCCATTCCCAACGACCAGTTCCGCCGCAAGCGGCCCGACAGCGACGACCTGACCGGCGCCGTGGTGCGCCATCCGGTGGCCGCCGGCGAACCGATCACCGCCGGCGCCGTGGTCCTGCCCAACGCGCCGGGGTTCCTGTCGGCAGCCCTGCAACCCGACATGCGCGCCGTCTCGGTGGGCATCGACGAGGTCACCGGCAACGCCGGATTCATCCTGCCCGGCGACTATGTGGACCTCATCCTGACCCAGGACGTCGATGATGCACGGGAAAACCCGCAGCGCCAGATCGCCAGTGAAACGGTCCTGTCCAACGTCCGCGTCATCGCCGTCGGCACCACCATGCGGGTCGAGGAGGACACGGCCAAGGCCAATGCCAAGGCGCGCACCACCACCCTGGAGGTGCGGCCACGCGAAGCCGAAATGGTCGCCGTTGCCGCTCGACTGGGCCACCTGTCCCTGGTCCTGCGCAGCCTTGCGACGCTGAAGCGGCCGATGGACGACCTGATCGACGCCGACGTGCTGGACACCCTGGACAAGGACCTGGGAGCGCCCGCGGCCACGGTCCAGGCAGAAGAACGCAAGGCGGTATGGGCCGGCGACGTGTCGGTCGCCCTGCGCGAGGCCGCCCCGGCCCCCAAGCCGGTGCCCGCCGCCCGCGCCCCGCAGGCCGCGCAGCCGGTGCAGGTGTTCCGGGGCTCGGAAAAGACCACCGCCGCCCTGCCCGGCTTCCCCTTTCCGGCCGGTCGCCAGACCCCCGCTACCCTGGAGGACGTGCGATGATCCCCGTCACCCTGACCTTGCCGCGCGGCGGACGCCTCCTGGCCCTTTTCGCCGCCGCGCTGGCTGCCCTGACTTTGGCGCTGGGATCCGCACACGCCCAGGGCTCCGACATCCTGTTCCTGGCCAAAAGCGAAGGAACCATGGTGCGCCTGCCCGAAGCGGCCTCCACGGTGTTCGTCTCCGAGCCCGAGATTGCCGACGTGCAGGTGCCCTCCGGCGGCGCCTTCTTCATCCTCGGCAAGAAAACCGGGCGGACCACCGTCTACGCGCTGAACGCCCAGAACCGGGTCGTCTACTCCCGCCGCGTCGAGGTGCGCCACAACGTCGATGAATTGCAGTCCATTCTCAGGAGCCGCTTCCCCACCCACGACCTGGAACTAACCTCGGCGCCGGGCTCGATCATGGTCGGCGGGGCGGTCGATACGCCCGAGCAGGCCAACGCCATCGTGCGCAGCCTGTCCAAGACGCTGGGCGACGACGAAGAGGTGGTCAACCAACTGTCCGTCCGGGCGCCGACCCAGGTGCATCTGCGCGTGCGCATTGCCGAAGTGACCCGTGAGGTGTCCCAGATCCTGGGCATCAACTGGGGCACCATCGCCACGCCGGGCAACTGGCTGGCCGGTATCATCTCGGGCCGCGACTTCATCAACAACCAGGGGCAGTACCTGCTGTCGGAGGAAGGCGCATGGTCGTTCCTGGGCGGCTACCAGACCGACAACATCAACATCACGGCCCTGATCGACGCCCTGGACCGCGAGCGGATGCTGACCGTCCTGGCCGAACCCAACCTGACGGCGGTGTCCGGGCAGACCGCAAGCTTCCTGGCCGGCGGCGAGTTCCCCATCCCGATCAGCCAGGATAACGACACCATCTCGGTCGAGTTCAAGTCCTTCGGCGTTGCCCTGGACTTCACCCCGACGGTGCTCAGCCACGACCGCATCAGCCTGAACGTGCGGCCCGAAGTCAGCGAACTGAGCGAGGCCAACAGCATCAATATCGGCGGCCTGCGCATCCCCGGCCTGTCGGTCCGCCGCGTTGAAACCACGGTCGAACTGGCCTCGGGCCAGAGCCTGGCCATCGGCGGCCTCCTCCAGGACAACGTCCGCGACATCGTCTCGCGCCTGCCGGGTCTTGGCGATGTTCCGGTGCTGGGGCGGCTGTTCTCCTCGTCGGACTACCGCAACAACAAGAGCGAGCTGGTGATCATCGTCACCCCCTACGTGGTGCGGCCGACCGACCCCGATGCCCTGCTCACCCCCAATCGCACCATCCGCCCGGCGACCGACGTCGAATACGTGGTCCACGAGCGCCTGCACGTCGACCCCCTGGCCTCCGACCTGCCGCGCCTGAACGGCGACGCCGGCTTCATCTATTGAGGAGCGGAAAGATGCGCCATCCCCTTCATGCCCGCGGCCCCTTCGCCGTCACCCTTTGCGCTGGCACCCTGCTTCTGGCGGGATGCTTCCCCCGCCCCGACTACAGCGGTCTTCCCGATCCGTCGGTCATCGCCGTGACCGGCTCCGGCCCTGGCGCCCAGGCTCAGGCGGTACCACCAGAGTGTAAAACCATGCTCATCCCGTCAGCCATGACCACCGACGACGACCGCCACACCTGGGCCTTCGGCTGCGCCACCTACACCAACCTTGCCCGAACGATCGCCCAGCCGAACGACCTGATCGATCCCCGGCCCTTTGCCGGGGCATCGGCGGTTCGCGAAGAGGGCGCGGTGCAGCGGTACTACGACAACAAGACCACGCCGCTGAAATCCAATACCACCGTGACGCACAACTAACGCCAGGAGAGACGCAATGTCCGTCGTCGACAGCCTGACCAAACGGAAGACCGCCAAGATCCAGCAGGCCGAAACCCTGGCCGTACTCACCGACGAGGTATCGTTCGAAACGACGCAGCGGTTCGTTCTGGACGCCATGATGCCCCACGCCGTGGTCGAGAAGGGCGACATCGAGCACCTCATCGCCCTGCTCGGAGGCATGGAACGCCAGCCGCGAAAGATCCTCGTCGATATCTCCAACTCCACCATGCCACTGTCGGACATGACCCGACTGTCGGAGATCTGCGAACCCGACGTGTCGGTGATCGCCGTTGGCGATCGCAACGACATCGGCCTGTTCCGCGACCTCTTGCGCATGGGCGTGACCGACTATCTGGCCAAGCCGTTGAGCGCCGACCTGCTACGCCGCGCCCTGGTCCAGGGAGAGGCCGTGCCCGGCCCCGGCCAGCGTACCCGCACCGGCAAGGTGGCGACCTTCGTCGGCGCGCGTGGTGGTGTGGGGACCTCGACCATTGCCGCCAACGCCGCGTGGTATCTGGCCGAAAAGGCCAGCCGCCGGGTCGCCGTGGTCGATCTCGACATCCACGGCGGCCAGATCGGGCTGTTGCTGAACGCCCCGGCCCAGCACGGGCTGACCGAGGTCCTGACCAACGTCAGCCAGTTCGACTCGCAGTACATGGAACGCACCCTGACCCAGGTCGGCGGCCGCCTGTTCCTGCTGTCGGCCGAGGTCGGCCTGGATGAGGATTTCCCCCTCGACCCACAGGCGGTGGGCTCCTTGCTCGACACCCTGCGTCATCATTTCCACTACGTCATCGTCGATCTGCCGGCCCGTGGCGGCGCGGTGGCGCGGGCGGTGCTGGACCGCTCCGACTCCGTCAGTGTGGTCGCCGACAGCTCGGTCTGCTCGGCCCGCGAAACCAGCCGCCTGATGAGCCTGGTTGAAAGCCGCGACGGGGACGGCCGCATCTTGCTGCTGCTCAACGCGCCGTGGCAGCCGGCCAAGGGCGAGGTCCGCAAGAGTGATTTCGAACGCGCCGTCGGCCGGCGGCCGTCCTATGTCCTGCCCTTCGACCCGGCGTTGGCCGCCGCCGAGAACCTGGGCGAACCGGCGGCCGGCCGGCGCGGCGCCTTTTCCGCCGCCCTGCAAAGCATGGTTGGCGACATGATGGGCCGCGGCCGGGTGTCCAAGCACTCCTCGCTGGGCCGCCTGCTGCGCTGGAGGGGCTGATGTTCGGACGCAAGAGCCAGAGTTCCGATACGACCACCGATGCGCCACCG
>LAEA01000142.1 GCA_000961745.1 Rhodospirillaceae bacterium BRH_c57 | reverse complement strand
GTCGCCGCATCGCTCAGTATGCGCGTTCCTGACGTCGTGCATGGCTGGAGTGAGATGTGTACCTGCAGTCCCTGTAAAGACCTCGTCTAGTTTCGCTGCCCATTCCCCCACCCCATCAGCGCGAACTAGCGCGTGTAAAAGCGTATAACGGTGCCTCTCGCGGTCATCTTCAATGCCCGCGACGAACGCCGCCGTCGTGACCTTGACGATGAACTCACCAACCAGCAAGAGCTCTGAGAAAAGCGTCGCATCTGAGTCTTCGCCATGCCGTCTTGCACGATCAAGCATGCGTTGAAGCGGATCGAACTTCATTCGGTGCCCCCCTCCTCTGGCGATCAAACAACTACCCCTAATTGTGAAAAACTAAATCATTCGGGGGGACGGTGGAAGCGGTTTTCTGTCTCGGCTTTGTGGTCCAGCGGTTGTGTGTGCCGTCCATTCAAGGCGGGTGGTTCTTAGCAGAAACTCATCGAGCCGGATCAATCCCGGATGCGCCGTCCGGGACGTCTGGTTTTAAAAACGCGATCCTCAGCGAACCAACACACATCGCAGAGGAAATCAGCGCGCCATGCCTATTCATTCCCTCCCCATTTCCGTTTCGGCTGACATGCAGGGTCTGCAGACCGCCGCCGCCGTTGCAGTAGCCAATGCGGCCATCCGCGAGGCGTTCACGGTCAAGTCGTTCTGCGCCATTTACAGCGTGGGCAAGACCTATACCTACAAGGAGATCAAGGAGGGGCGTTTGCCCTTCGTGAAGGTCGGCCGGAAGACGCTCATCCGGGCCGAAGACGCGCGTGCTTGGTTTGCCAGCCAAGCCCAGGGCCGCCGGTAGTTCGTCATCAGTGGGAGGTGACTGATGGCTAAACGCGGGCACAGAACCGACAAGAAAGGGCGCAGCCTCGCCGAAAGCTTTATCCTTTTGCAGCGCCATCTGACGCGTAGCCCCGCGTGGAAAACGATGAGCCCGACGGCGAAGGCAGTCTTGCTTGATGTTTGGGAACGTCACAACGGGCGGAACAATGGGGAGATCTCGTACTCGGTTCGCGAGGCAGAGGCGATTGGGGTTTCGAGGTCTGCGGCCGCCCGTGCCTTCAACGAGCTTCTTCAGCGTGGCTTTCTCAAGGTGGGGCGAAACAGCAGCTTCACCCTGAAAACCAAGGAAGCACGGACCTGGGAGCTAACGGCAGAGCCGACGGGGCAAGAGGCCGGCGTGAAAGCGTCCAGGGACTACATGACGTGGTCGCCACAAAATCAAAACACAGTCCCGGAAAGAGCGTCCAACGGTCCCGCTGGAGGGACCCAGCGCGGTATCGCGAAACAAAACGTCCCTCTGGAGTCCCTTGCGAGGGACTGAGTGCCCCGCTCAGCCCCCGGCGACAGTCCCGGCACAGGGACACATCTAATATACCATGTGGGGGGTCTGAATGGCGGTCGTGCAGTTACGGCAGCATTACGCACGCGCGTGAGTTTCCGATGTTGTACGCGCGCGAGGGGGTGATGTCCTGCGAGGTGCCACAGGCGGGCGACATTTGGACGCCGTCCCGTCCCGTTACGCTTCGTGGTTTGGGAATCGTTGCTTCAGGCGGTCGATGGTGGAGCGCCACTTGGTCGCTACCGGCTTGCACACGGTGTTCTGATTGCCGAACAGGCCGATTTCCTTGACCGCCTGGTCGCGTGGCACCGTCTGGAGCCAGCGGACCGGGACGAAATATTCGCAGCGGTCGGGGTCGTCGGCATACTGGCGGTGATAGTGGCCGCCTTGGGCGACATCGAGGACCGGGGCCTCTCCGCTCTCTGTCTGCACAGTGAAATTCTTGGCGGTTTCGCGCGGGCCGGTGACGATGCCCACGCCGACATACCCGACCCCAGGGACATTGACCCATATGCGGTCGCCGGGGCGCAGAAGGTTCAGGGTGTTGCTGTACCACGCCCCGTTTCCGGCCGAGATGAAGCCATACCGTACCGCGTCCTTCCAACTCCGTGCATCAGGGTTGCCGAAGGACACGTAGATCTCGCCGTTCCAGGGTTCCTTGGCGTCATCCGGCCTGGCCACGGTGCTGGCCTGGGTCTGCATCGGGTCGATCAGCCAGGCGCGGCTGACGAACTGGTCTCCGCCGCTGCTGAAGACCTGGAAGCACAGGACGTTGATGGGGATCTCGCGGGCGCTGAGGTAACTGATGATGCGTGTGGTGCTGTCGTCGATGGCGGCGGCAACAATGATGATCTGATGGCTTTGGTTGATGGCGTCCTCGTCGAGGTCCTGGCCGAAGCGGTGGCGGAAATCATCTCCAAGCCGCCGCCCAGGAGCAAAGCGGCCATAGACGGCGGCAACATCCTCGGGCCTCAGGGTTTCAAGCCAGCAGGCGTAGTCCAGGGCCTGGGCGACAACTTCGCGCGGGGTACGGTCCTTTTTGATTTCGATCAGCACCAGCGCGCCGTCCGGGGCTATGGCCAGCAGGTCGATGCGTCCCCCAAAGCCGGTGTTTTCCTGGCGGCCGATCAGCATCCATTGGTCAGACAGGATCTCGGGTGTGGCAACAATCATGTCCTCCAGCATCTGCTCGCTGGGCAGGACCGATGGTGCCAGGGCCTTGGGCTGCGGGCCGACGGTCCAGATGGCGTGGCGCACGGTCATGCGGCGACCTCCTCCAGGGCGGGGGCAAGGGCGTGGTGGAGGACGGACTCCAGCAGGCGGCGGCTGGTGTCCTCCTGGGTGGACAGGCTGGCCTCCAGTCGGTCGCACAGGGCCATCAGTTCGTCCACCCTGGCAACGATGCGATGTTGTTCGGCGAGGGGGGGGACGAGCAACGCAAGTGAGCGGATATTATCCAGATTTAGTCCTGGTTTCCCGCTGCCGTACGCTCGCTCTACTAACTCAGAGCGACCGCCTCTATTGGCCATCAGCCAAAGAAGTAGCCAGCGTGCCATATCCGGGTCAGTAGGTTTCGCAAGCGCTACATGTTGGCTTACGTATGCCTCGCCGAGGTCGCTGGTCAGCAGGGCAGGTGTCGTTACCCCGGCGCCGGTGATGACAATCAGGATGTCTCCTTTCTCTGTTCTTGTGCGCGACGCTTCCATTGATATTGGCGGGTTTACGTAGGCCAACTCGTCAAGATGGAGGCGACCAAACCTGATGTTTTGGGCACGGATGAGGCTGGGTCCGGCCTCAGAATAATATTCGGCCCATCCCCGAGAGCCGCTCGTTACCACGTTACAGACAGAGCCAAATGTCGAAAGTGCCCATGTTTTAGGGGCGTTGGGACGCACGCCAAGTGCCTTCGTAGAGGAGCGCCTGACCGGGATGTCTCCTAGTCTCTCCAATTCAGACTTCCTGGTAGCGATTTGCTTCAGCATATGCGGCGCTGGTTCATCCGCCGGGTCCTGCTCAACCAGCTTTCCTCGGACCGCCAAGTTTAGGATGGTTTGGCGGAGGGATTTGATGTGGTCGGGGCGGGTGGAGAGGTGGGACAGGTGGTTGAGGTGGAAGCGGGCGTGGTCGGCCAGGGCGGCGGCATCGGCCTGGGTGTCGCCGCTGTCCTGGGGCTGGTTCAGGCGGTGCAGAGAGGCGGCAAGCAGCCGATCCCGCCGGGCCTCCCGCTCGTTCCGCGCGGCCTCCAGCCGGTCGCACAGGACCATCAGTTCATCGACCTTGGCAACAATGCGGTGCTGCTCGGCGAGGGGCGGGAGCGGGACGGCAACTGCTTCCATTTTCTGCTTTGTCATATGAACCATGGAAACGCCATGGCTATCATTTTTGATCTGTTGGGTTTTTTGTCTCAGGAAGTTGTAAATGAAAAACTTGTCCAAGTCATTCTGGCTGTAAAGGTCAAGCTTCCAGATGTGGTAATGATAAATAACCCGTGGTCCCCTCCAGATGAATGGACCGAAGGATGCTGACCAAGAAAATATAAGATCGCCCTCGTCGCAATGCTTATCGTCATCAAGTGTGAGGTTTGAGTAGTACCATTTATTTGAGGTGAATAAATTTCCTACCCTGAGTACGGGAGTGCCGACGTCAAGGAGTTCATTCTGAGAGTAGGCGCGGCCATTGAGTACAGCCACAAGGTCACCCAGGGGCGCGCAGGACCATCCTTTGGGGAGGAGGATTGGAAGCGGATCATCCAGCACCTGCGCAGTTTTCTGTTTTCGCGTGGCCCGTGCAGTTACCAGCCGCGCCTTTTCCGCCGCGATCCGTTCCAGCAGCTTGGCGGCCGGTTCGTCGGTGGGGTCTTGTTCGACCAGCTTGCCGCGCACGGCGAGGTCCAGGATGAACCGGCGCAAGCGGGGGATGGCGTCGGGGGCGTCGCTGATGCGGTCGAAGTGCTGGAGCAACTGGGCGGGTTTCATGGGGAGGGTCCGGGTTCGGCGTGGGGGGCCTGGTCGTCTGGCGGAACCAGGGGCCTGAGCGTTGCGATCAGGGCGGGGAGGCGGTTGCGGAGCACGGCCCACACGACATCCAGACGGACATCGGCATAGCCATGGATCAGGCGGTGGCGCATCCCGGTGATCTCTCGCCACGGGATCTCGGGGTGTTCCAAGCACAGGGCGGGGGAAACCTTTCCCGCCGCCTCGCCAATGACCTCCAGTGAGCGGATCACCGCGTTCTGGTGCAGGCGGCTGGCGTCAAAGGCGGCCTGGTCCATGCCTTCGACAAAGCCCAAGGCGTCCTCGGCCGCGAGCACCATGTCCAGCAGAAGGGCGGCGTCGCGTTCGGACACCGCAGAAGACGGGGGCTCAGGGGCCATAGACGGACTGAGCCTCGGTCAGGATGCGGCGGCGGCGAATGTAGTTGCGGCTTTGCTCGACGGCGCGGCGTTCGACCAGATCGACCGGGCGGCCGACCAGGGCCTCCAGCGCCTCCTTGAAATCAATGTAGGCGGTCAGGCCGTCGGCGGCCGGGCCGAATTCGACCAGGAAATCCACGTCGCTGCGGGCCGGGTCAAAGGCCCCTTCCCGCGTGGCCGAACCGAACACCTCCAGCCGCGCAACGCCAAACCGACGGCACAGGGCGGCCAGGGCGGGACGATGGTCAGCGACGGCGGAGTGCATGGCGGCCTCCTGCGGTTCCGGGTGCGGGGCACAGTGTACCATATCGGAACGCTTGCATCAGCGGGCCAGGGCTTCGGCCAGAATGGCCTTGAGTTGGTCCCGCAGGTCGGCGGTTTCGGCCTCGGCGGCGGTCAGGTCGGCCAGCAGGTCTTCCGGGTCACCGTGGTCGTCGGCGACGACATGGGGGTTCTTGATGTCGAGGTTGTAGCCGCGCGCCTTGATGTCGTCCGCGCTAACCTTCCAGGCGACCTCGGTTTCCTCGCGGTCGGTGCGCGTCGGCCCACCCCACCAGTCGATGCAGCCCTGGAAATGCTCCAGGCGGATCGGCCGGGTCATGGAATAGGCTTTCTGCCCCTCGGGAACGCGGTGCTCATAGAACCAGACGTCGCGGGTGGGGCTGCCCTTTTCAAAGAACAGCAGGTTGGTCCCGATGCTGGCGTAGGGCTTGAACACGCTGTTGGGCAAGCGGACGATGGTGTGGAGGTTGCACTCCTCCATCAGGTGTTCCTTCAGGCGCGTCTTGATGCCCTCGCCAAACAGGGTGCCGTCTGGCAGCACCACGGCGGCACGCCCACCGGGCTTGAGCAGGCGGATGATGAGGGCCAGGAACAGGTCGGCCGTTTCGCGCGTGCGGAAGTGGGCCGGGAAGTTGCTCTCGATGCCGTCTTCCTCGCGCCCGCCAAAGGGCGGGTTGGTCAGCACGATGTTCACCCGGTCGGCCTTGCCATAGCTGGTGTAGGCACGAGCCAGGGTGTTGTCGTGACGCACGAAGCCGGGGTCCTCGATGCCATGCAGCAGCATGTTGGTGACGCACAGCATGTGGGGGAGCTGCTTCTTTTCCACCGCGCGCAAGGATGACTGCAGGGCCTGTTCGTCCTCGGTTCGCTTGACGTAACGGTCGCGCATGTGGCGGATGGAGCAGGTCAGGAAGCCGCCGGTGCCGCAGGACGGGTCGAAAATGACCTCGCCCGGCTTGGGGTCGATGCGGTCCACCATGAAGGCGGTTACGGCGCGGGGGGTATAGAACTCCCCGGCGTTGCCGGCGCTTTGCAGGTCGTTGAGGATCTGCTCGTAGATGTCGCCGAAGTGCTGGCGGTCGGCCAGGACGTTGAAGTCGATGCCGGTGATCTTGTTGACCACCTGGCGCATCAACTGGCCGGACTTCATGTAGTTGTAGGCGTCGGCGAAGACCCCGCGCACCATGTGGGCGCGATCCCCCGGCAGGCCGGTCAGGGTCAGGTCCTTGAGGGTGGGAAACATCTCGTCATTGACGAAGGCCAGCAAGGTGTCGCCGGTGATGCCCTCCGGATTGGCTGCCCAGGTGCGCCACTGGAACTTCTTGGGGATGGGCGACCGATAGGCCGGGTCCAGAAGCTCCAGCGTCTGATCCTGGTCGTCGATGATCTTGAGGAAGAACATCCAGCAAAGCTGGGAAATGCGCTGGGCGTCACCATCGACGCCGGCGTCCTTCCACATGATGTCCTGAATGGATTTGACGAGGCTACGGACAGACATGGGCTAGGCAACATCCTCGTACAGGGCGGCTTGGAGTTCGTGGACCGTATGGGCAAAGCCTTCCGGGCCGCCGAACGCCTTGGACAGTTCCATCAGGGTGCCCATGCGGTCGAACGGCGGGACGCGCAGAATGGCGAAATCGTCGAGGTTTGTAACCCCCTCGTCCTGATACTTTTCCAAAAGGGCCTCCAGAACCGCGCGGGCCTGGGTGCCGTACTTGGTGAAGACGTCGCGTTTGCGCACGTTGTCGGCCCGTTCCCGCCGGGTCAGGGGCGGACGGTCGAAGGCGATATGGCAGATCAGGTCGAAGGGATCGAGGTCCCGGCCCACGTCCTCGGCCACCACATCGAGGGACAGGCCCTCGGACTCGACCTCGTCCAGGATGGCCTGTTTGCGTTCGGTGCCCTTCCAGCGTTTGAGGAAGTCCTCCAGACTGGTGAAGCGTGCGCGCAGGGTCTTGCGTGTGAAGTCGCGCAGGGATTCGGTGACCAGCTTCCCGGCCTCGTCCAGGTACTCGACGCGCTCGACAATGACGGCGACGCTGATGCCGTCCACCGTGATCTTGCGTCGCTTCTGGCGGTCGGGTGCGGTGTCCGGGTCCGGCGTCGCGTCGTCGTCGGGCTCAACAGGGTTGAAGACGTCGTCGTCATCATCGGGCGGCGGGGTGTCGTCATCGGGCGGGGTCACGGGGTCGTCCTCGCCCGGCTCGTAAATCTGCACCGGCTCGCCGTCGAACTCGGGATCGGCGAAGTGGCTGGTGGCGCCCCGGAAATCCATGACCGTGAAGTAGAACTTGTGGCTGTCGGCGTGGACACGAGTGCCCCGGCCGACGATCTGCTTGAACTCGGTCATCGACCCGACGGAACGGTCGAGAACGATCAGGCGGCAGGTCTGGGCATCGACGCCGGTGGACAACAGGCGCGAGGTCGTCACCAGAATCGGGAACTTGGCCTCCGGGTCGATGAAGTTGCCGAGTTCGGCCTGGCCCTCGGTATCGCTGCCGGTGATGCGCATGACGTAGCGGTGGTTTTCCGCGTTCAGGTCCGGGTTCTCGTTGATGAGGGCAAAGCGCAGCCTGTCAGCGTGGTCTTCATCGACGCAGAACAGGATGGTCTTCTGGTAACGGTCGCCGCTGTCGCGCAGGAACTCCGACACCTTGGCGGCGACCAGTTGGGTGCGCTCGTCGATGACCAGGGTGCGGTCGAAGTCCTTCTGGTTATAGATACGATCCTCGACCTCCTCGCCATCACGGTCGAGGGTGCCTTTCTCGGGGCGGTAGCCGGTGATGTCGCGGTCGATGTGGACCTTGATGACCTTGTACGGGGCCAGGAACCCGTCGCGGATACCCTGCTTCAGGGAGTACGAGTACACAGGGTCGCGGAAGTAGTCGATGTTGGAGACGTACTTGGTTTCCTTGGGCGTCGCGGTCAGGCCGACCTGGGTGGCGGTCGTGAAGTGCTCCAGGATCTCGCGCCAGGCCGAGTCCTCGGCGGCGCTGCCGCGATGGCACTCGTCGATGACGATCAGGTCGAAGAAGTCCGGCGAGAACTCGCGGAACAGCTTCTGGCGGTCCTCCGGGCCGGTGATGGCCTGATAAAGGCCAAGGTAAACCTCGTAGGACGCATCAATGCGGCGCTTCTTGTCCAGGGCTGTAGAGAGGGTATGTTCGGCCCCGTCGCGTTCGATGGTCTTGGATTTTGTGCTGAGTTTCGCCATGGCCGGGCCGAAGGGGCGGAAGTCGCCGACCATGGTCTGGTCAACCAGGACGTTGCGGTCGGCCAGGAACAGGATGCGCTTCTTTCGCCCTGCCTTCCACAGCCGCCAGATGATCTGGAAGGCGGTGTAGGTCTTACCGGTGCCGGTTGCCATGACCAACAGGATGCGGTCCTGGCCTTTGGCGATGGCCTCGATGGCGGCATTGACCGCATTGATTTGGTAATACCGAGGCTTCCGGTTGCTGCCGTCCTGATAGTAGTCCTGGAGGACAACCTTCTCCGCCTCGGGCGACAGGCCCTTCCAGGCGCGGTAGCGTGCCCAAAGGTCTTCGGGTGACGGGAATTCGTCCAGGCCGAGAGTGACTTCCGGGTGGACGCTGGCCCCCGTGCGGTCATGGAAGACAAACCCGTCACCGTTGGAGGAAAACACGAACGGCACGCCGAGCGTCTCGGCATACCCCAGGCCCTGCTGCATGCCTGCGCTGATGCCGTGGGTGTTGTCCTTGGCCTCGATGACGGCCAGGGGGATGTTGGGCTTGTAGGACAGAATGTAGTCGGCCCGCTTGGGCTTGCCGCGACTGACGAGTTTGCCACGCACCACAATGCGGCCATCGGTGAAGGTGACCTCCTCGCGTACCTGGAGCATGAGGTCCCAACCGGCCTGCTGAAGGGCCGGGGTGATGAACTTCGTGCAGATGTCCCGCTCGCTGAGCCGCGTCTTGTCCATGAGGTCCCCCTGTTGAGGGACAGTTTTGAGCATTCTGCGCAGCCACGCAACTTTAAGTTCGTCCTGGTCTGGCGTCGCTCGCCGCGGCTTTGGGCGCTGGTAGCCGCTGCTGCATGATGCGCGAAAGATGGTTGTCCGCATCCGGCATGTGGAAGTCAGATGCGCAGTGCAGCCATTGCGCCACGCAAGGGGATCCACCGGTGCGGTTACATTTACCCATTATTTGCCAATTGCGCCTGACTGCCTCTCTGAGACGCCTTTGCCGATGGGCGCTAACCCATTGAAAAGAAAACCCCCGGAACAAGTCCGGGGGTGAAGTTTGAACAGGGAGGCTTCACGTCTGGGAGACGTAGGATCCGGAGACCCTGTGCCGGGCTGGGAGCCCGGCGACGACAGGGAATGGCGCGGGCCATTCCGTCGATACCGTGCAGTTGCGACGCAACATGCGTGAGTGCTTATTTAGTTCAGGCAGCGTCGGCGCACCACGGTAAAAAGGCATCGGCAGGTATGCGTTTGATGCATGTCTCGCGGAATTACCCTTTTATGGCAGCGTTTTGCCCAACAGCGTCTCAGCGCGTCACGTCGCCGGGGCAGCGGACGCCGGTACCGCCCAGGCCGCAATACCCGCCGGGGTTCTTGGCCAGGTATTGTTGATGGTCAGGCTCGGCGAAGTAAAACGGCGGGGCGTCGGTGATTTCGGTCGTGATGGAGCCGTGTCCCGCCTTGTCGAGCGCCGCCTGATAGGCGTTGCGGCTGGCCAGGGCCGCCGCCTTGTGGGCGGGGGTGGCGGCGTATATGCACGACCTGTACTGCGTGCCGACGTCGTTGCCCTGGCGCATTCCCTGCGTCGGGTCGTGGCTTTCCCAGAAGGCGGCCAGCAACGACTCGTAGGGAACGTGGCTGGGGTCGAACACCACGCGCACCACCTCGGCATGGCCGGTGCGGCCGGAACAAACCTCGGCATAGGTCGGGTTGGGAGTGGGGCCGCCGGCATAGCCCACGGCGGTCGAATACACCCCCGGCACCTGCCAGAACACCCGCTCGGCACCCCAGAAGCAGCCCAGGCCAAACACCGCCTCCTCGTACCCGGCAGGCACCGGGCCGGACAGCGGCGTGCCCAGGATCTCGTGCCGTTCAGGCACCGGCATGACCTCGTCACGGCCGGGCAAGGCGTCCTCGGGGCTGGGAATTTCAGTCTTGTGGCGGGGCATGAACCACATGGCGGCCTCCTCGGGTTGGGTCCACCCCAACATGGGGCGCCGGGCGCACTAAGGAAAGGCCGGGCGCTGCCCGAGCCCGCCAGGAGACTCAGTCTCCTGGCGGGCTCGGGTGTTTGGGCGGAGTAAAGCCGCGCGCAGCGCAACAATGCTGAGGGAGTGTCTGCCTGCGGCGCAAGGTGCAGGAATACTCATTTCATGGGTTCCAAGGGCCAATGGCCCTTGGCAGGTCCGGGCAGAGCCCGCCTCCCCGCGCAGCCGCCCACCCTAAAAACTCTGCTCGCCCAGCTTTTGCAGCAGGAAGTCGCGGAACACGGTGACGCGTTTGGAGTGGCGGAGTTCTTCGGGGTAGACGAAGTAGCAGTCGAAGCTCGGCCCGCGCAGTTCGGGCAGGACTTGCACCAGATTGGCCGCCACGGTCGAGAAATAATCGGGCAACGCGGCGATGCCCAAACCCGACTGCACGGCGCGATAAATCCCATAGATGTTGTTGACCCGCAGGATCGGCACGCGCGGCGTGGTGGTGCCGGCCGACAGCAGCCAGTTCATATTCTCAACCGGGGCCTTGGCGTCCTCGCCATAAACAATCAGGCGGTGGTTGTCGAGGTCGGCGGGCGACTTCGGCATGCCGTATTTCTTGAGGTATTCGGGGGCGGCATAGACGTGATAGTGCAGCGAAATCAGGTGGCGCTGCACCAGATCCGGCTGGCGCGGCACGGAGAACCGGATGGCCACGTCGGCCTGTCGCATGGCCAGATCGACCTCGCCGTCGTCGAGCAGGATGGACAGGTCGATGTCCTGGTACGTCTCCATGAACTGCTTGACGCGCGGGGTCAGCCAGACGGACCCGAAGGCCACCGTTGTGGTGACCTTCAGCGGGCCTTCGGGCTTTTCGCGGCTTTCGGTGATGCGGGCTTCGACCATGGACAGCTTGGCGAACACCTCGTGCACCGTGCGGTACAGCAGTTCGCCCTGCTCGGTCAGGATAAGGCCGCGCGCGTGCCGGTGGAACAGCGACACGTTGAGGCTTTCCTCAAGGCCGCTGATCTGCCGGCTGACCGCCGACTGGCTGAGGTTGAGCAGTTCGCCGGCATGGGTGAAGCTGCCCGCCTCGGCCACCGTGTGGAAGACCCGCAGCTTGTCCCAGTCCATCATGCTGCCCTGACGCGACGGCATCGGTTGCCCTTTCGGTGAGTCACAGGGCGCCGGTTTCGGCCAGGAAGCGGTCGGCCTCGATGGCCGCCATGCATCCCGTGCCGGCGGCGGTCACGGCCTGGCGGAAAATGTGGTCCTGCACGTCGCCGGCGGCGAACACGCCGTCGATGTTGGTGCGCGTGCTGTCGGGTTTGGTGATGAGGTATCCCGTCTCGTCCATGTCCAACTGGCCGGTGAACAGGTCGGTGTTGGGCTTGTGGCCGATGGCGATGAACACGCCGTCACAGGGGATCTCTCGCGCCTCTCCGGTTTTGACGTTCTTGACCCGCACGCCGGTCACGGCCGGCGGCAGGGCGCCATCGGACTGGCCGACGATCTCGTCAATGGCCGAGTCCCAGGCCAGTTCCACCTTGGGGTGGTTGAACAGGCGTTCCTGCATGATGCGTTCGGCGCGCAGTTCGTCGCGGCGGTGGATGAGCGTCACCTTGGAGCAGAAGTTGGCCAGGTATAGGGCCTCCTCGACCGCCGTGTTGCCGCCGCCGACCACGCAGACGTCCTTGTTCTTGAAAAAGAACCCGTCGCAAGTGGCGCAGGCCGACACGCCATAGCCGGAATACTTCTGCTCGCTTTCGATGCCCAGCCACTTGGCCGAGGCGCCGGTGGCGATGATGACCGTCTCGCCAATATAGACGTCGCCCGAGTCGCCCTTGCAGACGAACGGCCGCTTGGAGAAATCGGCCTCGACGATCAGGTCGTGGATGAGCTTCGTGCCGACGTTCTCGGCCTGCTTCTGCATCTGCTCCATCAACCACGGGCCCTGCACCGGCTCGGCAAAGCCGGGGTAGTTCTCGACGTCGGTGGTGATGGTGAGCTGGCCGCCGGGTTGCATTCCGGCCACCATGATGGGTTCCAGGTTGGCGCGGGCGGCGTAGACGGCGGCCGTGCAGCCAGCGGCGCCCGAACCCAGGATGAGAACCTTGGTACGGTATTCAGCCATGACGTGGGAAATCCTCAATCGGAGAAATCAATTGGCCCCACTGTACGGGCCGGCGGCGGCAGGTGCAAGAAGCCCAGACGAAAACGGGGCGTCCGACCGGACGCCCCGCTGTCATCGGCAAAAGCGCGACCCTTACAGGGTGGCGGCTTCGTCCTTGAGGAACGCGGCGACACCCTCGGGGGTGGCGGTCATGCCCTTCTTGCCCTTCTGCCAACCGGCCGGGCACACTTCGCCGTGCTCGTCGTGGAAGGTCAGCGCGTCAACCATGCGCAGGGCCTCGTCCACGTTGCGGCCAAGCGGCAGGTCGTTGATCGTGACGTGGCGCACGTTGCCGTTCTTGTCGATCAGGAACGAGCCGCGCAGGGCGACGCCGGCGCCTTCGATCAGCACGCCGTAGTCGCGGCAGATCTGCTTGGTCAGGTCGGCCACCATCGGGAACTGCACGTTGCCGAGGCCACCTTCGTCCTGCGGGGTCTTCTTCCACGCGAGGTGGGTGAACTGGCTGTCGACGGAAACGCCGACCACCTTGCAGCCCGCGTCGGCGAACTTCTGCATGCGGTGGTCATGGGCGATGATCTCGGACGGGCACACGAAGGTGAAGTCCAGCGGCCAGAAGAACACCCAACCATAGGAACCGTTGAGGTAGTCCTTCAGGTTGAACTTGTCGGTGATGGAGTTGTCGGGCATCACGGCGGTGGCGGTGAAGTCCGGGGCCGGCTTGCCGACAAGAGTGGTCGGGGAAATGGCTTCGCTCATGGAGAGGGGCTCCCAGCAAGATTGGTTGGGTGGAAAAGGGGCAAAACTTGAGCTCCCATACTTACGTGGCCGCTTCCGGGGTTGCAAGTCTGGAATCGATCAAAAAAAGAGCCCCTGCCCCCACTGAGGGCTTGCGTTGCGCAGGATGACGACAGAAGCGGTGGGATTCGACGCGGAACGTATTGTCATTCCATGGATGGACCATTAGATTGTAATTTCCTTGCGCACCACAGGCGGTGACGCGGAACAAACCATCCAGTGGCTTAATAAGGAACCGGCCCCACCATGCAGCGCGTCAAGCTGGATCGCATCGATCGGCGAATCCTCCGTGATCTTCAGGACGACGGGCGGATGACCAACGTCGAACTGGCGCGCCGGGCCGGCATCTCCGCGCCGCCGTGCCTGCGCCGCGTCCGCGCATTGGAGGACGCCGGGTTCATCCGTGGCTTCCACGCCGACATCGACCCGGTGGCATTGGGATATAATGTTACCGTGTTCGCCCAGGTCGGCCTGAACAGCCAGGCCGAGGGCGACCTCAAGGCGTTCGAGTCGCTGGTCAACCAGTGGGACCAGGTCCGCGAATGCCACATGCTGGCCGGCGAAACCGACTTCCTGCTGAAGGTGGTGGCCCGCGACTGGGACGACTACCAACGGTTCCTGACCACCCGCCTGACCGCCGCCCCCAACGTCGCCCACGTCAAAAGCGCCCTCGCCATCCGCACCGCCAAGCTGAAGCCGGGCGTGCCGATCGAGGTTGAGGAAGAGCAGGAGGCGTAGTCAGCCGTTTGCGGCCAGCCCGTGGCCTGAGGTGCCCCGGCTTTTGGGGCGGCCGCCTTTCTTGCCGTTTTCCCGCGCGGCAGCGGACTTTTTCGGTGACGTGGCCGACCCGCCAACCCGCGCCATGGCACGGGCAATGGCCTGTTGGGGGATGACGTCGGCGATCAGACCGGCGACGCTGACCTGAACGTCGTACCCGTCCACCGCGATGGCATCCGCCAGGACAGAAAGCCCGACCCGTTCCATCTGCGTCGGCGAGAGGTCCGCAAACTCGGAAATCATGCTCCGGGGAATGAGTATCGTGATGCCCCCGGCGGCCAGTTCAAGGCTGTCGGTATCGGCCAGGAACCGCACGCTGGTCGCCATGAGCGCAGCCTTCTGCCGCTCCGCGCCTTGTGCGCAGGCTGCGTCCAACTGCTCCTGCGTGATCCCTGTGAAGGCCATCTCCAGCTCCCGTGTCAGAAGGCGATTTCATGCGTGGTGCCCGTCGGCGAATGTAATCGTTGTCGTTCTGGAAGCGTGGCAGTACGCCGCTTGCGCGACCTTTTTACGGGCGTGATGCCAGTCGCAGAGAGAAACATTTGTACCTGCGCTATCTGCTAGCAGAATTTTAGGTGCAACAGGATCACTGATCACGGCCCATAACCTTTAAGGTTTTTTCTGAGTTCGTTTGAGCTCCGTCAGATACAATGACTCCATGATAGACACGATAAAGTTTCTGAAGACGTTAGAAAATTTGTCAGTCACAACGAACAACTGGCCCTCTTTCGGTTGGCAGTCATTGATGATGTCGGCCACAAACATTCTGGCTAATTCAGGGCTCTTGGTCAGCCGATTCATCAAATCATCTTGGTTTTTTTGGAATTTCTCCAACCATTTTTTTGTGGCTCTGCCGCCGCTATGGATGTACAGGTGTCGAAAGTCTGTGAAGAACTTCCATATAGTATCAGCATCGGTGAAATTGCGGATTACGCTCCTCGCCGCTAACCGATCACGGAATTGGCAGAACGTTCCATCCTTCTTCAATTTCTCCTTAATTCTTTTCATCACCTCTACCTCGCGAAGACCATCTTCAGCGGAGATGATGCTGTCGCAGATTAACATGCATTTGACAACATCCTCGAATGTTGCAAACAAGAGGAGAAACTCGCTGGCATTGATGAAGGTGGTGAGGGAGCCCTTCGCTGAAATCTGTTTAGTCTTTATGAGTTCGATCAGCTCATTCAGATCTAGGCCACGCACCTCGCTGGTCTGGGGAAACTGGGAACTGAGACCCATCGCGACGTAGCGGATTGCAACTTCCTCGTAATCTCTGGCTGCTTCTCTTGCCGCACTGCAGACAAGCGAAAATACATGCTCTTCCGGCATTTCGCTGACAATGTAATATGTAACAATGTTTGTAGATACTATTAAGGAGTAATTTCTGTAGAACATGTGGTAGTAGGTAGCCATACCCTCTTCTGGCTTCAGTACCGATACCGTCATTTGCTGCATAAGAAAAAACTCCAACTGAGGCGCGATGTCGCATAAAATATTGACCTGCTTTCCAAAATTCACGGGCGGCCTTTCAGCAGGCAAGCGGCCACCTTGGGCGTGACCTGTTCTCCGGGTTGTGGCCGGTCAGAGTTGGAGTCCAGCCTTCCTGTGATGCCCGACGTGATTGTAATGGCGATGTGGGCCGGGGCAATCCCCGACCCGCATTGTGCTCCCTGGCTGCAATTTCGAGGGTTGTGCGGCCAGGGCCGTGTAAGGCCGCAAGTGGTTGCTCGCCCCTCCAATTGATCGGCTTGTCTGGGGCGATGTAGGGCCACTGCATGCAGTGCTCCTGGGTTCGCACAGAAAGGCGCCGCTGGCGAACTCGGCGCCGGAAAGGAACCATGCGCGGTTTGCCGCGCCGGATGCAGGCCATAAAAGCGAGAGGCTCCACGCTGGCTGAGAGTGCAATTAGACGATCGCCCTAACGGCAGCCGCAGCGTTTTTGCAAAGCCTCGAGACCAGAATCTCGGCTACCCAATGAGTACCGTGGCGCGCGCCCCCTAATATTAGGTAATGTGCACCGCGTCCGTCTATCCGATATGAAGCTGCTCCTGTGTCGTAGTGGGCAATCTTGTTAAGGGTGTCTCGTAAATTCAAAGAACCATATCCAGAATGTTTTTTGTCTAGCCTGCCCGCCGAAATCATGGCGTCCTGATCGGACAACATTACATTGTTTACAAAAAAGGATGTGGGCTGCTTCATAAAAGAGGCGCAGAGGTGCCCATGATCCTGCTCGTTACGCAAGATCTCGAACAGATTTGTCATCGCGTCCCAAGCACATTTCGAGGTGTTTTCCATCCCGCAGGTGTCACCAACTGTGACGTGGATTTTAAACTGCTTCGAGCAACGACGGATGGTAGGGACCAAATGTGCAGCCCGGCGGCGCCTGGGAATTATTCGAAAATAACTCATCGACCCGCGACTCATTTTACCCCCCAGAGACATTCGTAATGTTAAATATCGTGCTACAGGCCCTGCATGTAATTTAGCGCGATTTGAACCGGAGGTCTACTATGGGTTATTCCTAGTCACCACGGACTTGATGAACGAAGATTTGCTTCCTGGCGGGTCGGGCGTTGTGACGAACGTCGGCGATGGCCGTAAAACTGCTAAAGCAGATACCGGTTAGGGGGCACCCCAAGAACCGCTCAACGCAACCAAACTCGTCCCCCACCCCACCCAACACCAAAAGCGCCGGCCCCCTTCGGAGCCGGCGCTTTCGCATGTTCAGGCGGTCTACACCCGCCGCGTCACGAGAACTTGACGTTCACCACTTCATACGACCGCGAGCCGCCCGGTGCGGAGACCTCGGCGGTGTCGCCCATGGTTTTGCCGATCAGGGCCTTGGCCAGGGGCGAGGCGATGGAGATGCGGCCTTGTTCCAGGTCGGCTTCGTGGGCGCCGACGAGCTGGTAGGTCACTTCCACGTCGGTGTCCTCGTCGGCCAGGGTGACGGTGGCGCCGAAGCGGACCACGGTGCCGGACAGCTTGGACACGTCGATCACATCGACGCGCGACAGGATGTCTTCGAGTTCGCTGATGCGGCCCTCGATAAAGGACTGGCGTTCGCGGGCGGCGTGGTACTCGGCGTTTTCGGACAGGTCGCCGTGTTCGCGCGCTTCGGCGATGGCGCGGATGACGGCGGGCCGTTCCTTGCCTTTCAGGTTCCGCAGTTCGTCCTCAAGGGCGCGCTGGCCCTCGGCGGTCATGGGTATCTTTTCCATTCACTCAGTTTCCCTGAACGACAAAAGGGAGGGCAAGGCGGACCTTGCCCTCAGGACGAACCCATAGAGTAATTCTGCAACGGAGTTACATCAAGAGCCCCGCGCTTCAACGCGGCGATGGCATGCACGGCGGCCTGCGCGCCGGCAATGGTGGTGTAGTGCGGAATGTTGCGAATCAACGCGGTACGGCGGATGTCGAAGCTGTCCTTGAGGGACTGGCTACCTTCGGTGGTGTTGATGACGATGGCGATGTCGCCCGAAATCATGCGGTCCACACAATGCGGCCGGCCTTCGAGCACCTTGTTGACGGTTTCCACCTCGACTCCGTGCTCGCGCAGGAAACGGGCGGTTCCCATGGTGGCCATGACCTTGAACCCCATGTCGGCGAACAGGCGGCCGACCGTGAGGGCGGGGATGCGGTCGGCCTCGCGCACCGACAGGAACACCACGCCGTCCATGGGCAGGATGGTGCCGGCGCCAAGCTGGCTTTTGGCAAAGGCGCGGTAGAAGTCCGAGTCGATGCCCATGACCTCGCCGGTGGACTTCATTTCCGGGCCGAGGACGATGTCCACGCCGGGGAAGCGGGCGAACGGGAACACCGCTTCCTTGACCGCGACGTGGTTCAGCTTGCGCTCGACCAGATTGAACGAGGCGATGGTTTCCCCGGCCATGACGCGGGCGGCGATCTTGGCGATGGGCACGCCGGTCGCCTTGGCGACGAACGGCACGGTGCGCGAGGCGCGAGGGTTGACCTCAAGGATGAACACCTCGCCATCCCGGATGGCGAACTGCACGTTCATCAGGCCGACCACGCCCAGGCCCTCGGCCAGCAGACGGGTCTGGCGCTTGAGTTCCTCGATCTGGGTGTCGGTCAACGAATACGGCGGCAGCGAGCAGGCCGAGTCGCCCGAATGGACGCCGGCTTCCTCGATATGCTGCATGACGCCGGCCACATAGACCGCGCCGGTGGTGTCGCGCACGGCGTCAACGTCCACCTCGATGGCCCCGGCCAGATACTTGTCGAGCAGCACCGGCATGTCGGCGGAAATCTCGATGGCGGCGTGGCCCTTGAGCTTTTCCAGGACCATGCGGTCGATCCAGGCCTGCAACCCGATATCGTCATAGACGATTTCCATGGCCCGGCCGCCCAGCACGAAGGACGGGCGGATGACCAGCGGATAGCCCAACTCGTTGGCGGCGGCCTTGATGGCGCCGGTCGCCCCGACAATGGCGTTCGGCGGCTGCTTGAGGTCCATGGTGTGCAGCAGTTGCTGGAACCGCTCGCGGTCTTCGGCCAGGTCGATGGCGTCGGGGCTGGTGCCGAGGATGGGGATGCCGGCATCCTGCAACGCCTGGGCCAGCTTCAGCGGGGTCTGGCCGCCGAACTGCACGATGGCGCCCTTGACCGAGCCGCGCGTCTGCTCACGGCGGATCAGCTCGATGACGTCTTCGCCGGTCAGCGGCTCGAAATACAGGCGGTCGGAGGTGTCGTAGTCGGTGGACACGGTTTCCGGGTTGCAGTTGACCATGATGGTCTCATAGCCGGCCTCGGTCAGGGCATAGGCGGCGTGGACACAGCAGTAGTCGAATTCGATGCCCTGGCCGATGCGGTTCGGCCCGCCGCCCAGGATGACCACCTTATCCCGGTCGGTAACCTCGGCCTCGCATTCGGCGGGGGCATAGCCGTCGCCCTCGTAGCACGAATAGAAGTACGGGGTCTTGGACGGGAATTCGCCGGCGCAGGTGTCGATGCGCTTGTAGACCGGCAGGACATTGAGAGTGCGGCGCAGGGCGGCGATGTCGGCCGCCGGAACGCCGGTCAACTGGGACAGCCGCTGATCGGAGAAGCCAAGCTTCTTGAGGCGCAGCAGGCCGGGGCCATCGGTCGGCAGGCCAGCCACCTTGATGGTCGCCTCTTCGTCCACCAGGGCCTTGATCTGCTTGAGGAACCACGGGTCGTACTGGCAGGCGGCGCGAACCTCCTCAATGCTCATGCCCCAGCGGAACGCCTGGGCGATGACCAGCAGGCGGTCGGAGCGCGGCACGGTCAGGGCGGCGCGCACGGCGTCACGGTTTTCGCCGCCCTGGCACTCGGGCAGGTCGATGTCGTTGAGGCCGGTCAGGCCGGTTTCCATGGACCGCAGGCCCTTTTGCAGGCTTTCGGCAAAGGTGCGGCCGATGGACATGGCCTCGCCCACCGACTTCATGGAGGTGGTCAGGCGGGAATCAGCGTCGGGGAACTTCTCGAAGGTGAAGCGCGGGATCTTGGTGACGACGTAGTCAATGGTCGGCTCAAAGCTGGCCGGGGTGACGCCGGTAATATCGTTGGTCAGCTCGTCGAGGGTGTAGCCGACCGCCAGCTTGGCGGCGATCTTGGCGATCGGGAAGCCGGTCGCCTTGGACGCCAGGGCCGAGGACCGCGACACGCGCGGGTTCATCTCGATGACCACCAGACGGCCATCGGCCGGGTTGACGGCGAACTGCACGTTGGACCCGCCCGTCTCGACGCCGATTTCGCGCAGCACGGCGATGCTGGCATCGCGCATGAGCTGATATTCCTTGTCGGTCAGCGTCAGCGCGGGGGCCACGGTGATCGAGTCGCCGGTATGCACGCCCATGGGGTCGATGTTTTCGATGGAGCACACGATGATGCAGTTGTCCGCCTTGTCGCGGACGACCTCCATCTCGTATTCCTTCCAGCCGAGCACGCTTTCCTCGACCAGCACTTCATGGACCGGCGAGGCGGCGAGGCCCGAGGACACGATGCGCTCGTAGTCTTCCTTGTTGTAGGCGATGCCGCCGCCCAGGCCGCCCAGGGTGAAGGACGGCCGGATGATCGCCGGCAGGCCGACGAAGTCCAGGTGCTCGCGCGCTTCGACCAGGCTGCGGACGACCTTGGAGCGCGGGCTTTCCAGGCCGATCTTGTCCATGGCGACGCGGAACTTCTGGCGGTCCTCCGCCTTTTCGATGACCTCTTTCTTGGCCGCGATCATCTCGACGCCGTACTTTTCGAGCGTGCCGTCATCGGCCAGGGCCAGGGCGCAGTTCAGCGCCGTCTGTCCGCCCATGGTCGGCAGCAGCGCGTCGGGGCGCTCCTTCTCGATGATCTTGGCGACCATCTCCGGGGTGATCGGCTCGATGTAGGTCGCATCGGCGGTATCCGGGTCGGTCATGATCGTCGCCGGGTTGGAGTTGACCAGGATCACCCGGTATCCCTCATCCCGCAGCGCCTTGCACGCCTGGACCCCGGAATAGTCGAACTCGCAGGCCTGTCCGATGACGATCGGGCCGGCGCCGATGATGAGAATGGACTTGATATCCGTACGTTTGGGCATGTCTGGCCTACTTCTTTTTCATTCGGAGGGGGCGCATTGGGAATTCAGTAGGGAAACAAGTAAGGAAACAAGTGTTGTTAACCACAGAGGACACAGAGGTCGCAGAGAAGGAAGAGGTAGAGGTAGAGAAGGTCAGGCGACGAAACGGCGGATGCCGTTCTTGAGCATGGTCGTATTGAAGTTCATCAGCAGGCCCGTCTTCAGTCCACTCAGCCGAAGGTATGTGATGATCTGTGCGTCATGCAGCGGCGTCAGGCCATCAACGGCTTTCAGTTCCAGGAGCAAAACGTTTTCGACCACGAGATCAAGGCGATATCCACATTCCAGGTCGGTGTCCTTATAGCGGATAGGCAAAGGAACCTGTCGGGCAAACTCGATGCCGTTGAGGTGAAGTTCGTGACCCAGGCAGTGCTCATAGGCGGATTCCAAAAGGCCTGGCCCCAACGCCCGATGGACGTTTATCGCCAGCCCGATCACTTTCCGGGATAACGGGTCCTGCCCTTGGTCGGCGTCCTTCACTCTCTTCTTCTACCTTCTCTTCTCTGTGCCCTCTGTGTCCTCTGTGGTTCAACCCCTTCCTTCAACTTCCCCTCAAATCCCCCCAGACCGGTCCAGGCCGTGAAGGGTGAGGGCGTAGAGGATGGGTTCGCCGGGGTTGGGGACAAGGCCGTAGCCATCCAACTGGATGAGCCCGGTTTCGCAGAAGTCCACCACTGCGTGGTGCAGCCAGTCGGCGTCGGGCACCGTCAGCCCATGCTCCTCCACCACCTCGGCGAGGTTGCGGTGCATGGGGCCGGGGAGACGGTCCTCCTCGGCCATCACGCGCAGCAGGGCTTGCTTGAACGCTGCGAAATCGGCGCCTTCGGGCATGACCTCGGTCCCCCTCAGCCGGCCTTGTGGGTGGTGATGTGGTCCATGAAGCGGTGGAACAGGTAGTTGGAGTCCTGCGGGCCGGGGCTGGCCTCGGGGTGGTGCTGGACCGAGAACACCGGCTTGCCTTCCAGGGAAATCCCCTCCACCGAACCGTCAAACAGCGAGCGATGGGTTTCGATCACGCCGGCCGGCAGGCTGTCGCGGTCAACGCCAAAGCCGTGGTTCTGGCTGGTGATCTCGACCTTGCCGGTCAGCAGATCCTTGACCGGCTGGTTGCTGCCGCGATGGCCCATGTGCATCTTGTAGGTCTTGGCGCCGAGCGCCAGGGCCAGCAACTGGTGACCCAGGCAGATGCCGAACACCGGCTTGCCGGTCTTGACCAGTTCCTGGATGACCGGCACGGCGTACTTGCCGGTGGCGGCTGGGTCGCCGGGACCGTTGGACAGGAAGATGCCGTCGGGCTCGTGGCGCAGGATGTCTTCGGCCGTCGCGGTGGCCGGAACCACCGTCACCTTGCACCCGGCCGAGGCCAGACACCGCAGGATGTTGGACTTCGCGCCGTAGTCGATGGCCACAACGTGGTGGGTCGGCTCGTGCTGGGTGCCGTAGCCGGTGCCGAGCGTCCAGCGGGTCTGCATCCACTGATAGGTCTGGCGGCAGGTGACTTCCTTGGCCAGATCCATGCCCTCCAGGCCCGGCCACTGCTGCGCCTGGGCAAGCAGGGCGTCCATGTCGAAATCGCCGGTCGGGCTGTGGGCGATCACGCCGTTGGGCGCCCCGCCGTCGCGGATGCGGCGGGTCAGGCGGCGGGTGTCGATGCCGGTCAGGGCGATCAGGTTGTGCGCGACCAGCCACTTTTCCAGGTGCTGCGTGGACCGCCAGCTTGACGGGTCGGTGACGTCGGCCCGCAGGATGGCGCCGCGCGCCGCCACGGTCTGGGCCTCGACGTCCTCGGGATTGGCGCCGACGTTGCCGATGTGCGGGAAGGTAAAGGTGATGATCTGGCCCGCATAGGACGGATCGGTCATGGTTTCCTGGTAGCCGGTCAGGCCGGTGTTGAACACCACTTCGCCCACGGCGTTTCCGGTGGCGCCGATACCGCGCCCCCACAGTACCGTTCCGTCAGCCAGCACCAACACGCCAGTCGCTCCGGGAGGGCGGTGACCGGCAGTGCTGTTGATCGTCTCAGTCATGGACTTCACTTTCTCTGACCGTCCCGCAGGGTGGCGGAACGGAGGCTCTGGCCGCCCCGGAGGACGGCGCGACGGGGGAGGCCGCCGACACGTCAACGCTTCTCGTGATGAGCGGGCGCGCGAAATCGCCTCCCGGCCGACACTCCCAGACCGCGTGGGGGAACCACGAGAGATGGAGGCGCGGGAAGCGGGCAAGACGCAGCGCACCGGCGCGACGGCGACGGGCAAATTGGCCGCTGTTTACGGCATCCTGTGGGTCCTGTCAAGATTCAGGTTTCTGCCATTTTTCCATCCAGAACAAGGGTTTAAGTTTTGTGTTTCAGTTTGCCGACAGGCTGTTTTTCCTGTAGCATCGCTGCCTTTCCTCCACGGCTGTCCAGGATTCCAAGCCCCATGCTTCGCACCCGTCTGAACGAGGCCTTGAAAGAAGCCATGCGGGCCAGGGAGCAGCGTGCCATCGGCACCGTTCGCCTCATCCTCGCCGCCCTCAAGGACCGTGACATCGCAGCCCGCTCGCGGGGAGTCGCCGACGGCATTCCCGACGACGAAATCCACCAGATGCTCCAGTCCATGATCAAACAGCGCCGCGAAAGCATCGCCATGTACGAACAGGGCGGGCGCCTGGAACTGGCCGAGCAGGAAGCCGAAGAAATCACCATCATCGAACGCTTCCTGCCCAAGCAGATGGGTGATGCCGAGGTGGAGGCCGCCGTCCGCGACACCATCCGCGACCTGGAGGCCGCCAATCTCAAGGACATGGGCCGGGTGATGACCGCCCTGCGCGAACGCTTTGCCGGCCGCATGGATTTCGGCAAGGCCAGCTTGGCCGTCAAGGCCCAGTTGGGCTGAGGCCCTGCCAGGGGCCTGATCAGTCATGGCGCTCCCCCCGCAGTTCCTTGACGAAATCCGTACCCGCCTGACCCTGTCCTCGGTGATCGGGCGGACCGTCAAGCTCATCAAGGCCGGCCGCGAGTACAAGGCCTGCTGCCCCTTCCACAAGGAAAAGTCCCCCTCCTTCTTCGTCAACGACGAGAAGGGGTTCTACCACTGCTTTTCCTGCGGGGCGCACGGCGACGTGTTCGCCTATGAAATGCAGACCGCCGGCCTGTCCTTCCGCGAGGCGGTGGACAAACTGGCCGCCCAGGCCGGGCTGGAGGTGCCGCGGGAAACGCCCCAGGCCCGCGAGGAGGCCCGCCGCCGGGCCGACCTTTATGACGTCATCGAAGCCGCCTGCCGGTTCTTCGAGGCGCAGTTACGGATGCCGGTCGGCAAGGAGGGTCTGGCCTACCTGCGCCGCCGGGGGCTCAGCGACGCCACCATCGCGCAGTTCCGCCTGGGCTGGGCACCGCCCGCCCCGCACGGCGCGCTGGGGCCGCTGCGCGCAGCACTCACCCGCGAAGGCATCACCGACGATCAGATCGTCGAGGCCGGGCTGCTCAAGCGGCGCGATGACGGCGGGCTGTACGACTATTTCCGCGACCGCGTGCTGTTCCCCATCACCGACCGGCGCGGCCGGGTGATCGCGTTCGGCGGCCGCATCCTGACCGACGCCCAGCCCAAGTACCTCAATTCGCCCGACACCAGCCTGTTCCACAAGGGCAGCGTGCTCTATGGCCTGGCCCAGGCACGCGAGGCGGCCAGCAAGTCCGGCGAAATCGTCGTCACCGAAGGCTACATGGACGTCATCGCCCTGGCCCGCGCCGGCTTCCCGCAGGCCGTGGCACCGCTCGGCACCGCCCTGACCGAGACGCAGATCGAGGAACTGTGGAAGCTGGCCGACGAGCCAACCCTGTGCTTTGACGGCGACACCGCCGGGCAGCGCGCCGCCGCCCGTGCGGCCGAACGCGCCCTAGCCATCCTACGGCCGGGCAAGTCGCTGCGCTTTGCCCTCATTCCCGGCGGCCAGGACCCCGACGACCTGATCCGCGAGTCCGGGCCGCAGGCCATGCGTGACGTGCTCGACCAGTCCCGGCCGCTGCTCGACGTGCTGTGGACCCAGGCGGTGGACGGCCGCAACCTCGACACCCCGGAGCGCCGCGCCGCCCTGGAGGCCGACCTCGACAGCCTCACCCAGCGCATCGCCGACCGCACCGTGCAGACCCATTACCGCAGCGCCGTGCGCGACCGCTTGTACCAGTTCTTCCGCGCCCAGCGCAGCGGTGGCGGTGGCGGACGCCCGCAGGACGGCGGGGGGTTCACCAATACCGGCAAGTTCGGGGGTGGCAAGTTCGGCAAGGGCGGCAAGTTCGGGGGAAACAGGGGCGGCTGGCAGCCGGCCCTGCCGCAGCCCCCCCTGCCCCACCAGTCGGAACGTGCGTCGGAGGTCTTGCGGCATCGCATCCTGCTCGCCACATTGATCGCCCACCCCGCGCTTGTCGATGCGGTTGGGGAACGGCTGGGACTTCTGGAGTACCCGGATGCACGACTTGACAAGTTGCGAGAGGGCGTCCTAATGGTGCTCGGGCGGGAGCCCGCCCTTGACTCCGAGGGGCTGGTGAACCAACTACGTGCAAATGGTTTAAGCGAAGAGATCGACTCTCTTCTGAACTCGGATGTTTTTGCCCATGCGCGCTTTGCCTGGCCCGACGCTGATCTGGAGACGGTACGGCGGGGGTGGGAGAACGCGTTTGACATGACCCGGCGCAAGGACCTGAAGGCCGACGGCAGTCGGATCGTTGAGCGCATCGCCGCCGATCCGACTGAAGAGGCCTGCGAGGTCCTTCGTGCCTTTAAAGAAGACCAACACCGCGTCGATGACGACGATTGATGGTCGCCAAAATGACTGCGGCAGACCTTATTACCCGTGGGCCTGAAGTATTTGCACCATGTCATGCGTCACAGCGTGGCCCGAGGGGACGGGCGACGCCTTAATCTGTTCTGAGGAGTGGGAAACGGTATGGCGACTAAAGCAGCCACCGCGGCGGAAACCCCGGAAACCAACGAAGAGGCGCAGGACGGGCCCCTTCTGGATTCCATGAATGCCGCTGTCAAAAAGCTGGTCGCGCGCGGCAAGGAGCGGGGCTTCATCACCTATGATGAGTTGAACGCTGCCCTGCCGTCGGACGACGTGTCCTCCGAGCAGATCGAGGACACCATGGCGATGCTCAACGACCTGGGCATCAACATCGTCGAGAACGAAGAGGAAGAAACCGCCGCCGTCACCAAAACGGACGACGACGATGAATCCGTCGCCGGCAACGTGTCCGACGAGGAAGCCGGGCGTACCGACGACCCGGTCCGCATGTACCTGCGGGAAATGGGCTCGGTCGAGCTGCTGTCGCGCGAAGGCGAAATCGCCATCGCCAAGCGCATCGAAGCCGGCCGCGAAATGATGATCGGCGGCATCTGCGAAAGCCCGCTGACCATTTCCGCCCTGCTGGAATGGCACGACGCCCTGCTTGAGGGCAAGATGCTGCTGCGCGACATCATCGACCTGGAAGCCACCTACGGCGCCGACATGGCCGCCGCCGAGGGCATCGCGGCCGAGAACGCGCCCGAGGTCGAAGCCCCGGCGGCCGAGGTCGGCGTGACCGAGACCGCCCGCACCCCGAGCGACGGCGACGACGACGACAAGGACGCCGTCGATGGCGAAGAAGCCAAGGATGGCGAGCCCAAGGACGGCGAGAGCGAAGACGGCGAAGAAGGCGACCTGGAGGAGGCCAACCTGAGCCTCGCGGCCATGGAAGCCCAACTCATGCCGACCGTGGTCGAGGCGTTCGAGAAGATCGCCACCACCTACACCAAGATGCGCAAGGTTCAGGACCAGCGCCTGAACGCCATCGCGGCCGGTGGCGAGGTCACCCCCCAGATCGAAAAGAAGTACGAGAAGCTCCGCCAGGAGCTGATCAAGATGATGGACGGCGTTCACCTCAACAACGCCCGCATCGAATATCTGGTCGAGCACCTCAACGAGCTGAACAAGCGTCTGTTGGGCCTTGAAGGCAAGCTGCTGCGCTTGGCTATGACCTGCAAGATCAAGCGCGAAGACTTCCTCGACAGCTACTACGGCGCCGAGCAGGACCCGGCGTGGCTGGATCACGTTGCCCACCGCCCCGGCAAGGGGTGGAAGGACTTCTCCGCCAAGCACAGTGACCAGGCCGGCAAAATCCGCGAAGGTATCGCGGCGGTGTCCGACGACGCCCGCCAGCCGATCACCGAGTTCCGCCGCATCGTCCAGACCGTCCAGAAGGGCGAGCGCGAGGCGACCAAGGCCAAGAAGGAAATGATCGAGGCCAACCTGCGCCTCGTGATCTCCATCGCCAAGAAGTACACCAACCGTGGCCTTCAGTTCCTGGATCTCATCCAGGAAGGCAACATCGGCCTGATGAAGGCGGTGGACAAGTTCGAGTACCGGCGCGGCTACAAGTTCTCGACCTATGCGACGTGGTGGATTCGTCAGGCCATCACCCGCTCCATCGCCGATCAGGCACGGACCATCCGCATCCCGGTCCACATGATCGAGACGATCAACAAGCTGGTTCGCACCTCGCGCCAGATGCTCCACGAGATCGGCCGCGAGCCGACCCCCGAGGAGCTGGCCGAAAAGCTGCAAATGCCGCTGGAAAAGGTTCGCAAGGTCCTCAAGATCGCCAAAGAGCCGATCTCCCTCGAAACGCCCATCGGCGACGAGGAAGACAGCCACCTGGGCGACTTCATCGAGGACAAGAACGCGATCCAGCCGCTGGATGCCGCCATCAACGCCAACCTGCGCGAAACCTGCACCCGCGTGCTGGCCAGCCTGACGGCACGCGAGGAACGCGTCCTGCGGATGCGGTTCGGCATCGGCATGAACACCGACCACACCCTTGAGGAAGTCGGCCAGCAGTTCAGCGTGACCCGCGAACGCATCCGCCAGATCGAGGCCAAGGCCCTGCGCAAGCTCAAGCACCCCTCGCGGTCGCGCAAGCTGCGCAGCTTCCTGGACAACTGATACGCTCCAGGATGCGAATCCTGACTCTCGGAAAGCGGCCCCGAAGTTGTTCGGGGCCGCTTTTTGTTGGCATGATGGCACTGGCTCCAGACCTGGTGCGCCGGAAAAACACTCCCTAAGATCATCGTTCCTGCGAAGGCGCCTATGCGCGAAGGCCGGGGCGACGCTCAGGGGTTGCCCGGATCCAAACCAAGCATGTTGCCCGACAGCCGCACCGCTGGCGGGACCGTCGCCAGATCGAACGGTTGGGCGGGCGTCTTCAGGACTGCGGACAGGAACTCCTCGGCAAGGGCGTGAAAGGTCGCGATGTTCTCCGGCCTGACCAGGACGTGGCCCTCGTTCTCGAACAAGGCGTAGAGATGGGGCACCCCGCGCGTGCGCAGGACCGCCGCAAGCCCGTCGGCATCGTCCCTGGACACCCGCACGTCGTTGGCCCCGTGGGCGAAGAACAGGGGCCTGGATATGCGGTCGAGGTGCGACGATGGCGACCGCGCCTTGAGCATCTTCCGCCCCTCCGCGCTGCGGTGATCCCCGATGCGGCGCGCGAAAATCTCGGCCATCCGGGACCAGTACGGCGGCACGTTCCGCAGAAATCCGATCAGATCCACCGGCGGACACAGGGCGATGCCGCAGGCGAAAAGCTCCGGCGTTTCGGTCAGGGCCCGGAGAACGGCATAACCGCCGTAGGATCCCCCCATGACCACCAACCGCCGGGGGTCGGCCACGCCCGCCGAAACGGCCCAATCGACGGCGTCGATCAGGTCTTGCTGCATGGCGCCGCCCCATTCCCGGTCGCCCGCGTTCAGGAAAGCCTTCCCGAATCCCACGGACCCCCGGAAATTCACCGCAAGGACCGCAAACCCCCTGTTCACCAACCATTGCGTGGCGGCGTCATAGCCCCACGCGACGCGCCCCCAGGGTCCGCCATGGACCAGCAGGACCAAAGGCCACGGCGCCCCTCCCCCGGTATCCTCGGTGATCGGGCTGCCCTGGAGGATTGGGGGTTGGGGTGGGGTGGACAGGTAGCTCACCATCTCCAACCCATCACGGGTGGGCAAGGACAGGGACTGCATCGGCACCAAAGGCAGCCCGTCCAACTCGGGCCGCGCGGAGAACAGCGGCTCCAGCCTCCGTGCTTGGCGGTCATACAAGGAAAACCGCGTCGCCGCCGTCTCGCGGGCATGGGAAACCACCCACCACGCCTGGTCTAACGTCCGCGACAGGATGTGGAGATCCCCGCCATGGGTATCGGCCAGAACCTGTAGGTCGCGCGCCGTCTCCTCGTCGCAGGAATGCCAGATCCGCCGGAGACGATGGGTCACGTAGCCCTGCAAACGGAAGGTTTCGGGATGGACCAGGACCTCCACGATGTCCTCCCCCTCCTCCTCCGCGACCACGTCCATGGCCCCACTTTCCAAGTCGAAGCGGACCAGACGGGCAACATCACGGCCGCGCGAATCGAGGGCGTGGACGGCGCGGCCATCGCGGGTGACCCCGGTAATGACGGTCGTCAAGGCATCCTCGGCGGGAATATCGAGAAACGGCTCCCACGTACCGGGCGCCGTCAGCCGGAGGTAACGCACCGCACCGTCCTCCAGGGCCTCCTGGGCCAGCCGCACGGTGAAATCATCGTCCACGATAAACCGCATGAAGCCGGTGTTCCGGAAAACCTCACGGCTCTCTCCGGTTTCGACATCGACCCGCCACAGATCATGCACGGCCGGATCCCGGCGGTTCATCAAGACGAGGATCTGGGTGGGGTGGCGCGGGCTCAGCGCCGCCACGCCTGCCGCCACGCCGGGCCAGGGGGTCAGGTCGCGCGTCTGCCCCGTTTCCACATCCAGGGAAAACACGTGCCAGTTCTCGTCCCCACTTTCGTCTCGCGGGAAGAGGATGTGCCGGCTGTCATAGCACCATGTGTAGCTTGAGGGGCCCGCCTCGGCGCCACCGAACATGGGGACGGTGGAGCGCCACCGGCGCCGCCAACCGACCCGCAGAACCAAGCCTCCGTCCGACCTCTCAAGATAGGCGAAGCGCCGGCCATCGGGACTGAGCGAGGGCGCGATGGCCACGGGCGCGCCGAACAGTGTCTCGCGCGGGATCAACGTCATGGGTGCCCCTCCGGTCCACGGTACAGGTGCGTTCCCTGCCCCCTCCTTCCGGCCAGCGCATCCCCATGAGGGTACGTCGCGCGCCCGGAAAAGTCACACATCTTTTAGTTTTAGTTCTTGCGCAACAATCTGCATTGGGGTAGATGGTGTTGTGTAAGGTTTGCATCTTATGAGTGCTGTCGCGGGAAATGGGGAACATGCTCCCGCTTGATGATACTCCCGAACACGCCCCTAAAGGGCGACGGGATGCAATCCTTCCAGGGGTGGGGGGAAGCATGGTCCAGGTTGCATTTGCAGTAATGCCTTTCGTGGCGCTTGAGCGTCCTTCAATCGCGTTGGGAACCTTGTCGGCATGTCTGCGCCGGGAAGGCATCACGACCAGCACGGTCTACGGAAACCTCGCCTTTGCCGAGCAGATCGGTCTTGCCGCATACGTGGGCTTCGACACCTCCGACATCACCTTGCAACTGGGGGAATGGGTCTTCTCAGAATGCGCCTATCGCGTCGAGGGGACCTCTCCGGCCGCCTTGTTCAAGGCCCTTTACAAGACCGAGCCCCCGGATGAAAGCCACCTCCACGGGCTGGTCACGTCGCGCCGCCTGGCCAGGGACCTGATCGACGACATGGCCGCCGAGATCCTGCGGCTGCACCCCGTCATTGTCGGGTGCAGCTCGGTCTTTCAGCAACACTGCGCGTCCCTCGCCCTGCTGCGCAGGATCAAGGAATTGGCCCCCGACGTCATCACCATGATGGGCGGCGCCAACTGCGAGGGGGAGATGGGGGCGACGACCCATCGGCTTCATCCGTGGGTCGATTTCGTGGTCTCCGGCGAAGCCGACATGCTGCTGCCGCACCTTTGCCGGGATATCTTTGAATGGGGACCCGACGTTCCCGTCGAACGGCTGCCCGCCTCCGTGCGCGGGCCGGCGTCCCGGATGGAGATGGCGGGGCCAGGGGCGGGGACGGCGAAGGGGGCGGCGGCGGCGGCGGCGGCGGCACCGCGCGCGGTGGTCCACGATCTCGACGACCTCCCCATCCCGGCCTACGAGGACTACTTCGAACGCCTGTCATGCCTGGGCATCAGGGACTACATCCTGCCCGCCCTGCCGATAGAAACGTCGCGGGGATGCTGGTGGGGGGAAAAACACCACTGCACCTTCTGTGGCCTCAACGGCCAGGGGATGACGTTCCGGGCCAAATCGGCCACGCGCGCCCTGTCGGAAATCACCACGTTGGGCCAAACCTACGGCCTGACCAAGTTCATGACCGTCGACAACATTCTGGACAACAAGTACTTCGACGCCATGCTGCCGGCCCTCGCCGAGGCCGACCACGGAACGTTCTTCTACGAAATCAAGGCCAACCTGCGCCGGGATCGCGTCCAGGCGTTATCCCGCGCCCGCGTGCGGTGGGTTCAACCCGGCATCGAGGCCCTGCACGACGACCTGCTCCGCCTTCTCAACAAGGGGGTGTCGGCGGCAATCAATGTCCAGTTGCTCAAATGGGCGCGCATCTATGGCGTCTGGGTCATCTGGAACCACCTGAGCGCCGCACCGGGGGACCGGGAGGAATGGTACGACGAGGTGGCCGACTGGCTGCCGGCGATCTCCCACCTGCAACCACCGGCCAACCAGTCCATCGCCCCTATCCGATTCGACCGCTTCAGCCCCTATTTCGACCGCGCCGACGAATTCGGCCTCGAACTGGTGCCCTATGAAAGCTACGTCTGGGCCTATCCGCTCAGTGGCGAGCACTTGGCCGACCACGCCTATTTCTTCCGGGACGTCGGCCGCCAAAGGTCGGAACCGCAACGCCTCAAACAGAAGGTTGTGGAATGGTCGAACGGGTTCTTTGACCGCCAGCACGGCGTGTTCCCCGCCATCCGGTCCGACGCGCCCATCCTGTTGATGACCGCCGACGACGACGGCGCCTGGATCCGGGACACGCGCCCCATCGCCCAGGAAACGGACTATCGGCTGTCCCCTTACCACACCGCTGTGTGCCAAGCCTGCGACAGCGCCAACCGGTTCCCCACACTCATCGCGCGACTGGCCGACCAGGGCTTCCCCTGCGACGAGGATCGCCTGCGGAACACCTTGGCGGACCTGCTGGAGCGCCACCTCATTCTCCGGCTTCGGGACAGTTACCTCTGCGTGGCGCTGGATGAAGAGCCCATTCCCTACATGCCGTTTCACCTGTTCGCCGGCGGCCTGACGCTGCTGTCAAAGCCATCGCGTCCTGCCGAGGATCCGAGCGCAGCGGACCTGAACCCGTCCTTGAACGAGCTGTTTTCCCCGGCTTGACCACGCAGCCGCGACTGCCGTCGCCCGTGGCAACGCCCCCCGCCGTCACTTTCTGTCATCGGACTCACACACCAATGGGAAAGGATGCACCACATGGCTACCAAAACCGCCGCCTCGCGGCGTGACCTCGAAGCCCGCGTCATCGCCAATGCCTGGCGCGACCCGAAGTACAAGAAAGCACTGCTCAAGGACCCGAAAGCGGTTCTGGAAAGTGAACTCCGCAAGATCGATCCGACGATCTCGCTGCCCGACACCCTCAAGGTGCAGGTCCACGAAGAGGCGGCCGACACGTTCCACCTGGTCCTGCCGCGCGATCCCCGCGACGTCAAGCTGTCCGACGTCCTGTCCGACGACCAGCTTGAGGCCGTCGCCCCGCAGACCATCGCCGTCGTCACCAACGGCGTCGGCGTGTGCGCAGTCGTGACCGGCCCGGTGACCATCGCCTATCCCACGAACGTGGTGACTTGCGTCGTCGCCTGAACCCGTCGGGATCATCAACACCACCCCTTAACAACCAGAGAGGATTTTCGTAATGGCCACTCCCGCTCCCGCCTCGCGGCGCGACCTCGAAGCCCGCATCATCGCCAACGCCTGGCGCAACCCAAAGTACAAGGAAGCGCTGCTCAAGGACCCGAAGGCGGTTCTGGAAAGCGAACTCCGCAAGATCGATCCCAAGATTTCGCTGCCCGACACCCTGAAGGTGCAGGTCCACGAAGAAGCGGCCGACACCTTCCACCTTGTCCTGCCGCGCGATCCCCGCGACCTCAAGCTATCCGACATCGTGCCCGACGATCAGCTTGAGGCCGTCGCCCCGCAGACCATCGCCGTCGTCGTCGCCGCCCTCGGTGTCGTCGTCGCCAACACGCTGGGCGCCGTCAACAACGTTGGCGCCGGGAATGCCGTGACCGTGGGCAACGTGGCAACCACCGGCAACGCCGTGGCGAACAGCACCTCGGTCAGCTAACGAGCGGTTCACAACGCGATCCGGCGGCGTCTTCATCGCCCGTCGCCGGATCGCTGCGCCTCACCACCCTGTCAACGGAAGGAATATCCCATGGCTGCTCCCGCTCCCGCCTCGCGGCGCGACCTCGAAGCCCGCATCATCGCCAACGCCTGGCGCGACCCGAAGTACAAGGAGGCACTGCTCAAGGACCCGAAAGCGGTTCTGGAAAGTGAACTCCGCAAGATCGATCCGACGATCTCGCTGCCCGACACCCTGAAGGTGCAGGTCCACGAAGAGGCGGCCGACACGTTCCACCTGGTCCTGCCGCGCGATCCCCGCGACGTCAAGCTGTCCGACGTCCTGTCCGACGACCAGCTTGAGGCCGTCGCCCCGCAGACCATCGCCGTCGTCGTCGCCGTCGTCGGCATCGGGGTGGTCGCCGGCAACACCTTGGGCGTGGTCAACAACGTCGGCGCCGGGAACGCCGTCGCCGCAGGCAACGTGGCAACCACCGGCAACGCCGTGGCGAACACCAACGTGATCGCCTGATCGCCAAAATGCCGGCCCATGCAGGTCCATATCCTGGGTCATACGGACCCATCCACACCGACGTCTTGCTGGTTGCGATGCCCTATGCGTCCGTGGAACGGCCGTCCTTGGCGCTCGGCTCGCTCTGCGCCGGGCTCCGTGCCGCCGGTCTGGGCGCCGAGGCCGTCCATGCCAATGTGCGCTTTGCCGACCGGATCGGGCTGATGGGATACGAGTCCATCAACACCTCCCCCCTTGCCTACCGCATCGGCGAATGGACCTTCGCCGATGCGGCGTTCCCGGACGACGACCTCGACGCGGCGGGCTACCTGACCACCCTGAGCCGCGAGATGGGGCTCGACGACGTGCCCGAACGCCTGGGTCCCGTGCGGGACATCGCCAAGGATTTCGTCGGCGCCATGGCCCGCGAGATCGTCGCCCGCCGCCCCAGGATCGTCGGATGCAGCTCAGTTTTCCAACAGCACAACGCCTCCCTCGCCCTGCTGAGGCAGATCAAGGCCCTTGATCCGACGATCACCACCCTGCTGGGCGGAGGCAACTGTGAAGGCCCCATGGGCTGGGCGACCCTGCGCACCTGTTCCTTCGTCGATTACGTGGTCTCGGGCGAGGCTGACGCCCTGTTGCCCCCGCTGTGCTGGCGGATCATCACCGAGGCCCCCGACCTGCCACAGGACACCCTGCCGCCGGGCGTGTTCGGCCGCGCCGACAGGCAGGCCGAGACCCCGCCAGAGGGCGCCCGCCTGTTTGCCCGCGTGCCGACACTGGAGTGCGTCGCGCCGCCCGACTACGAGTCCTATTTCGAGACCCTGGAGCGGACTGCCTACCGCCGGCACGTCATTCCCGGCATCCCCATCGAAACCGCGCGCGGGTGCTGGTGGGGGCAGAAGCACCACTGCGCGTTCTGCGGCATCCCGGCATCGGGCTTACGGTTCCGCTCGAAAAGACCCGAGGTGGTCCGCGCAGAGATAGCCACCCTGGGCGACCGCTACGGCATCAACCGATTCTCGCCGGCCGACAACATCGTTGAAACCGACTACTTCACGACCCTCTTCCCGGCCCTCGCCCGGTCGCGGACGCCCCACCATCTGTTTTTCCAGATCAAGGCGAACCTCCGACGCGATCAGGTGGCGCTGCTGGCCGACGCCGGCGCGCGGTGGCTCCAGCCCGGCATCGAATCGCTCAGCGAGGACATGCTCAGGCTGTTGAGCAAGGGCGCCAGCGCGATGACCAACCTCCAGCTTCTGAAGTGGGCCAGGCTCAATGGGATCTGGCTGCTGTGGCACATCCTGCACGGCGCCCCCGGCGAACAGGACGCATGGCATGCCGAGGTCGCCGGCTGGCTGCCGCTGATCGCCCATTTCCAGCCCCCGGGCATGCCGGCCATGAACCGGATCGACTTCCTCCGCTTCAGCCCCTACGCCGAGGAACCCGAGCGTTTTGGGCTCGACCTCTCGCCAGCCTGGGCCTACGCCCATACCGCGCCGCAGTCGCCCGACCTGTTGGCGCATCAGGCCTATTCGTTCACCAATCGCCCGGCGGGCGCTGCGCCGCCTGACAAGCAGCCCGGATGCACCGCCCTCAACGACGCCATCCGCGCTTGGTACGACGGCTTCACCCACTATCCAGACGGCGCGGTCCCAACCATGCGCCCCGATGCGCCGACCCTCCAGGCCGCGCCCTGCGGCGACGGCTGGACAGTCACCGACACGCGGCCCTGCCGGGTCCGCGATGTCCACCATCTTGGTCCGCTGGCCGTGGCCGTCCTGGGGGCCTGTGACAGCGCAAAACGCCGCCCGGCGCTTGTCAGGGGCCTCGCGGGGCAAGCCACGCCCACCGACGTGGAACGAACGGTCGATGCCCTGCGCGACGCCCGGTTGCTGTTCGAGAGCAAGGGCCAGCTTCTGTCGCTGGTCCTCGATCACGCCCCGCGCCCCTACCCGGCACCGCAGAATTTCCCGGCCGGTCAACTCAGCCCCCGCCCACTGCCCGACGACCGCCGCCCGTGGGCGCGGCGGGCCGCACCGCCGATCCTTTCATAGTCACACGAGCCAGAGGAAAACCGATGAGCACCATGGAAAATTCCCCCACCCCTGGCGAAACCATTTCCGTCGGTCAGGTCAAGCGCGTCCTGGAATGGTGGAGTTCGTCGCAGGCATTCCGCGACGCGGTTTCCGAAGACACGGCCAAGGCGGGACAGGACTTCGGCCTGGGGTTTGATCCCGCGCCCCTGCGGCCCCTGTGGGATTCCCGGTTCGGCATGGACATGCACGCGCGCGGCGAGCCATTCCACCCCGCCGTCCTCGCCTACCGCGCGTTCTACGACGGAAAGACCGTGTGGCGCGACGAGATCAAAATGAACTCCGCCCCGCCGGAACCCCGTTTCCGGGCCTGGCGCCAGCGGCAGGTGGAGCGCAACAAGTTTGAGAATGGCGCCTACGACGACTCCATCATCCACACGCCGCTGGCCATCGAACTGACCGATGGCTGCACCGTCGGCTGCTGGTTCTGCGGCGTCGGGGCGACCAAATTCGCCGACTTCATGCCCTATGCCGAGAACAAGGACGACTGGCGGCAGATCCTCAAGCATCTGCACGACAAGCTGGACGACGCGGGGCGCTGGGGGTTTCTTTACTGGGCGACGGACCCACTCGACAATCCGGACTATGAGTTTTTCGCCAACGACTTCGCCGACGTTTTCGGCGTCTTCCCGCAGACCACCACCGCACAGCCGCAAAAGCACATCGACCGCCTGCGCACACTGCTGCCCATGTCGGAGGCGCGCGGGTGCCGCGTCAACCGCTTCTCCATCCAGACCGAGCGCCAGTTGAAGGAAATCTACGCCGCCTTCAGTCCCGACGAGATGCAGAACGTCGAAATCGTCTCGCAGATGAAGGAGGCGACGGCAGCCAAGGCCAACACCGGCCAGTTCCGCGTGCGCGCCACCGCGAACGAGGACATCAAGACCCGCGAGATGGACAAGCTGGCCGCCACCGCCAAGCAGTGGGAAGCGGCACGCGACGACGGCCGGACCATGAGCGTGGTCGAACCGGGCACCATCGCCTGCGTTTCCGGTTTCCTGCTCAACATGGTGAAAAAGACCGTCAAGCTCATCAGCCCCTGCCGGGCCTCGGAACGCTGGCCGCTGGGCTACATCGTCTATGACGAGGCGACCTTCGACACACCCGAGGATCTGAACGCCACGCTCGACCAGATGATCGACCGTCACATGGGGACCGCGCTGGACGAGGACACGGTGGCGCGTTTCCACCCCATGCTCACCCACGAACGGACGGACGACGGCTTCACCTTGACCAGCCCGTTCCACGGCATCGCGATGGAGCGGCCCGCCTACCGCGCGTACGTGCATTTCCTGGGTGACACGATCCGGCGAGGCGACAGAACCGCCGGCCAAATCGCCGTCGCCGGGCTTTTCATGCACGGCGTCCCCGAAGCCAACACCCTGGCCACCCTGACCCACTTGATGGACATGGGCATCCTGGTCGACCGCCACGGGCGGATTGAACGGCAGAAAGTGGAGGAACTGGCATGAGCCAAATCAGCCATATCGACCCCGCCGCCGCAGACGCCCTGCGGTCCTACCTCGACCACAGCGGCTTTTCAGGGATCTACAAGTTCATCGTCGGCGCGAACCTCTATACCGTGCTGCCGTCGGTCATCAACACAAGCAGCGTCGGGCAGGTCACCGGGTTCTTTGACGAAGTCTTGGGCGACGATCCCGACGTGACGCTCCTGCGCTGCCTGATTGCTGGCGAGACCGTCGAGCGGGAGCGCCTGGACGGGCGGCAGTCCGAACTGGCCGATGGGCTGATCGAGGGCGGTATCCTGCAAGGCCGGGACGGCCGCATCGGGCCGACGACCTTTCAATTGATCTCCGCCTTCGGCCGGGATCTGCTGATTGACCGCCGCATCAACTTCGGGGGCGGCATCCACGAAATCTACATCGGCTTCGACAGCTACGCGATGGTGCACCACATCCAGCAAAGCCGCTTGCTGCGCGGCGGCCGGGCGGTGGACCTGTGTTGTGGTTCGGGCATCGCCGCGCTCTATATGTCCCAGTTCTGCGACAGCGTGGTGGGCACCGACATTGGCGAGGCGCCCCTGGCCCTGTCGCGCTTCAACCGCCGCCTCAACGGATGCGACGACCGCGTGGAAATCCGCGAGCAACGGCTGGAAGCCACCCTGGAGGGCCCTGAGCGGTTCGACGTGCTGACCTGCAACCCGCCCTTCGTCGCCTATCCGCCGGGCCTGAACGGCACGCTTTATTCCAAAGGTCCCGACATCGACGGCCAGGGCTATGTGCGGCAGATCATCGAGGCTCTGCCGCGCGTCCTGAACCCCGGCGGGGCGGCCTATCTGGTCACCGATCTGGTGGGCGACGCCGCGCGGCCGCACTTTATGGCGGAACTGGATGTCTACGCCCGGAAACTGGGCCTTCAGATCGACGTTTACGTCGACAACCGGATCGAGGCGGAAGTCCAGGTCGAGCCGATGGCGGGCTACCTCCACGGCCTCAACCCGGAGATCAGCGTCGAGGACCTGCGCCGCCGTTTCCGCGCCTTCCAGGCCGACGACCTGCGGGCCAGCCACTATCACATGAGCACCATCCGGCTGGTCACCGACGCCCCGGCGCCGCGCCTTCGGATGTTGCGCCGTTTCCCGGTCCCCCACACGCCTGCGGAACCCAAATGGCCCCCGATCCTGGAATTCGCCTAAACAAGCTGTTTTCCGCCCGGATCGCACGGGCGGCCACACGGTTTTGCAGGACCGCGCCCCAGGCGGCCCTGCTGAGCCCGGCCGCCCTGGCGAGCGCCCAGGCGGAACTGCTGCAACGTCTCATGGACCGCGCCTCTCCCGCCCTTCTGGAGGACGCGGCCCTGCGGCTGGCGGCGCGTCAGGGGGCGTGGGGGAACGCCGCCCCCTTCGCGCCGGCCGATCTGGCGGCCGCCCTGACCCTAGCGGACTGTGAGGAGGTCCTTGAGACGTTGCCGGTCCTCGCCGCGCTTTTGGACCGTACCGAAGACGACTGGGCGACCGCGCTTGACCGCATGACCCGGTCCCTGGCCCGGTTCCTGACCGACCCGGCGCCGGGAGCCGTCGTCGCCCTGGCGCCCAATCTCTCCGATCCCCACGATGGCGGAAGGACTGCGGCAATCCTTGGCCTGCGCGGCGGCGGGTCGCTTGTCTACAAGCCCCGCGATCTGGCCATGGAGCAGGGCTTTCATGCCCTGGTCGAGTGGCTTCGGGCGCGGGGGGCAAGCGACCTGCTACGCGCCGCTCCGGTGCATCACCGCACCCCCAACGACGGCTGGATGGCCTTTGTGGAGCACCGCCCCTGCCAGTCGGCGGCGGAGGTGGGGCATTTCTTTGAACGCGCCGGAGCCTTGCTGTGTCTGGTGGCCGTCCTCCAGGGAACCGACATCCACCGCGAGAACATCATCGCGGACGGCCCATGGCCCATACTGGTCGATGCCGAAACCCTGTTCCAACCGCGTTCCGATGGCGCGGCCAGCCTGTCGGCCGACCTCCTTATCCGCGACAGCGGAATGCTGCCGTCCCATGGCCGCGAGACGACATCGGATTTCTCCGCCTTGTGCAGCCGGACCGGCGCAGCCACCGCCATCCACGTGCGCGGCGCGCGGTATCACCTGCCCAAGGCCCATAACCTTCCGGTCCTGAACGGCAGGGAGCATACCGCCCACGCTCACCGCGACCGGGTGGTTGCCGGCTTCACGGCCCTGTTCCGCATCCTCGTCCGGCACCGGGACGCCTTGACTGCCGGAGACGGGCCGCTGGCCGCCTTTGCCACCCTCCCCGGACGCACCTTGGCCACCGGAACGTTGCGCTACGGAATGTTGATCGGTGCCAGCCTGAGCCTTGAAGCGCTGCGGACTCCGACCGGCCGACGCGAGAGCCTGCGGCGCGGCCTGCGCGCCCTTCAGGGCCATTCCCTGCCCGACGCGCAGAGGGAGAGGGAACTGCGCGACCTGCTGAACGCAGACGTCCCACGCCTGGAGTTCCATCCCGGTGTTGCCGACCCACAGGGCACCCAGCCGTCCACCCTCGACCAGACCCTGGACCGCCTGCGCCAGTTGGACGAGGCGCGGCTGGGCGACTGGATCGACGCCATAAATACGCTTTCAGAAACAAGGGGATAAAGACAATGGCAAACGAGACAGACCTCGAAATGGCCTTGACCATGATGACGGAACCGCCACAGAGCCCCTCCAACACCCTGTTGATGGCGCGGGGCGTGGCTCCGGCGATGGCAAGAAACAAAAGGACCGTCTTTGACTGGCTATACAAGGCCGGCATTACCGGGATCGGCATCGCCGAGCGAACCTGTGCCGGAACCCGGCTGAAGGGCGACCTTGCCCTGAAGATCTATGTCGAGAGGAAGCGGCCGGAACGCAAATTGGACTTCGTGATTCCGAAACGCCTGCAATTCGCGGGGCTGCCCACCCTGGAAACCGATGTCGAGGAAATCGGCAAGATCGAATTGCATTCCAACACAGCACGGGTCCGCCCTGCCCCACCGGGATTTTCCATCGGGCTGGCCACCCAGCCCCAGGAGGCGGGGACCTTCGGGCTGGTCGTCCGCAAGAAGGGCGCCACCGGCGGCCCCTACTACCTGTTGAGCAACAGCCACGCCATCGCTGCCTCCGGCTGGGCCAACAAGGGCGACAAGATCGTACAGCCTGGGTGCTACGACGGCGGAGCCGTGCCGGCCGACATCATCGCCTCGTTGAACGACTGGGTCCCGTTCCAGTACACTGACACCGGTTTTCCCAACACGGTGGATTGCGCCATCGCCGAACTGGAAGCCGGCGTGGCCACCACGACCATCGCCCAACTGGGCGTGCCCAAGGGAATCAACACCGAAGTGGCGCGCGGCACGGAAATCCAGAAAATGGGCCGGACCACGACCTTCAGCGTGGCGCAGGTGCTCGACGTTCACCTGCGTGTTCCCGCGACCTATCCCAACGCCAACGGCACGCTGGGCCGGGTGGGGTTTTCCGATGTGGTGATGACGTCGTTCTACACCGCCGGCGGAGACAGCGGTTCCGGCGTCCTGGACATGGAAAACAACGTGGTCGGCCTGCACATGGCCGGATCGCCGGTCATCGGCATTTTCTGCAAGATCGGCAATGTGCTGGACCAGCTTGGCGTTGAGGTGGTGACGGAAGAGATCACCGATGCCTGATCCAACGGACGACGGGGCAGCGCCCCAAATCCCGGTCACCGAAGACGATGTCGGACGGGTACTGGACCAGTATGAGGACTTTTTGATGGCCTTGCCGAACGTGGTTGGCGTGGGATCCGTCCCCCACCCCACGTCGGGGGAACCCACCGTCGCGGTCTATGTGTCGTCACCCCCCGATCCGGGTCAAGTCCCCGCCACCCTTGAAGTGGACGGCGGGGACGGCCGCAAGGTGGTCAAGACCCACATTGTCCCGGTTGGCATCATATCCCCGCAAGGCCCGGCGTAGCCCCCGCTAGTGCGCTGACGGGAAAACCGAGAAGGGAAACCAAATGGTCGATCCGCTGTTCGAGGAAAGCCAACGCGTTTCGAGCGTTGTGGTCCTGGTCATGATCGCGATCCTGGCCGTGGTCAGCGCACTGTTGCTGTGGAAGTTCGGGTCCCGCGGCCGGATCTGGATCTCCCTTGGCGCCGCGACGGTGTTTGTGGGCGTCCTTTTGGCGTTCATGCACATGCGGACCACCGTCACCCAAGACGGCGTGACGATCTCCCTGTTCCACGTCTTCAGCACGTCGATCCCGGCCGACACCATCGCCGCCACCGAGGCCATCGAGTACAACCCCCTCGGGGACTTCGGGGGATGGGGCCTGCGCTTCGGTCCACAGGGCCGCGCCTATTCCATACGCGGCGACGAGGGCGTGCAGCTCACACTGAACGACGGCCGAAAGATCCTCATCGGCAGCCAACGGCCCGACGCCTTGCACCGCGCCATCCAAGCGACACGCGCCGCCGACAGGGTGAGATGACTGCCCCCGACCCGTCCCAAGACCCGGTCCGCGAGTCTCAACGTTCACTGTGGTGCATAAAAATTAACCATGAATGCGCCACCCGCCCCGGTTCTGCCTTATTTTTCAGCCTTTCTCAGATCCTCTCCGCTTGTGGAACTGGCGGAAACCCTTGATCCGGTGTCTTCCGGCCTTCTGGCACGGAATTTGTAGGTAATCCCCCCGACTATGCTTGGCGCACGCCGTTGCCGACGGGCCACCAGGCGCTTTCTCTATGAGGGGGATTTCATGAAACTGATCATGGCTATCATCAAGCCCTTCAAGTTGGATGAGGTGCAAGCCGCGCTCAGCCCGCTTGGCATTCAGGGCTTGACCGTGTCTGAGGTGAAGGGTTTTGGCCGCCAAAAGGGGCAGACCGAGATTTATCGCGGGGCTGAATATCAGGTCAGCTTCCTCCCCAAGATCAAGGTCGAGGTGGCGGTCAAGGCCGAGATCGCCGATCAGGTGGTCGAAGTGATCTGCGCTGCGGCGAAAACCGACAAGATCGGCGACGGCAAGGTCTTCGTGATGGACATCCAGAAGGCCGTCCGCATCCGCACGGGCGAAACAGACGGCGACGCCCTTTAAGATCGGCCCTCTAAGATCCGAAGGAATTTTCACCATGACCAAGTCCAAGTTCTTCGCCGTCGGCGGCGTCACCGCCGCGTTGGCCCTGGGAACGGCCGCGCCGGCCCATGCCGAAGTGACCGCCGAAACCGCCTTCATCCTCAACAGCCTCAGCTTCCTGATGCACGGCTTCCTGGTCATGTTCATGGCCGCCGGCTTCTGCCTGCTTGAAGCCGGTTTGGTGCGCACCAAGAACACCAGCATGCAGTTGCTCAAGAACATCGCCATCTATTCGGTGGCCGGCATCATGTTCTGGGCGCTCGGCTACAACCTGATGTACATGGACGTGAACGGCTGGATCGGCTCGTTCATGCCGTGGTCGGCCGCTGACCCGGCGATCACCGAGGCCGGCTTCGACGCCGCCGCCGAGCAGGGCTATGCCGCCGGCTCCGACTGGTTCTTCCAGATGGTGTTCGTCGCCGCCACCGCCTCCATCGTCTCGGGCACCGTCGCCGAACGCATCAAGCTGTGGCCGTTCATGCTGTTCACCGTGGTGCTGACCGCCATCATCTACCCGATCCAGGGGTCCTGGACGTGGGGCGGCGGCTGGCTGACCGAAATGGGCTTCTCCGACTTCGCGGGGTCGAGCATCGTGCACTCGGTGGGTGGTTGGGCGGCTCTGGCCGGCGCCATCGTGCTGGGCGCCCGCAAGGGCAAGTACGGCCCCGATGGGCGCGTTAACCCGATCCCCGGCTCCAACCTGCCGCTGGCCACCGCCGGCACCTTCATCCTGTGGCTGGGCTGGTTCGGCTTCAACGGCGGCTCGCAGCTTGCCATGGGGTCGGCCGCCGACATCCGTGACATCGCCACCATCTACATCAACACCAACCTGGCCGCCGCTGGCGGCGCAGTCACCGTCATGGTGCTGACCCAGCTCATCTACAAGAAGGTTGACCTGACCATGGTGCTCAACGGCGCCCTGGGCGGTCTGGTGTCCATCACCGCGGCACCCCTGACGCCGGAGCCGTCCCTGGCGATCATCATCGGCGCCGTCGGCGGCGTCCTCGTGGTCTTCGCCGTGCCGTTCTTCGACAAGCTGAAGATCGACGACGTGGTCGGCGCCCTGCCGGTCCATCTCGTCTGCGGCATCTGGGGCACCTTGGCCGTGCCGCTGTCCAACAGTGACGCCAGCTTTGTCAACCAGATCGTCGGCATCGCCGCCATCGGCGCCTTCACCTTCACTGCCTCGCTGGTGGTCTGGCTGATCCTGAAGGTCACCGTCGGCATCCGCGTGTCCGATGAAGAAGAAGCCCTCGGCCTCGACAAGACGGAACTGGGCCTGGAAGCCTATCCGGAGTTCGGCGCCGGTTCCACCGGCCGCTGATCTCAGCATTGACTGGCAACGCACCCCGGACGGGCAACCGTCCGGGGTGTTTTGTGTCCTGCGGCGCCCATGGTAAGAACAGACCGCCAGCCCCGAAGGACAGACCATGACCGACGCCCCCAAGAAGCGCCCCCCGGACAAGGCCACCCTCACCCAGGACCCGCACCGCCTGAAGGAGCTGCGGGAGAAGAACCTGGAAGTCGCCATCGGCCGCGAAGTCCGCCAGTTGCGCAAACGCCAGCGCATGACCGTGGCCGACCTCGCCACCGAAACCGGCCTGTCCACCGGCATGTTGTCGAAGATCGAGAACGGCTTAACCTCGCCGTCCCTGTCGACCATCCAGACCCTGGCCAACGCCCTGCGGGTGCCGCTGATTTCCCTGTTCGCCGGCTTCGAGGAGGAGCGCGGCGCCATGCACGTCAAGGCCGGCAAAGGGGTCGAGGTGGCCCGCGCCGGAACGCGTGCCGGCCACCAGTACAACCTGCTCGGCCACATCGGGTCCAACAACAGCGGCGTCGTTGTCGAGCCCTACCTCATCACCCTGTCGGAAAGCTCGGACACCTTCCCGACCTTCCAGCACGAAGGCATCGAGCTGATCTACATGCTCGACGGCGTGCTCGACTACCGCCACGGCGACCGCCTGTTCCGCCTGGAGCCCGGCGACAGCCTGTTCTTCGACGCCGACGCCCCGCACGGGCCGGAGGGGCTGGTCACGCTGCCCGCCCGCTACCTGTCCATCATCTCCTATCCCCAGACTCCCTGAACCAAGACTCCCTGAACCGGCACCGCCGATTCGCCAGACTGTGTTCGGCGCGGCCCCGCAGCGAGCCGCGCGGCGCGTGATGCTGCCTGCGTTTCCGGCAAATCCGTGCCTTCGATTTGGCCTTTGCGCCCAGTTTTTAACCACCGGAGAAAAAACAGGCAATATTTCCTGTTGGGAACATTTTTTCTCTGTGGTGAACTATAAAACCCATGCTACCACCGTCTTCAGGAGGTGCCGGAACGGGCGCCCTCCCCCACGAAAAGGAGAAGACGATGTGCGGCATTGTGGGTCTGTTCCTGAAGACGGAGACCCTCCGTCCCCAGTTGGGGGCGCTCCTGACTGACATGCTCATCACCATGACCGACCGTGGCCCCGACAGCGCCGGCATCGCCATTTATGGCAGCGACGAGTCAGACGGCCTGCGGATCACGGTGCAGTCGGACACCCCCGACCTTGATTTCCCGCTGTTGGCCGGTCGCATCCAGGCCGCCACCGGCGGCGCTGTCGCGCTCCGGGTGATCGACACCCACGCCGTCCTCACGGTGCCGGAAGACCGGGGCGAGGCGGTCCTGGCGGTCCTCGCCGAACACTTCCCCGCCCTGCGCGTCATGGGGTCGGGCACCAGCATGGAGATTTTCAAGGAGGTCGGGTTGCCGGCCGACGTCGCCGCCCGCTTCCACATCCGTGAGATGGCCGGCACCCACGGCATCGGCCACACCCGCATGGCGACTGAATCCGCCGTAACCACCGATGGCGCCCACCCGTTTTCGACCGGCCCCGACCAGTGCCTGGTTCACAACGGGTCGCTGTCCAACCACAATTCCCTGCGCCGCCAGTTGGCCCGCGAAGGCATCAAGGTCACCAGCCAGAACGACAGCGAAGTGGCCGCCGCCTACCTGACCTGGCGGATGGGCCAGGGTGCGCGCCTCGACGAGGCCATGGAGAGCGGCCTGAAGGACCTCGACGGCTTCTTCACCTTCGTCGTCGGCACCCGCGATGGCTTCGGCGTGGTCCGCGACCCCATCGCCTGCAAGCCCGCCGTCATGGCTGAAACCGACGACTACGTGGCGTTCGGATCGGAATACCGCGCCCTCGCCGGGCTGCCGGGCATCGACGCCGCCCGCGTGTGGGAGCCCGAACCGGCCACCGTCTATTTCTGGGAGCGCTGAGTGATGCGTACCATCGACATGTCCACCACGCCGCTGCGCGACCTCAACGCAGCCCTTCAGGCCCAGGCGGCCGAGCAGACCGAACCCACCTGGGAAATTCTCAACCCGCGCGGCAGCCACGCCGTCGCCGTCGGCCTGGACGCCCCTCTCGCCATCACCATCAAGGGCTCCACCGGCTACTACTGCGCGGGCATGAACAAGCAGGCCTCCATCCATGTCACCGGCTCGGTCGGGCCGGGCGTGGCCGAAAACATGATGTCGGGCAGCGTGGTCGTCGACGGTGACGCCAGCCAGTACGCCGGGGCCACCGGCCATGGCGGCCTGCTGGTCATCAAGGGCAACGCCTCGTCGCGCTGCGGCATCTCGATGAAGGGCATCGACATCGTCGTGCACGGCAACATCGGCCATATGTCGGCCTTCATGGCCCAGACGGGCAATCTGGTGGTGCTGGGCGATGCCGGCGACGCCCTGGGCGACAGCCTGTACGAGGCGCGGCTGTTCGTGCGCGGCGCGGTCAAGAGCCTGGGTTCGGACTGCATTGAAAAGGAGATGCGGCCGGAGCACATCGCCCTGCTCGCCGACCTTCTGGAGCGTGCCGGCGCCGACGCGCGGCCCGAGGAGTTCCGCCGCTACGGCTCCGCGCGCCAGCTCTACCACTTCAAGATCGACAACGCGTCGGCCTACTGAGGATTTCCCCCATGAGCGACGAAACAACCATTCCCCAGACCCTGCCGCGTCAGTCCGCGACGTTCTCCAACGACGTCAATTCCGAGATCCGCCGCGCTGCCGCAACCGGCATCTACGACATCCGTGGCGGCGGCGCCAAGCGCAAGGTGCCGCATTTCGACGACCTGCTGTTCCTGGGCGCGTCGATGTCGCGCTACCCGCTGGAAGGCTACCGCGAGAAGTGCGAGACCAAGGTGGTCCTGGGCACCCGCTTTGCCAAAAAGCCCATTGAACTGGCCATTCCCATCACCATCGCCGGCATGAGCTTCGGCTCCCTGTCCGGCCCGGCCAAGGAAGCGTTGGGGCGCGGCGCCACCCTGGCCGGCACCTCGACCACCACCGGCGATGGCGGCATGACCGAGGAGGAGCGCGGCCACTCCAAGACGCTGGTTTACCAATACCTGCCGTCGCGCTACGGCATGAACCCTGACGATCTGCGCCGCGCCGACGCCATCGAGGTCGTGGTTGGCCAGGGCGCGAAGCCCGGCGGCGGCGGCATGTTGCTGGGCCAGAAGATCACCGAGCGCGTCGCCGGGATGCGCAACCTGCCGGTCGGCATCGACCAGCGGTCGGCCTGCCGCCACCCCGATTGGACCGGGCCGGACGACCTGGAGATCAAGATCCTCGAACTGCGCGAGATCACTGGCTGGGAAAAGCCCATCTACGTCAAGATCGGCGGCGCCCGCCCCTATTACGACACCGCGCTGGCGGTAAAGGCCGGTGCCGACGTGGTGGTGCTCGACGGCATGCAGGGCGGCACGGCCGCCACCCAGGACGTGTTCATCGAGCATGTCGGTCAGCCCACCCTGGCCTGCATCCGCCCGGCCGTGAAGGCGCTCCAGGATCTGGGGATGCACCGCAAGGTTCAGCTCATCATCTCCGGCGGCATCCGGTCGGGCGCCGACGTTGCCAAAGCCCTGGCGCTGGGGGCCGATGTGGTATCCATCGGCACCGCCGCGCTGATCGCCCTGGGCGACAACCACCCGCGATGGGAGAACGAATACCAGAAGCTGGGCACCACCACCGGCGCCTATGACGACTGGCACGAGGGCCGCGACCCGGCCGGCATCACCACCCAGGACAGCGACCTGATGGCCCGCCTGGACCCCATCGAGGCCGGCCGCCGCCTGCGCAACTACCTGACGGTGATGACCCTGGAGTGCCAGACCATCGCCCGAGCCTGCGGCAAGTCGCACGTCCACAACCTGGAACCTGAGGACCTTTGTGCCCTGACCATCGAGGCGGCGGCCATGGCCGGCGTGCCGCTGTCGGGCACCAACTGGATCCCCGGACAGGGCGGCTTCTGACCGACACCGCAACACCCTGAAGGGGACAGCGCATGACCATCAGCCTTGCCGACTACGCGCGTGAGAACGGCGTAAAGTATTTCATGATCTCGTTCACCGACCTGTTCGGCGGCCAGCGCGCCAAGCTGGTCCCGGCCCAGGCCATTGCCGAAATGCAGAGGGACGGCGCGAGCTTCGCCGGCTTCGCCACTTGGCTCGACCTGACGCCGGCCCATCCCGACATGCTGGCCGTGCCCGACCCGGCGTCGGTCATCCAGCTTCCCTGGAAGCCCGAAGTGGCCTGGGTCGCCGGTAACTGCGTCATGGGCGGGCAGGACCTCGCCCAGGCGCCGCGCAACGTCCTGCGCAAGCTGGTGGCCGAGGCCGCCGAGGTGGGCCTGCGCATCAAGACCGGCATCGAGGCGGAGTTCTTCCTCCTGACCCCGGACGGCACCGCCATCTCCGACCCGGCCGACACCGCCGCAAAGCCCTGCTACGACCAGCAGGCGGTGATGCGCCGCTACGACGTCATCACCGAGGTCTGCGACTACATGCTGGCCCTCGGCTGGGGCGCCTACCAGAACGACCACGAGGACGCCAACGGGCAGTTCGAAATGAACTGGGGCTATGACGACGCCCTCGTAACCGCCGACCGCCATTCCTTCTTCAAGTTCATGATCAAGTCGGTGGCCGAAAAGCACGGCCTGCGCGCCACCTTCATGCCCAAGCCCATCGAGGGCCTGACCGGCAACGGGTGCCACACCCACACCTCGGGCTGGACCCTGGACGGCAAGACCAACATCTTTGCCGATCCGTCCTCCGAGGACGGCATCAGCGCCAAGGGCATGACCTTCCTCGGCGGCATCATGAAGCACGCCAGCGCGCTGGCCGCGATCACCAACCCGGTCATCAACAGTTACAAGCGCATCAACGCCCCGCGCACCATCTCTGGCGCCACCTGGGCGCCCAACACGGTGACGTGGTCGGGCAACAACCGCACCCACATGGTCCGCATTCCCGGACCCGGACGGTTCGAGGTCCGGCTGCCTGACGGCGCGGCCAACCCCTATCTGCTTCAGGCGGTCCTCATCGCCGCCGGCCTGTCGGGGGTGCGCAGCAACGCCAGCCCCGGTCCGCGTCGTGACATCGACATGTACGCCGAAGGGCACAAAATCACCGACGCCCCGCGCCTGCCGCTGAACCTGCTCGATGCCATCCGCGCCTACGACGACGACGAGGAATTGAAGGCCGCGATGGGGCTGGAGTTCTCCGCCGCCTACAGGAAGAAGAAGATGGAGGAATGGAATTCCTTCGTCTCCCACTTCTCGCACTGGGAACGGGACAACGCCCTCGACATCTGAGGGCGCCCCCCTTCCCGCCCCTGTCTCCCCGGAGGGTCCGAGCGTGCGCTATTCCATTTTCCAGGTCCTGAAGGAAGGCCTGACCGGCCATCGTGGCTGGCGCCCCGTCTGGCGCGAGCCGACCCCGCAGGCCGAATACGACACCATCATCATCGGCGGCGGCGGGCACGGCCTGGCGACGGCCTACACCCTCGCCAAGGTCTACGGCGGCAAGCGCATCGCGGTCCTGGAGAAGGGCTGGATCGGCGGCGGCAACGTCGGGCGCAACACCACCATCGTGCGCGCCAACTACCTGCTCGACGGCAACCAGCCGTTCTACGAACTCTCACTCAAGCTGTGGGAAGGGCTGGAGCAGGACCTGAACTACAACACCATGGTCAGCCAGCGCGGCATCCTCAACCTGTACCACTCCGACGCCCAGCGCGACGCCTACCGCCGCCGCGGCAACGCCATGATGCTGCACGGCTCCGGGGCCGAACTGCTCGACCGCGAACAGGTGCGGGAGATGCTGCCGTTCCTGAACTTCGACAACGCCCGCTTCCCCGTCCGCGGCGGCCTGTTGCACCGGCGGGGCGGCACCGTGCGCCATGACGCCGTGGCGTGGGGGTACGCGCGGGCGGCCGCCGCGCTGGGCGTGGACATCATCCAGAACTGCGCCGTCACCGGCATGACCATCGAAAACGGCCGCATCAAGGGCATTGAGACGACGCGCGGCCCCATCCGCGCCGCCAAGGTCGGCTGCGCCGTGGCCGGCAACTCCAGCCGGGTGATGGCCATGGCCGGGATGCGCCTGCCCGTCGAGAGCCACGTCCTGCAAGCCTTCGTCACCGAAGGACTAAAGCCGGTCATCCCCAACGTCATCACCTTCGGCGCCGGGCACTTCTACGTCAGCCAGTCCGACAAGGGCGGGCTGGTGTTCGGGGGCGACATCGACGGATACAACTCCTACGCCCAGCGCGGCAACCTGCCGGTCATCGAGGACGTGGTCGAGGGCGGCATGGCCCTGATGCCGATGATCGGCCGGACGCGGCTGCTGCGCGGCTGGGGCGGCCTGGTCGACATGTCCATGGACGGTTCACCGATCATCGACCGCACGCCCATCAAGGGCCTCTACTTCAACGGCGGATGGTGCTACGGCGGGTTCAAGGCCACACCAGCCTCGGGCCATGTCTTCGCGCACCTGCTGGCCACCGACACCCCCCACCCGACCGCCGAAGCCTACCGCTTCGATCGCTTCCGCACCGGGCGGCTGATCGACGAGAAGGGCGTGGGCGCCCAGCCCAACCTCCATTAAGCCCAACCAGAGGACGCCGCGATGATTATTCCCCATCCGCTGCTTGGGCCGCGTGACGCCCAGGAATTCGTCTACCTCGGCGACGCCTGCCTGATCGACCGGCCCGACGGCATGGCCGAAGACAGTGCCGACGCCTTCCACGACTACGTCTACATGCGCGACAACCCGGCCGGCGAGCACCGCGAACTTTGGTATCACGAGCAGGGCGACCGTTCCTGGCTGGTCGTCACCCGCGACACCGTGACCCACCGCATCCTGCGGGCCGAATTGGCGTCCGATATCGCGCGGCAGAGGGGGCGCGGCCGATGAGCCAGATCAACCGCATCAATAGCGGCGGCGGCCTGATTGACCGCTCCAAAACACTGAGCTTCACCTTTGACGGTCGCACCTACCAGGGTCATCCGGGCGACACCCTGGCCTCGGCGCTGCTGGCCAATGGGGTGCGCCTGATGGGGCGGTCGTTCAAGTACCACCGCCCGCGCGGCCCGCTGTCGGCGGGGTCGGAGGAACCCAACGCCCTGGTCGAACTGCGCGCAGGCGCCCGGCGCGAACCCAACACCCGCGCCACCACGGCTGAACTGTTCGACGGCCTCCAGGCCGACAGCCAGAACCGCTGGCCGTCGCTGCGCTTCGACGCCCTGGCGATCAACGACCGGCTGTCCAATTTCCTGACGGCGGGCTTCTACTACAAGACCTTCATGTGGCCGCGCGCCTTCTGGGAAAAGGTCTACGAGCCAACCATCCGCCACGCCGCCGGTCTGGGCCGCCTGTCCATGCAGGACGACCCCGACGCCTACGACAAGGGCTTCCTGCACTGTGACCTGCTCATCGTCGGCGCCGGCCCGGCCGGACTGGCCGCCGCCCTGACGGCGGGCCGGGCCGGAGCGCAGGTGATCCTCGCCGACGAGGATTTCCGCCTGGGCGGGCGCCTCAATGCCGAGACGTTCACCCTCGACGACGGCCCCGCCAGCGATTGGGTGGCCGCCACCCTGGCCGAGCTTGCGGCCATGCCCAACCTGCGCCTGATGGCGCGCACCACGGTCGTCGGCGCCTTCGACCATGGCGTCTACGGCGCCGTGGAGCGCGTCGCCGACCACCTGCCGGAACCAGAGGTCGACAAGCCCAGACAAATCCTGTGGCGCGTCTACGCACGCCGCGCCCTGCTGTGTGCCGGAGCAACGGAGCGCCCCATCGCCTTCGCCAACAACGACCGCCCCGGCATTCTCCAGGCGGGCGCCCTGCGCGCCTACGCCAACCGCTGGGGCGCTGCCGTGGCGCGGCGGGTGGCCGTGTTCACCAACAACGACGACGGCCACCGCACCGCCCGCGACCTGCTGACCC
>LAEA01000113.1 GCA_000961745.1 Rhodospirillaceae bacterium BRH_c57 | reverse complement strand
GCCGCCACGCGACTCGCCCGGGCCGTGGCCGGCGACGGCCTGACCACCAGCACGGCGACCACCGGCCGGGTCAACCTGCACGCCGCCACCGACGGGCTGGTCGTCATCGACACCGCCGGAGTCCACCGCCTCAACGGCGTGAACGAGGCCGTCACCCTGGCGACCATCCCCCCGTGGCAGCCGATCACCGCCCGGACCATGGTGGCGACCATCAAGATCATCCCCTTCGCGGTGCCCGACTCGGTGCTGACCGCCTGCCTGCCGGCGACTCCGCTGCTGCGGGTCGCGCCGTGGCGGGGCCTGCGGGCCGGGTTGCTTCAGACGCGGGTGCGCGGGACCAAGGACAGCGTGCTTGCCAAAACCACCGAGGCCACCGCCCGGCGCCTCGCGTCGTGCGGCGCCAGCCTGATCGCCGAAGAGCGTTGCACCCACCGCACCGCCGACGTAGTCGCCGCCCTCGAAACCCTGCGCGCGGCGGACTGCGATCTTTTGCTGTTGGTCGGCGCCTCGGCCATCACCGACCGCTGCGACGTGCTGCCGACCGCCGTGGTCGCGGCGGGGGGCCGCATCACCCACCTGGGGATGCCTGTCGATCCGGGCAACCTGCTGATGCTGGCCAACTGGGACGGCGTGCCGGTGCTGGGCTTGCCCGGCTGTGCCCGCTCGCCCCGGCTGAACGGCGCCGACTGGGTGCTGTGGCGTCTGGCCACCGGGCTGCCGGTGGCGCCGGCCGACATCATGGGCATGGGCGTCGGCGGCCTAATTTCCGAGGTGCCTGGTCGTCCCATGCCACGCGCCCGCGCATCCTCACCCCAAACCATGCCATAACCAGGGGCGTTACCCGTGGAGAGGCTTTTCCCAAGCAGGAGTTACAACGATGGCATTCGGTAGGTCCCGGTTCTTCAAATTGGGCGCGGCGGCGGTTCTCGCCGGCAGTCTCGCGGCGTGCAACACCACCTCGACGGGCCTCGGCCTCAATCTGGTGTCCGAGCAGCAGGTCCAGCAGATGGGCCTGCAAACCTGGGAAAAGATCAAAGCCGAAACGCCGCAAACCCGCGACGCCTCCATGCGCAACAGGGCCGAACAGGTTTCCCACCGCATCCTGCGCGGGGCTGGCGAAAATCCCGCCGCCTGGGAAATCGCCGTGTTCCAGGGCGATGCCAAGAACGCCTTTGCCGTGCCAGGCAACCGCATCGGCGTTTACGAAGGCATGATGCGGTTCGCCAGCGACGATGAACTGGCCGCCGTCATCGGCCACGAACTCGCCCACGTCACCGAGGACCATTCCTCGGAGCGGGTGAACACCAGCATGGCGACCCAGACCGGCGTGCAAATCGCCTCCGCCGTGGCCGGCGCGAGCAACATTGTGTCCCCGCAGGTGGCCGCCGCCATTCTCGGCGCCGGGGCCCAATACGGGCTTGAGATGCCCTATGGCCGCAACCAGGAACTGGAGGCCGACCGCCTCGGCCTGGGCTACATGGCCCGCGCCGGGTACAATCCCGAGGCCGCCGTGAGCCTGTGGCAGCGCATGGAAACCAGCAGTTCGCCGGAGTTCCTGTCCACCCACCCCGGCGCCGAACGACGCATCGAACGCATCCGTGAATGGCTGCCCGAGGTCATGCCGATCTACCGGGCCAACAAGTAAACGGGCCAACAGGTGAACCCCATGGAAAAAGTCATCAAGTCCGACGAAGACTGGCGTGCTCAACTCACCCCGGAGCAGTATCAGGTGACCCGCCACAAGGGCACTGAACGGCCGTTCTCCGGGGAGTTCTGCAACACCCACGAACCGGGGCTGTACGCCTGCGTGTGCTGTGGCCTGCCCCTGTTCGACAGCCGCACCAAGTTCGAAAGCGGCACCGGCTGGCCCAGCTTCAACGCCCCGGTGGAGGAGGAAAACGTCGCCGAGCACCGCGACACGTCCCATGGCATGACGCGTGTCGAGGTGCTGTGTGCCCGCTGCGACGCCCACTTGGGCCACGTCTTCGACGACGGCCCCCAGCCCACCGGCTTGCGTTACTGCATCAACTCGGCGGCGCTCACCAAGGTTGAGTGAGCGTTTTGAACCCGTCAGCCCTGCCGCACGCCGGGCAACGAGGCTTGCCCGATCACCACCGGCGGGTCGTATTCGGGGACCAGGGCGCGCAGGTCGTCCATGACCGCGCCCATGTCCCCGGCCCGCGCGCAGGCCTCCATGCGGTCGAGGAAGGTTTTCAGGGCATCCTGTGGCACGGTGCGCGGGCTGGCCACCAGGATGCCATCCTGGTGGGTCGGCACCGGCGGCTCGGCGCCGTGGAAGATCTCCTCGAACAGCTTTTCGCCGGGCCGCAGGCCGCTGAAGGTGATCTTGATGTCACTGCCCGGCCGCAGCCCGGCAAGGCGGATCATCTGGCGGGCCAGATCGACGATGCGCACCGGCTTGCCCATGTCGAGCACGAACACATGACCCCGGAAGCCATCGGTCGCCACGCCCAGGGCCGACGCCTGGAGGACCAGCTCCACCGCCTCGCGGATGGTCATGAAGTAGCGCGTCATGTCCGGGTGGGTCACGGTGATCGGCCCGCCGGCGGCCAACTGGCGCTGGAACAGCGGCACCACCGACCCGGTCGAGCCCAGCACGTTGCCGAATCGCACCACCATGAACCGCGTGCCGGCCCCGTTTTGGGTGGCGTTCTGGGTGGCGTCCAGGGCTTGGCAGTACTGCTCGGCCATGCGCTTTGTGGCGCCCATCACGTTGGTCGGGTTGACCGCCTTGTCAGTCGAAATCAGCATCATCGCCCCGGCCCCGAAAGTCTGGCAGGCGTCGGCCACGATGCGCGTGCCGCAAACGTTGGTCAGCACGCCTTCCAGCGGGTGTTCCTCGACAATCGGCACATGCTTGAGGGCGGCAGCGTGGAACACCAGTTCCGGCCGTTCGCTGGCAAAAATGCTCTCGATTCGGCGGCGGTCGCGCACGTCGGCCAGCATGGGGACGCGGTCGAGGGCCGGAAACTGTTCAAGGATCTCGCGGTCGATGCTGTAGAGGGCAAACTCCGACGCCTCCAGCAACACCAGCCGGGCCGGGCCGAGGGCGGCAACCTGGCGGGCAAGCTCACTGCCGATGGACCCGCCGGCCCCGGTCACCAGGACCCGCCGCCCAGCCACCAGGGCACGCATGGCGTCGCGGTCAAGGCGCGCCTGCGGGCGGCCGAGCAGGTCTTCGATGGCCACCGGGCGAACGTCGAGGGCATCGGCCTTGCCCTGGCGGAAATCGGTCAGGCGCGGCATGCGGCCCAACCCGACGCCCAGCGCGTCAGCCTGTTCGAACAGCCAGCGCAGGGTATCGCGGTCGAAATCGTCGCGGGTCAGGATCAGCCGGTGGGGCTTGCTCTCCACCGCGATCAGCCGGGCAATGGCGTTGGGCAGGTCGTCGATGGTGCTCAGCACCCGCTTGCCGTGGATATCCAGGCCGACCCGCTGGCTCTTTTCCGACAACATGCCGACCACCTCGTAGTCGGCGTGGGAGCGCTGCTTGAGCGAGCGGATGAACAACTCGGCACCATCCCCGGCCCCGACCAGCAGGACCGGAATGCGCGGCCCCTCGACCTCACGCTGAAGAATGGTGTCCCAGCGGCGGTCCTTGAGCAGCCGGTAAGCGAATCGCGGCAGGCCAAGCAGGAACACCAGCACGAACCAGGCAATGACCAGGAACGAACGCGGCAGCCCCTCAAGGCGGCTGACCAGGAACATCACCGGCATGTACACGAGGATAATCAGGGTGGCCGACCGCAGCAGCGCCGCCACGTCATTGAGCGAGGCATAGCGCCAGATGCCGCGATACAGGCCCTGGGTGCGGTAGACCACCGCCGCCACCGCCATGAACAAAGCGCCGCCAAGGGCGAACTGGGCCGGGTCGATGTAGTCAAACAGGCTCCCGCCCAGGCGCAGCAGAAGGGCGATCCAATAGGCGACGCCCGCCATCACCACGTCGTGGGCATAGGCGGCGGTCGAACGGCTCACCCGCTTGGGCAGCCAGAACAGGAGGGGACGCTTGCCGGTCATGCCTCGAAGACTTATCCCTTCACCGGCCCGCAGGCCAGAGGAAAAGGGAGTTTCCCGTCTCTATCCAAGCATGGCGATGAAGTAGCCGGCCACCACGGCGGTGCCGATGACACCGGCCACGTTCGGTCCCATGGCATGCATGAGCAGGAAGTTCTGCGGGTCGGCGCGCTGGCCCTCGACCTGGCTGACGCGCGCCGCCATGGGCACGGCCGACACCCCGGCCGATCCGATCAGCGGATTGATCTTCTGCTTGCTGACCATGTTCATGCCCTTGGCCATCAGCACGCCCGAAGCGGTGGCGACGCCGAACGCCACAACGCCCAGGCCGAGGATCATCAGGGTTTCCAGTTGCAGGAACCGCTCGCCGGTCATGGTGATGCCGACCGAGGCGCCCAGGAAGATGGTCACCGCGTTGATGACCTCGTTTTGGGCGGCCTTGGACAGCCGTTCGGTGACGCCGCATTCGCGCAGGAAGTTGCCCAGCATCAACATGCCGATCAGGGCGGCGGCGGCCGGCACCAGCAGGATCACCATGACCGTGACGATCAGGGCGAACACCAGCTTTTCGGCCCGCGACACCTTGCGCAGGGACTGCATGCGGATGCGGCGTTCCTTCTCGGTGGTCAGGGCGCGCATGATCGGCGGCTGCAACAGCGGCACCAGGGCCATGTAGGAATAGGCCGCCACCGCGATGGGGGCGAGCAACTCGGGCGCCAGCTTGTTGGACAGGAAGATCGAGGTTGGCCCGTCGGCCCCGCCGATGATGCCGATGGACGCCGCCTGTTCGGGCGAGAAGCCGAGCAACACCGCGCCCAGGAACGTCCCGAAAACGCCGAACTGCGCCGCCGCGCCCAGCATCAGGGTGCGCGGGTTGGCGATCAGCGGCCCGAAGTCGGTCAGCGCCCCGACGCCCAGGAAGATCAGCGGCGGGAAGATCTCCAGATGAATGCCCATGGAGATGTAATAGAACAAGCCACCCACGCCGTGCTCGCCGGCCGGGGCGTTGACCAGCCCCTCGGTCGGCAGATTGGCGAGCAACGCCCCAAAGGCGATGGGCACCAACAGCAGCGGCTCAAAATTCTTGAACACCGCCAGGTACATGAGCACCACGACGACAACCCACATCACCATCATCTGCCACGTCAGATGGGGCAGCGCGGTCAGCGCGAACAGGTCGTTGACGGCTTCCATGGGTGTCTTCCGTTCTTTGCTTAGGAGATGGTCAGAAGAACCTGGCCCTCGGATACCGAGGCGCCGGCCGCCACCGAAATGGCGCTGACCGTACCGGCCACCGAGGCGGTGATGGCGGTGTTCATCTTCATGGCTTCGAGCATCAGCACGGTCTGCCCGGCGGTCACCGCCTGCCCGACCGCGACATCAAGCCGGGTGACAGTCCCGGCCAGCGGACTGACCACCGCACCCGCACCCGCAGCCACCGGAGCGGCGGCAACCGGAGCGGCGCGAACCGGGGC
>LAEA01000123.1 GCA_000961745.1 Rhodospirillaceae bacterium BRH_c57 | reverse complement strand
GGCGGGCTGGCGGCCGGGGTGCAGGCGTTTGGGGCCGGGGCAAAGGCCCTCGCCGGGCACAACGTTATCGCCCATGACCTGCCGTTGCTGCGCGATGTTCTGGGGCCGCTGGCCGCCCTGCCGGTGATTGATACCCTGGTGCTGTCGCCTCTGTCACATCCGCAGAATCCCTATCACCGCCTCATCAAGGACTACAAGCTGGTCCGGGAATCGGTGAACGATCCGGTGGCCGACGCACGCCTGTCGGGCCGCGCACTGGACCTGGAATGCGCCGCCTTTGCCACCATGGACCCGGCCCGCACCGGGTTCTATGCGTGGTGCCTGCGACGGGCGCGGCTGCCGGAAGGAACCTCCGGCGCCGCCATGGCCGATCTTCTGGACAGCCTGGGCGCCGCCCCCCTGGCTGGCCCGCAGCAGGCTGCCGCGCTGTTCGACCATCTGACCGCCGGGCGGGTGTGCCGCTGCGTCGGGCCGGATGTGGCGCATGCGTTCCTGAACGACCCGTACCGCGTCCTGGCCCTGGCCTACCTGACCGCCTGGATCGGCGTGACCGAGCACGGCGACAGCGTGTTGCCGGGCTGGGTCCTGCGCTCCGTCCCCGACGTGCGGGAGCTTTTGAAGGCCCTGCGCGACACGCCCTGCGCCGACCCCGGCTGCACCTATTGCCGCGCCAATCATGATGCGGTGCCGCTGCTGACCCGCACCTTCGGGTTCCCGGCCTACCGCGCCGAACCCGCCGCGCCCGATGGCGGCAGCCTGCAACAGCGCATCGTCGAAGCCGGTCTGCGCGACGAACCGACCCTCGCCATACTACCCACCGGGGGCGGCAAGTCCCTGTGTTTCCAGGTTCCGGCGATCGCCCGCCATGCCCGCACCGGGGCGCTGACCGTAGTCATCTCGCCGCTTCAGGCCCTGATGCGCGATCAGGTGGAGAACCTGGAGAAGAAGACCGGCATCACCAGCGCCGCCGCCCTCAACGGAATGCTCACCCCGCCCGAGCGCGCCGCCGTGATGGAGCGGGTGCGGCTGGGCAACGTCGGGCTGCTCTATATCTCGCCCGAGCAGTTGCGCAACAAATCCACCGTTCGGGCTATCCTCAGCCGTGATATCGGCGCCTGGGTGTTCGACGAGGCGCACTGTCTGTCCAAGTGGGGCCACGACTTCCGCCCGGACTATCTTTACGCCGTGCGCTTCATCAAGGACCGCGCGCCGGCCCCGGTGACCTGCGTCACCGCCACCGCCAAGCAGGAGGTGATTGAGGAAATCCGCACCATCCTGCGCGACAATCTGGGCCAGGACCTGACCCTGCTGCCGGGCGGGGTCAAGCGCACCAACCTGAGTTGGGCCGTGCATCGGGTGGAGGCCGGGGGCAAGGTCCAGGCCGTTCTCGACCTGCTGGCCGCCCACCTCGACCCGGAGGACGACACCGCCTGCGCCGTGGTTTACGGCAGCACGCGCGGCCGGGTGCGTGACATGGCGGTGGAGCTTCAAAAGGCCGGTCTGGCGGCGGATTTCTTCCACGCCGCGCGCCCGGCCCGCGACAAGACCCGCATCCTTGACGCCTTTGCCAATGGCGAGATCCGCATCGTCTGCGCCACAAACGCCTTTGGCATGGGCATCGACAAGGACAGCGTGCGGCTGGTCATTCACGCCAACATTCCAGGTTCGCTGGAGAACTACCTTCAGGAGGCCGGGCGTGCCGGGCGCGATGGTCTGCCGGCCCATTGCGTGCTGCTCTATGACGAAAAGGACGTCGAGGGCCAGTTCCGCCTGTCGGCCTTTTCCGAGGTGGCGCGCAAGGACATCACCCAGCTTTTGCGCAGCCTGCGCCACATGTCCAAGCGCCTGGGCGGCGACCGCGTGATCGCCACCTGCGGCGAACTGATGGAGGACGACGTCGCCGATCCGGCCCAGATTGACACCAAGGTCAAGACCGGCATCGCCTGGCTGGAGCGCGCCGATCTGGTGCGCCGCGAGGAGAACGACACCCGTGTCTTTGCCGGGCGACCGCGCCTCGGCAGCCTGGAGGAAGCCGAACTCCTGCTCGACGGGCTGCGCCTGCCGGGCGTCGTGCGGGCGTGCTGGAAGGCCATCTTCCGCACCCTGATCGCGGCGGCCGGGGATGCCGAGGCCGATGAGGAGAGCCTGTCCACCGACCGCTTGTGCACGCTCGGGCCCATCCAGAACCTGTCCCTGACGCCGGAAGACCTGTCGGCCAAAGTCATGTCCATGCTGAACGGCATGGAGGACGCCGGCCTGATCGAGTCCGGCACCGCGCTGTCCGCCCTGGTCGAACCGGTCGGCCTGCGCGGTCATTTCGACGCCATGACCGCCCTGGAACGCGCCGCCCTGGCCCTGTTCCGCGAAGCCATGCCCGAGGCCGAGGGGCAAGGCTTCAACGTCGGGTCGCGCGACCTGTCACAGCGCCTGCGCGACCTGGGGCACAAAAGCTGCGAACCCGACCTGTTGCGCCGCCTGCTCAAGGGCCTGGACCAGGGGCAGAAGGGCGGCGCCCAGTGGTTCAACCGCCTGCGCGTCCAGGCCCGCGCACCCGGCCATTGGCGCCTCTACGCCTATGGCGGGTCGTGGGACGAGATCGTCCAGGGCATCGAGCGGCGGCAGGCGGTGTGCGCCGCCGTGCTCGACCATCTTCTCACCCTAACCCGCGCCGAAAGCGGCCGCATGGCGCGGACCATGGTGCGGTTCACGGTGCAGAGCGTGGCACGGGTCCTGGGGCGGGACCTGCTACTGTCAGCCGGGGCGGCCGATCTGCCGGGCGAGGTGGAAACCGCCCTGGTCACCCTACACGGCTGGCGGCTGATTACCCTGCAACAAGGGCTGGCCGTGTTCCGGCAGGCCATGACCATCGACCTGCCGCCAGGGAACCGCCGCAAGAGCTTCACCAATGCCGACTACGCGCCTTTGGCCCAGCACTACCAAGGCCGCATTTTCCAGATTCACGTCATGGCCGAGTACGCCCGGCGCGGCTTGGCCGATATCCGCGACGCCGAGGTCTTCGCCAATGACTACTTCGCGGTTGATGCCGACGGGTTCGAGGCCAAATACCTCAAGGGCCGGGCCGAGGACTTCAAGCGCCCCCTCAGCCCCGAGCTTTACGCCCGCATCGTCACCAGCCTGGGAAACCGCCCGCAGGAGGACATCGTCACCGCCCCGGCGGACGTCAATCTTCTGGTCCTGGCCGGGCCGGGGTCGGGCAAGACGCGGGTCATCGTCCACCGCGCGGCGTGGCTGGTGCGCGGCCTGCGGGTGCCGGCGCGGTCGCTGCTGGTGCTGTGCTACAACAGGGCGGCGGCGCTGCAGTTGCGCCAACGCCTGCGCGATTTGGTGGGCGAGGACGCGGCGTTCGTGGACGTGTTCACCTACCACGGGCTGGCCATGCGCCTCATCGGCGCGTCCTTTGTCCGCGACGGAGAGCGGGGCGCCGAGGCGGTCGAGGCCCGCCTGCGCACCGTCATCCCCGACGCCACGGCTTTGCTGGACGGCCGCGTCGCCTTGCCCGGCGTTGACCCCGAGGAAGTCCGCGACCGCCTGCTGTCGCGCTATCGCACCATCCTGATCGACGAATACCAGGACATCGACGCCGAGCAGTACGCCCTGGTCTCGGCTATCGCCGGACGGCAGGAGGAGGATCAGGATGCGAGGATCACCCTCATGGCCGTGGGTGACGACGACCAGAGCATCTACGGCTTCCGCAAGGCCAACGTCGAGTACATTCGCCGGTTTGAGGACGACTACACGGCGCGGCGCCACTATCTGGTCGAGAACTACCGCTCCAGCCGGGCCATCGTGGCGGCGTCCAACGCCCTGATCGCGCTGAACACCGACCGCCTCAAGACAGAGCACCGCATCCGGGTGGACAAGGCGCGGGCGCAGCATCCGCTGGGCGGCCGGTGGCAGGCCCTCGACCCGGTGGCCGAGGGCCGGGTGCAGCGCCTGGAGGTGGCCGACGCGTCGGCCCAGACCATGGCAGCCCTGGCCGAAATCCGCCGCCTGCGCGGGCTGGACGAGGCGCTGCCGTGGAACGCGTTCGCCGTGCTGTCACCAACCCGCCGCGAACTGACCCGCCTGCGCGCCCTGTGCGAGGCCGAGGGCGTGCCCGTCACCCCGCTGTCCGATGGCGCCGACCGGGTGGTTCCGGTCAGCCGCCTGCGCGAGGTCGGGGTGTTGCTCGATGCCCTGAAAGCCGAGGGGGACGACGTGGCGGTGGAGCGTCTGGCCGACACGGTGGCCCATGCGCTGCTGGACATGGGCGGTGGGCGGCGCTGGTGGGGCATTGTTGACGCTCTGCTCACCGAACTGGCCGATGCCGCGCCGTCCAACGGTGTGCTCGCCGCCTCGGTGGCGCGCGAACTGGTGTGGGACGCCCTGGGCCAGATGCGCCGCGACCGGCCGACCGGCGACGGCATCGTGCTGGCGACCCTGCACGGCGCCAAGGGCCTGGAGTTTCCCCATGTCCTGGTGCTCGATGCTCCCCAGGCCCAGGAAACCACCGAGGAGGACCGCCGTCTGGTCTACGTCGGCATGACCCGCGCCGAGGAAACCCTGACCCTGTTCGCCCGCGACGACACGCCCCACCCGCGCCTCAAAGACATCGCCGCCCACCTGCTGCCCCGCCGCCCGGTGGTGGCGCCAGCCCCTGCGGCCCTCGACCGGCAGGTGGACCTGCTGGGCCTGGACAGCCTGTTCATCGACTGGGCCGGGCGTCAATCCGGCGCCCTGGTCGATGCCCGCCTGCGCGCCCTGAAGCCGGGCGATACCCTCACCCTGACGTGGCCAGAAAGCGGCAGGGGCCAGTTGGTGAACGCGGCAGGCAGCCCGGTCGCCATCCTGTCCGCTCAAGGGCACGCCACCTGGCACCCGCGCGCGGCAACCATCGACAGGATCACGATCCACGCGATGATTACTCGGCTGGCCACCGACACCGGCGAGGAGTACCGCACAAAACTGCGCCGTGAGCGCTGGGAGGTGCCCATTGCCGAGGTGTGGTGGCGGCCGGGGCAACCCTGAGACAAGAGCCACCAACCCAGTCGGGCACGGGAACAACGATGCGGACAAGAGCTGGCTGGAGCTTGGGCTCGTTGAAGAAGCATGAAGCGGCACTGTGGCCTGAGGACATCGGCGGCGGTGCCGCTCTCCGAAAAAGAAAACCCCCGGCACAAGGCCGGGGGTGAAGTTTGAACAGGGAGGCTTCACGTCTGGGAGACTGAAGGCTTGTCATGGAAACGCGGCGTTACGCGAACCACTTGGAACTACCACGGAACGGATATGTCCTTGTAGAACAATACAAAATGTATAGATTCACGTTCTTGTGTCGTTCGTGCCGGTTCGCTGCTATCCTCCAGAGATCGGGCAAA
>LAEA01000229.1 GCA_000961745.1 Rhodospirillaceae bacterium BRH_c57 | reverse complement strand
GCCGCCTCGCCAACGGCGTGCCCGAGGCACGCGCCCTGCCAGTAGCATGGGCCGCCGAGACCGAAAAGCAGTTCGCCCCGTTCCTGGCCGCCGCCCGCGAACGCCACGCCCGCGGCGTCCTCACCGAAACCGAACTGGTGGTCGCCCTGCTGACCGACCGCACCGACGATCTGGTGGCCTCCCTGGCCGTGCTGGGCGGGCTGGCCGTGCCGACGGTACTGGACATGGTGGCCTCCCAGTCCCCCCGCGCCCTGGCCGCCCTGGCCAACGCCGCCGGGCTGTCCGCCCCCTTCGCCCTGGAACTGCAAATCAAGCTGGGCCGTATCGCCAAAGACCAAGCCCTCAAACCCCACCCAGACGGCTCCTACGCCATCAGCGACGGCGAAATGCGCTGGCAAATCGAAATGTTCGCCGAAGACGGGGACGTGGCGACGCGGTGAGGGGGGCGTCAAGGAAGACCTGGGCGCCGCCCAGCCTCGCAAAGGGCCAAACGGCCCTTTGAACCCATGAATGGGCCTGCGCTTACCTTGCGCCGCAGGCAGTCACGCCCCAACATTTGCTGCGCTGCGCGCGGTTCGACATTCCTTATTCCCGAGGTTCAGGAGACCGAGTCTCCTGGCGGGTCCGGGCAGAGCCCGGCCTTACGTTGGCCCCCTCGCCCTCAATACGTTTCCACATGATACCGCCCCTCGCGGCGCATGCGGGCCGAGATGTCTTTCCACTCCGCGCCGGTGTGGCGGCAGATGTCGGACAGAGTTTCCTCGCAGCCGCGTTCCATGCCCTTGAGGCCGCAGATGTAGACGTAGGTGTTGTCGTCCTTGAGCAGGGCGGCGACGGCGTCGGCCCGTTCGCGCATCTTGTCCTGGACGTATTCCTTGCGCTTGTCGGGCACGCGGGAGAACGCGAGATTCACGTCGATCAGCGACCCCGGCAGCTTCATCAGCGGCCCGAAATACGGCAACTCCTCGGGCGTGCGGGCGCCGAAGAACAACATCAGCTTGCCCGGACCCTTGGGGCCGTGGCGGCGGCGGTGTTCGGTCATGGCGCGGAACGGCGCCGACCCGGTGCCGGTGCAGATCATCACGATGTTGGCTTCGGGGTGGTTGGGCATGAGGAACGCGTCACCGAACGGCCCGGTGACCATCACCTCGTCCCCCTTTTGCAGGTCGCAGACGTAGTTGGAGCACTGGCCGCCCTCGACCCGCTTGACGGTCAGGGACAGGTTGTTGTGGTTGGGCCGCTCGCCATCGCGCGGGCTGGCGACCGAGTACAGGCGCACCACAGGAGGTTGCCCGCGCGCGTCGGTGCCGGGCATCTGGATGCCGATGGACTGGCCCTCCAGCACTGGGAACGCCTGGGTTCCGAAGTCCAGCACGACGTGGCGGATGTCGGTCTCGGTGCCCTCCCCGGTGATGCGGTAGTTGCCCTGCACCACGGCCTTGGCCGGGCGGTCGCGGGTGTAGAGGCCGACGTAGGGATGGGCCGCCGAGTACGGCGGCGGAACCCTGCCGCCCTGGGCGGCGGTGGCCTTTTCGACGATGGCGGCGACCTCGGGCGGGTTGGCGCTTTCCTCGGGCAGGGCGCCGGCCTCGACCGCATGGGCCTGTTCCTCGGGCAGGTCGAACCAGCCGAACTGATCGTCCAGGGAATACGGCGTGGCAACCAGCCGCCAGCTATCAATCGCCCCGGTCGGGCACGGCCCCAGGCACGCCCCATTGCCGTCGCACACCTCATAGTTCACGACGTAGTTGTTGGCGTCGTGGGTGATGGCGCCCACCGGGCACATCTCCTCGCAGGTGTTGCAGCGGATGCAGATGGCCGGATCGATAAGATGCTGGCGGCGTAGGTCCATGGTTACGCAAACCTCACATAGGCGAAGTCCACGGGCTGGTTGTTGATGCCGCGCGGCGGCGGGGCGATCCAGTTGGCGAACTTGCCGGGCTCGGTCACCGGGGCGCCCATCAGGGACTGGATGTAGGCGCGGTCCTCGATCGTGGGCAGCCATTCGTGGCAGCGGCGGTTCCACTCGTCGTTGGAGATCACGTCGCCCGAGGGCGTCACCTGGATGTCCGAGAAATGACCGATGGCGCGGTGGAACGCGTTGTGCGGCAGGGTCAGTTCAAAGTCGATGCCGTACTTCTTGAACACCCGGTTCCAACGGCTGACACCGGCCTGCACATCGACCACCCAATCCTGGCGCAGCCGTTCGTTCAGCGAGTTCAGGGCTGGCACATCGACCATCTTGAACTGGCCGTTGACCAGATGCATGACCGGATAGGCGGTGCTGTCCAACTGGTGGTCGTCGGCGATCTTGCTTTCCTCGAACCGCCCCTTCAGGCCCATGTTGTAGGAGTTCGCGGCGTTGGTAGACACCTCCGCCCCATACAGGTCGTTGGTCACCGAGAAGTGGAAGTTCAGGTAGCGTTGCAGCATGTCCAGCGGGATGACGCCGAACGTCTTGACGTCCTCGGTCTTGTTTTCCTTCATGATCTGGCAGGTGCGTTCGATGATGCGGGCCACGCCGCTTTCGCCGACGAACAGGTGGTGCGCCTCCTCCGTCAGCATGAAGCGGCAGGTGCGGGCCAGCGGGTCAAAGCCGCTCTCGGCCAGGGCGGCAAGCTGGTACTTGCCGTCGCGGTCGGTGATGAAGGTGAACATGAAGAACGACAGCCAGTCGGTCGTCTCCTCGTTGAACGCGCCGAGCAGGCGGGGCTTGTCGGCGTCGCCGGAGTGGCGGGCCAGCATTTCCTCGGCCTCCTCGCGGCCGTCGCGGCCGAAGTGCGCGTGCAGCAGATAGACCATGGCCCACAGGTGGCGGCCTTCCTCGACGTTCACCTGGAACAGGTTACGCAGGTCATACAGCGACGGGCAGGTCGCCCCCAGGTGCCGCTGCTGCTCGACCGAGGCGGGTTCCGTGTCGCCCTGGATGGTGATGAGGCGGCGCAGCGTGGAGCGGTATTCGCCGGGCACGTCCTGCCACACGGCCTCGCCCTTGTGGGCGCCGAAGGCGATCTTGCGGTCCTGTTCGGGGGTCGCCAGGAAAATGCCCCAGCGATAGTCGGGCATCTTCACATAATCAAAGTGCGCCCATCCCTGGGAGTCGGCCGAAATCGCCGTGCGCAGATAGACGTCGTGGGTGGTGGTGCCCTCCGGCCCCATTTCCTTCCACCAGTCGAGGTAATGCGGCTGCCAGGATTCCAGGGCGCGCTGCAAGCGCCGGTCCTCGGACAGGTTGACGTTGTTGGGGATTTTCTGGCTGTAGTCGATGGAATTCATGGCTCTCGGACTCCCTGGTTCCCTGATGGGCCGGCTTTTTGTTCAGACCCGCTGCTTGTCGTAGGTCGCGCGCTTGCCGGTCCCATAAAGTTTGAGCGCGCCGTTTTCTCCAGTGGCGTTGGGCCGCTGGAAGATCCAGTTCTGCCAGGCGGACAACCGACCAAAGATCTTGGTCTCCATGGTTTCCGGGCCGGCGAAGCGCAGGTTGGCTTCCAGTCCGGTCAGGGAGTCCGAGGAGAAACTGGCCCGTTCCTCTAGCATGACGCGGACCTCATCCTCCCAGTCGATGTCATCCAGCGCCTCGGTAATCAGGCCGAGGTCGGCGGCGGCGGCGCTGTCCAGGTCCTCGCCCAGGCGGGCCTTGGCGGTGTCGGTGCTGTCCGGCTCGCCCAGGAACCGGGTCTGCATCCGGGTCAGGCCGTTGCCCATGGTCAGCGGGCCGAAGTTCATGGCGGACAGGCGCACGGTGGCCGGGGGCCGGTTGTCGCCCTCGAACTGCCCTTCGAGCATCCACGAGCGGTCGGCCGCCAGGGCCAGCTCGAACAGGGTTCCGGCAAAGCAGCTCCCCGGCGTGATCTGGGCGATGATCGACCGCGAGGTGGTGTCCACACGTTTCAGGGTGCGGCGCCAGTACAGGCGGATTTCGCGGCTCAGCCAATCGTCGGCGGTACGCTCCAGCAGATCGTCGTAGGCCGCCACCAGGGCGCCGTCGCCGGCCGTGCGCAGGATCCAGGTGGTCAGTTCCGGCTCGTTCAGGCGCAGGTGAAGGATGGCGTCGTCGAGGTCGCGGCAGGCGGCCAGCGCCCAGAAATCCACGCCCTGCGCGGCGATGCCGGCGGCATCGGCTGGCGGCGCCTCGGTCGGCCCCTGCACAGTGATCTCGGCCGCCAGAAGGGTGCGGTCGTAGTCGATGGTGACGTGGCGATACCGCACGCCGCTCTCGGTGATGGTGCGTTCCAGCGGGGTCAATTCCACGCCCTTGGCGTCAAACGGCCGGTCGGTTTCGGCGGCGAATTCGGCGGCGCGATCGCGCACCGCATCGGCAAAGGCCGAAGGCGGCACCACCTCGTCAACCAGGCGCCAGTCCACGGCCCGCTGGCCGCGCACGCCTTCCTCGGTGGTGCAGAACACGTCGGCGCGGTCGCGGCGCACCTTGCGCTTGTCCACCAGCCGGGTGAGGCCGCCGGTGCCCGGCAGCACGGCCAGCAACGGCACCTCGGGCAGGGACACCGCCGAGTTGCTGTCATCGACCATCATGATCCAGTCGGCCGCCAGCGCCAGTTCATAGCCGCCCCCGGCCGCCGTGCCGTTGACCGCGCAGATGTAGCGCTGGCGGGAGAACTCGGTGGCGTCCTCGACCGACAGGCGGGTTTCGTTGGTGAACTTGCAGAAGTTGACCTTGTGGGCGTGGGTGGACTTGCCGAGCATCTTGATGTTCGCCCCGGCGCAGAAGATCTTTTCGTTGTTTGACGCCAGCACCACGGCGCCGACTTCGGGGTGTTCGAAGCGCAGGCGCTGGATGGCGTCGTACAGCTCGATATCGACCCCCAGGTCGTAGGAATTCATCTTCAGCTCGTAGCCGTCGAACAGGCCGCCCTTGGGGTCCACGTCCATTTTCAGGGTGGCGACCGGGCCTTCCACCGACAGCGTCCAATGCTTGTAGCGATCGGGGTGGGTCTGGAAGTCGATCATCTAAGTCCTCACTGGTCCGGGGTCACACATGCAATATAGTGCATGACGCAAAGGGCAACAAGGCAGGAATCTGACCCTTAGACCACATTCTGCCAGGGGTTACAGCCGGGAATATGCACTATAGTGCCGCTTCAGTCCCTGCCGTCACCATCACGCCACGCACAAGATCGACCGTGGCCGCCAACGTGGCGGCACGCTGATCCTTGTGCGGGGAATGTTTGCAGGCCGGCAGCACCTCCACCCGGCACGGGCCGGCGATCTGCGCGGCGATGGCCTCGTACTGGCGGGCGGTGCCGTACTCGTCGTCCTCGCCCTGGATGACCAGGGTCGGCACGGTGACGCGCGGCAGGTATTCCTCAATGTTCCAATGCCAGAAGTCGGGGTTCAGCCACACGCCGTTCCAGCCCCAGAAGGCGCCGTCCACATCGGCATGGTAGCGGCCCAGCAATTCGCGCAGGCGGGTGGTCTCATAGGCCGTCTTGGCGTCGCGGATGGAGGCCACGCAGACCTCCTCGTTGAACACATGCGGGGCCATCAGGACCAATCCCTTGACCTGACTGCCGGGGTCCGCACCGCCGGCATGGATGAGCGAGATCGACGCCCCGTCGCTGTGCCCGACCAGAACCACGCGGTCCAGCCCGGCGGCATCAAGCACGGCGGGCAGCACCTCCAGCCCCTCGGTGTGCATATAGCTGACCGGGCGCGGCAGAGGCACCGGGGCCGACGTGCCATAGCCCTGGCGGCTGTAGACCAAGGCGCCACAGCCGGTCGCCTCGGCCACAGCATCGGGATAGTCGCGCCACAGGGACACGCTGCCCAACCCTTCGTGGAGGAACACCAGCACCGGGGCAGACCCGTCTCGGGGCGCGATCCAGCGGTATTCCAAATCCACGGCGTTAAGGGTCAGCACGCCCTCGTGGCTGTCGCGGTCACGCATCCCCACTGTCCTCCTTCACCTGATCGCGGAGTTTGAAACGCTGGATCTTGCCCGTGGCGGTCTTGGGCAGGGTATCCACGAATTCGATCCAGCGGGGATACTTGTAGGGTGCCAGACGCGCTTTGACGAAGGCCTTGAGGTCGGCGGCCAGAGCCTCGTCTGCCTCGATATCGTCCTTGAGAACGACGAAGGCGTGCGGCTTGATCAGCCCGTCGGCCCCATCGCCGATGACGGCGGCTTCCAGCACGGCGGGATGGGCGATCAAGGCGGCCTCCACCTCGAACGGCGACACCCAGTTACCGCTGACCTTGAGCATGTCGTCGGCCCGCCCGGCGTAGACAAAGTAGCCGTCCGGCTCGCGGGTGTACTTATCGCCAGTGGCCGTCCAGGCGCCCCGGAAAGTGTGGCGGGATTTCTCACGCTGGTTCCAGTAGCCAAGCGCCGAGGACGGCCCGCGCACCACCAGTTCGCCGATCTCACCATCGGCCACCGGCTGCCCCGCCTCGTCCACAATATCCAGGTCATAACCCGGCACCGCGATGCCCGACGTGCCATAGCGCCGCTTGCCCGGCGGGTTGCACAGGAAGATGTGCAACATCTCGGTCGAGCCCAGGCCGTCGAGGATTTCCACCCCGAAGCGGTCCTCCCAGCGCTGCCCGACCTCGGCCGGTAACGCCTCCCCGGCCGACACGCAGACACGCAGGCGGTCGGACCCGGTGTGGTTGGCCGTGGCACGGTCGGCCAGAATGGCGGAATACAGGGTCGGCACGCCGTAGTAGATCGTCGGATGGTGGGTGCCCAGCGTCCGCATGACCGAGTCCGGGGTCGGCCGCTCGGCCAGAAGGACCACGGTGGCCCCGGCGCCGAACGGAAACGTCATGCCGTTGCCCAGGCCATAGGCGAAGAACAGCTTGGCGGCCGAGAACACCACGTCATCCTCCCGCACGCCCAGAACGCCCTGCCCGAACAGGGTGTTGGTGGCGGCGAGATGGCTGTGGCAGTGGATCACCCCCTTGGGTGCCCCGGTCGAGCCCGACGAATAGAGCCAGAACGCCGCGTCGTCGCAGGTGGTCGGCGCGGCGTCCAAGACCGGCGACGCGGCGGCCATGCGAGAGGCGAGGTTATCTTCGGCGGCGCCGTCGACGATGACGTGTTCCAGGAACGGCTGGTCGGCCAGCGCCGGGGCGATCTTGTCGTACAGCGCCGCGCTGACCACCAGGGCCTTCGCCCGGCTGTCGCGCAGCATGTAGGCGTAGTCCTTGGGGATCAGCAGGGTGTTGAGCGGAATGGGCACGAGGCCCGCCTTGATGCCGCCCCAGAACACCGCCGGAAAGGCGGCGGTGTCCAGCATGCACACGGCAAACCGGTCCTCCTGGCGCAGACCCAACGCCCGCAGGGCGTTGCCAGCCCGGTTGACCTGCTCGGCCAGGGTGCCATAGGTGGTGGTGCCGGCGTCGTCGATGATGGCAGTCTTATCGGCCCGCCCCTCGGCGGCATGCCGGTCAATGAAAAAGGTCGCCGCGTTGTAATCACGCGGCAGCGAAAAATGCGGGACCGTCGCGGTGGCGGCGTCCGCCCCAGCGACACGACTGAGCTTCATGGGCATGCCCTCCCAAGGACTGGTGTTGTTTTTAGCGCGTGAACTCGATCGCCCCGCCGGGCAGGAAATACAGCACCACGGCGTCGCCGCCGCTGACCGTCGGGTTGTGCGCCGAGCCGGGGCCATAAACCAGCCAGCCGCGCGGTGCGCCGTCGAACCGGGCGTCGGGATCGAGAGGCATGATCATGTCGATCTCGCCGTTGGGGTGGGCATGGTGCGGCCCGGCCACCGGGGTCATGCGGACCACGTCGATGCTGAACCCCTCCAGCCCATCGGCATCGGGTTTGAAGACGCGGCCAAAGCGGATGCCGCCATGCTCGCGCGCACACATCCAGCCTTCCTCGATGGCCTGATGACAGGCCGCTTCGATGTCCTTGAAAAGGTCCCCGTCGGCCGGGACTTCGGTGTTGAGACGGGCCTGAAGGGCGTCGTCCAGCGGTGCGTCCTTGATGGTGCGGGCGACGCGGCCCACCAGGTCCTGGAACCGGGCGCGGCTGTCGGGTTGGGGTGCGGCTTCGGTCACGGATGGTCCTCCCTTAAAGTTTGCGGGCCTAAAAGCCCCTTGCTCACGTCTGGCTTTTTGATGCCAGTTCCGGCTTCGAAAAACTCTAACATGCAGGATAGAGCATGAGAAGACCGGCCGCGCCCGCACTCCTTTTTCTCCAACACACTGGATGTAAAATTATTCATAAACAATGAGTTGTAATATACCCGAACAGCTTGCGGGTCGCTCTCCCCTCCTCTTCCGCCGCACTGGCCGCGCGGCAAAACATGATTTATAGTGCATGGCAGAGCAGAAAAGTTCCACCCGTTCGACGGACTGGCCAGTAGTTGTAGAGCGTTTTCCTGGGGCATGGCAGCAGATGCAGCACGCCCCCTATCCGCGATACCGCCGGGTAGCCTATAGTTCGGCCCCTCGGGGCAAGCCCTCCCGCCCCCTGACCAAAGGAACGGCATGAGCAAAGGCGAACGACTGCGCACGGTGGCCAGCGGCCGCGCCACGGGCGGCACGCCGCAGGACTTCGACGATCTGGTCCGCGCCCTGGGCGACCGGGTCAAGCGGCTGCGCGCCCGGCGCGGCATGTCGCGCAAGGTGCTTTCCGAACAGTCCGGCGTGTCCGAACGCTATCTGGCCCAACTCGAAGGCGGCAAGGCCAACGTCAGCTTTCAGGTCCTGCTGGCCATCGCCGGGTCCATGAACATCGGCATCACCGACCTGCTGACCGATGGCAACGACGACAGCCCGGATCTGGTGCTGGCCAAGCGGTTCCTGGACGGCCTGCCCGCCGACCAGCACGCCTCCGCCCTGGCTTTGCTGCGCGACACCTTCGCCCCGCAGCGCCACGGCCAGACCGGCGCGGTGGCCCTGATCGGCCTGCGCGGCGCCGGCAAGACCACCCTCGGACAGCAACTCGCCGCCCATTACCGCGTGCCGTTCGTCCGTCTGGGCGCCCTGGTCGAACAGACGGCCGGCATCGACATGGCCGAAATCTTCCTGACCATGGGCCAGAAGGGATACCGGCGGCTGGAGCACGGCGCCCTCCAGCAGGCCATCGCCCGACACCCGCGCGTGGTCATTGAAACCGGCGGCAGCATCGTGTCCGAGGCCCGCACCTTCGACCTGCTCATCAACTCCTGCTTCACGGTGTGGCTGCGCGCCTCGCCCGAGGAACACATGCGCCGCGTCATGCAGCAAGGCGACCTGCGCCCTATGGAGGGCAGCCGCCGCGCCATGGAGGATTTGCAGGCCATCCTGACCGCGCGGGCCGCATTCTATGGCCGAGCCAACGCCGAAATCGTCACCTCCGGCCGGTCGGCACGCGACTGCCTGCAAGACCTGATCGCCCTCACCGCGCCCACCCTCACGGCGGAAACGGCCAACGCGGCCAGGGAGTAATCCGCAGGAACGCAATCACCTTCCGCACACTTAGCGGTGGATCACCTGGGCGCTCCCCGACTAAACTGGTCCGGTATTGTCCCAGGCGAGGAGACGTCAGCGTGAGTCAGCAGAACCATGTCCAGATCGGTAACCTGAAGGTCGCGGCCGAACTCCAGGCCTTCCTGGAGATGGAAGCGCTTCCCGGCACCGGCATCGAACCGGCGCGCTTCTGGGCCGGGCTGGACGCCCTGCTGCATGACCTCGCGCCACGCAACCGCGCCCTGCTTGAGGCCCGCGACGCCTTCCAGGCCAAAATTGATACCTGGCACCTGGAACGGCGCGGCCAGCCGCATGACGCCGAGGCCTACAAGGCGTTCCTGACCGACATTGGATACCTGCTGCCCGAGGGACCGGACTTCGCCGTCACCACGCAAAATGTGGACGCCGAGATCGCCACCCTGGCCGGGCCGCAACTGGTCGTGCCGGTGATGAATGCCCGCTATGCCCTGAACGCCGCCAATGCGCGCTGGGGCAGCCTGTACGATGCCCTGTATGGCACCGACGCCATTCCCGACGAAGGCGACGCCGCGCGCGGCCGTGGCTACAACCCGGCGCGCGGGGCCAAGGTCATCGCCTTTGCCCGCGCCTTCCTGGACGATACCGCGCCGCTCGCCAAGGGCTCGCACGGCGAGGCCGTCCTTTATACCGTCGAGGGTGGCCGCCTGTCGGTCATCCTGGCCAGCGGGTCGGTCAGCGGCCTCAAGGACCCGACCGCGTTCAAGGGCTTTCGCGGCGCCGCCGGCGCACCCGAGGCGGTGCTGATCGGCCACCACGGCCTGCATCTGGAAATCGTCTTTGACCGCACCCACCCCATCGGCAAGGACGACCCGGCCGGGGTAGCCGACGTGGTGCTGGAATCGGCCCTGACCACCATCATGGACTGCGAGGACTCGGTCGCCGCCGTCGATGCCGAGGACAAGGTCACCGTCTACCGCAACTGGCTGGGCCTGATGAAGGGCACCCTGACGGCCGAGGTCGCCAAGGGCACCGGCTCCATCCTGCGCCGCCTGGAGCCCGACCGGGTGTATACGGCGACAGACGGGGCGGGCGTGGTCAGCCTGCCCGGCCGAGCGTTGATGCTCATTCGCAACGTCGGCCACCTGATGACCAACGACGCGGTGCTGCTGAAGGACGGCAGCGAGGCGCCCGAGGGGATGCTCGACGCCATGTTTACCGGCGCCATCGCCCTCCACGACCTTCTGCGCACCGAAGGCCCGCGCAACAGCCGCGCCGGGTCGGTCTACATCGTCAAGCCCAAGATGCACGGGCCGGAGGAAGTGGCCTTTGCCGCCGAGGTGTTCGGCCGTGTGGAGCAGGCGCTCGGCATGGCCCCGGCCACCCTGAAAATGGGCATCATGGACGAGGAACGCCGCACCACCGTGAACCTCAAGGAGTGCATCCGTGCAGCCCTTGACCGCGTGGTGTTCATCAACACCGGCTTCCTCGACCGCACCGGGGACGAAATCCATACCTCCATGGAAGCCGGCCCGATGATCCGCAAGAACGACATGAAGGGCGCGGCCTGGATCTCGGCCTACGAGGACTGGAACGTCGATACCGGGCTGGCCTGTGGCTTGCGCGGCCGGGCGCAGATCGGCAAGGGCATGTGGGCCATGCCCGACCGCATGGCCGACATGCTCAAGGCCAAGATCGCCCATCCCATGGCCGGGGCAAACACCGCCTGGGTGCCGTCACCCACCGCCGCCACCCTGCACGCCCTGCACTACCACGCCGTGGACGTGGCCGCGCGTCAGGACGCCCTGGCCTCACGCGAGCGCGCCAGCCTGGACGCCATCCTGACCCTCCCGCTGGCCGACCGCCCCAACTGGTCGCCCGAGGACATCCGCCAGGAACTGGACAACAACGCGCAAGGAATCCTCGGCTACGTGGTGCGCTGGATTGACCAGGGTGTGGGATGTTCCAAGGTGCCCGACATCAACGACATTGGCCTGATGGAAGACCGCGCCACCCTGCGCATCTCCAGCCAGCACATCGCCAACTGGCTGCACCACGGCATCTGCACGCCCGAACAGGTGATGGAAACCATGAAGCGCATGGCCGCCGTGGTCGATGCCCAGAATGCCGACGACGCGCTCTACCGCCCGATGGCCCCGGACTTCGACAACAGCATCGCCTTCAAGGCCGCCTGCGATCTGGTATTCCTGGGCCGCGAACAGCCCAACGGCTACACCGAACCGGTGCTGCACCGCCGACGCCGGGAGCTGAAGGCGCAGGCGTAGTTTGAGCCGGGTGGTCGGGCTTGTCCCGGCCACCGCCTTGCGGCCCAGCCGTAGACGCCGACGCAAGGCCGGGCTCTGCCCGGACCCGCAAAGGGCCAAGCGGCCCTTTGATCCCATAAATGGTTCCGAACTTCACTTGCGCCGCAGGCAGACAAGCCATGTCATCTGCTGCGTAGTGCACGGCTTGGCGACCCTTGTTCGCGAGGTCCAGGAGGCCGCGCCTCCTGGCGGGTCCGGGCAGAGCCCGGTCTTCAGTTAGCGCCCATTCCTGTTTCCCCAGACCTGCAACGTACCGAAGTCGCGTGCAGGAGCACGGCCTGCTACGGCGTGCGGCGCAGGATGTGGATGTTGGACGGCGGCTCCGGCTCCGGCGCCACCACGGGCGTGGGCACAGGCTCCGGTTCCGGCGGGACGCGGGCGGGGTTTTCCGGGCCGTGGAAGTACTCGGCGAACAGGTCTTCACCGAGGATGCCCAGCGCGGTGTCCTCGACCTCGTCGCGGGCGCCCAGGGCTTCCAGGGTGGCGGCGTGGGTTTCCACGGCGATCTCGGCGGTCAGCAGGCGTTCGCGACGCGGGTCGTTGGACAGCCGCGAGCGTTCCTCCTTCAGCATGTACAGATACAGGCGGAACAGCCGCTGGGCGTTGTCGCGGGCGTCGGCCAGGCGGCGCAGGGCGTCCTCGCCGCGCACCCGTTCGGCCAGGACCTGTTGTTGCAGGCTGTCATTGTCGATGGCTAGGCGCTCGCGTTCCTGCTCCAGGCCGGCGACCTGATCGAACACCATGTTGAACTGGTCGCGCAGGGTGCGCAGTTCGGCCCGCAGGATGTCGATGCTGCGGCGGGCCTGCTCGTCCTTGGGGTCGTGGCCGCGCGCCGCCATATAGCGCCGGTAGCTGATGACGTAGGGCGCGATGGCCTCGTGCTGGAGCGGGTGGCGCAACGAGATGCCGCAGGCGGTCAGCCGCTCGACCGTGCTGTCCTGGCGCAGCAGGGCGCGCAGGGTCTGCGGGATGACCTGCATCAGGGCGTTGTCGGGCAGGCCCTTGCAGATGATCGCCCAGCGCTGCAACACCTCGACATTGCGCGGGTCATCCAGGCGGTGGCCCAGGCGCACGGACTTCATCAGGCGCTCCAGGAAAGCGCGTGACGGGTCTTGCGATACGGGCTTGGCCCCAGTCGTGTCGTTGTCGCTGCTCACGCCGTCCCTCCGGGTCGAGCCCCAATGGTGGCAGGACTGCCGCTAAGAAAGAGTAAACCGCCCGACAGATGCGCGAGACTCACCGGCAGGCGTGACTAACGTTTCTTCTTGAAGATTAAGAGTCTGCCGGAACTTCGTCAACTTTTGGCTGAACCTGAGTCGCCTGCCCCCAGTCTTCGCACCCCGAGTGCGCGGCTGGCGCGGCGGAACCGCCCCCCGCCGGACGGCGTTCCCCCCTGTGTCGGACGACGCACTTCCCCCTGTGTCGGATGACGCACCGAACCCTAAAAATCCGCCCTCTCGACGGAGTTCCCTGGACGATGAAGAACGCTTTCGCGGCGGTGGCCTGTGTGCTGCTGGCCTGGACGGCGAGCCCGGCTGTTTGGGCCCATCCGATCCCGGACGACATCACCATCGATCCCGACTCGCTGTCCGGGGGGCTGGAGTCCCTGACGTGCCTCGCGCTCAATGATTACTGGGAAGCCCGAGGCGAAAGCCTGGAAGGGCGCGTCGCCGTCGCCCGCGTGGTCCTCAACCGGGTGGCCGATGCGCGCTACCCCGAGACCGTGTGCGCCGTGATTCACCAGCACCTGGTCCCCGAGCAGCCGCGCGCCTGCCAGTTCTCGTGGACCTGCGACGGGCGGGCCGACACCCCGGTCAACGACACCGCATGGCGCCGCTCCGTGCTGCTGGCCGTCGCCATGTTGCAGGAGGAAAGCGCCCTGGACGACCCGACGGGCGGGGCGCTGTGGTATCACGCGGCCTCTGTCCGTCCGGCCTGGATCGCCCAGTTGGTCGAGGCCACGGTGATCGGCAGCCACACCTTTTACCGTGATCCGCCGGTGCCGCCGTTGCCCCTGCCCCGGCCCGACGTGACGCCCGACATCCCCCCCGACATCACCGTCGCCGAGATCGCGGACTCAGCCCCGTTGGAGGCGTTCGGCGGCCCGACCGACGGCATTCTCATCCGGGCCAGTTTCACCGAGCAGGTCGCCACCGCGCACTGAGGCTTTCCCACCCCCTCCGGCCCCCACCCTCCGGCCCTTGCCAAGCAGTAGACTGGGCACTACCTTCCCCAGCCTCACCAACACGACAAAGGCAGGAACCGGCATGGGCAACAAAATCGCCGTGGTAGGCGTCACGGGCGCGGCAGGCCGGGAGATTCTCGGCGTTCTGAGCGAGCGGGGCGTGATCGCCGCGGACGTCGTCGCCCTGCAATCCGGCGAAGGCCCCGGCCGCGAGGCCTCCTATGGCGAGGACGACGTCCTCAAGGTCCTCGACGCCGAGAAATTCGATTTCTCCACCTGTGCCGTCGCCATCCTGGCCGTGCCCGCCCGCATCGCCACGAAACTCGCCCCCAAGATTGCCGCCGCCGGATGCGTGGCCGTGGACACCTCCGCCGCCTTCCGCATGGAGCAGGGCGTGCCCCTGGTGGTGCCCGGCGTCAACCGCGAGGCCCTGGTCAACTGGGCCAAGAAGCGCATCGTGGCGTGCCCATCGGCCATCACGGCGCAGATCGCCCTGGCTCTCGCCCCGCTCGACGGGCCGTTCGGGCTGACCCGCGTGCTGGCCTCAACCTACCAGTCCACCGCCGGCACCGGCCGCGACGGCATGGACGAGCTGTTCCGCCAGACGCGCGGCATCTATGTCAATGAGCCGGCCAGCAGTTCCAAGGACATCTTCACCAAGCAGATCGCCTTCAACGTCATCCCCCACATTGACGACTTCAAGAAGGACGGCGCGACCGAGCAGGAGGACGGCATCGCCGCCGAGGCCCGCAAGATGTTCTCGCCCGACCTGCGGGTCCACGCCAACTGCGCGCGGGTCCCGGTATTCGTGGGCAGCGCCGCCTACCTCAACATCGAAACCGAAAACCCGATCTCGGTCGAACAGGCCCGCGCCGCGTTCAAGAACGCGCCCGGCCTGACCGTGGTCGATCACCGCTCGGATGAGGGCTACGTCAGCCCGGTCGAATGCGCCGGGGAAGACAGCGTCTACATCAGCCGCGTGCGCCGCGATACCACGAGCGAGAACGGCCTGTCCCTGTGGGTGGTCGCCGACGACCTGCGCATCGGGGCGCTGAACGCCGTCGATGTGGCGGTGATGCTGATCGAAGAGAAGCTGTAGGGCCGCTCTGGCTTGCACCGCGCAGGCGGGTCGATCACGATCCGACCTCGCGCGGGCGGCTTTCCTTTTCCAGGCGCTCGAAGTGGCGCCGAATCTCGTCCGGTGCCCCACCCATATGCAGGTACGACCGATCGAACTCGGCGATTTTGCTGAGCCGGTCGGGGTCGTGGACCTGCAGCATCCTGCCGCGAAGGCTTATGAGGCCCTGCTCGCGCAGCATGCGGAGGATGCGATTGACGTAGGATGGCGTCAGGCCAAGCGCATCGGCGATCTCTTCCTGCGTCAGCGGCAAGTCCAGAACCCGTCCGTCGGTCTCGCCGACCGCCTCGAAGCGCCACAAGATTTCGCAGAGCAGATAGGCCATGCGGCCTTCCCCGCTGCGCCGGCCGAGCGCGACGATGCGCTCGCGCAGAATGGCCTCCTCCTGCAACATGCTCCACCACAGCGCCGCCGTGATTCGGGGGTGGTCGAAGAACATGTTGATGATCTCCCCCATCGCCACCGAGCTGACGCAGGTCGGTGCAAGAGCGCCGATGGAGTGGTCCATTTCCTTGAGCAGAAAAACGTGCAGGTCGCAGATGTCGCCGGGAATCAGAAAGCTGATGATCTGGCGCCGGCCGTCCTCCATGATCCTGTAGCGGCAGGCAAACCCCGACACCATCACGAATACCGAGCGCGGCCGTTCGCCCGCCGAGACGATTTCCGTGTCGGCGGCAAAGCTGTGGGTGCTCTTGCCGATGTCCTCCAGCTTACGCCGGTCCCTGTCGGACAACGGCGCAAAGTGGGAGAGCTTCCGGATCAGGTGTTCCATTCGGGCGCCTATGCCTTCACCGACGCAGTGCGGGCTGTACCAGTACAATGAAACCTGGGCGCCCGGTGCTTAGAGTGTCTCGGAGAACGACCCACTGAGCAACGGGGTTGCCCGATGAACATTCAGAACGCGACACAGGCGCTGCACAGACAACGCGGCGCAGGCTTCAACAGCCCGCGCCCACTCCGTGACATCATCCTGCTGGGAGCCTCTGCCGGAGGGGTCGATGCCATGCGATCGCTGGTCCGATGCCTGCCGCACGACCTTCCCGCCGCCGTGTTCGTCGTCATTCACCTGCGACGCGACCGCGAGACGTTCCTGCCCAGCATCCTGTCACGGGCCGGCCCCCTGCCCGCCCACGCGGCCGAGGACGGCGAACCAATGCGTCCTGGCCGGATCTACATCGCCCCGCCGAACCGGCAACTCGTGCTTGACGGCAACCTCGTCCGGCTGCGCCCTGGCGAACGCGCCGAAAGGTGGTGCCCGAGCGTCGATGCGCTGTTCCAGTCGGCCGCCGAGCAGCATGGGCTGCGCGTCGCCGCCGCCGTGCTGACCGGCTACCTGAACGACGGCGCCGCCGGACTGGCCCAGGTCAAGGCCGAAGGCGGAGCCACCATCGTCCAGGACCCGCACGAAGCCCTCGCAGCCGACATGCCGCGCAACGCTCTCCGCGCCGTGCAGGCCGACTACACCCTGCCCCTGGCGGCCATTCCACCCGTGTTGTCATGGCTGAGCGGCCACGGGGCGCAGGCGGCGGCCGCAGCGTCACGTTTCGGCCGAATTTGTGAATCATCTTCGTGATGGCAGCCAGAAGATCGCGTACAACCCGCTGAAAATCGGCCGGGCCTTCCAGTAGCCCCGGATCAACTCCAGGCTACCTCTTCCATGTACGGCAGCGAGTCCCTGGCCTCGGTCACATGTTGTTCTGGCAGATCGAGACGAGGTGCTGCGTGCCTTGCGGCGAGATGATTTTGACATCGGACATTTTGGTCCTACCTACAGCGCGTTCTTCAGAGCCTGATCCTTGGCGTTCTGCTGGCGGCGTTCCAGGGCCGCACGCTCGGCTTGAAAGCTCTCAGCCTCGTAGGTGATTAAGCGACTTGAAAAGTCATGCGGGCAGTACGCCGAAATCAGCACGTCAGCAACGGTCGCCTCGTACCGAGAAAAACAACTGCCTGATTCATGCAACGCGAAATCTTTGCTCTTGCCGTACTTATTGCGCAACACTGCGGTGGCCGCGAGCCAGTCCGCGATGCCTTTCACCGTGACCTGACCAAGGAGCCCGTCTGAGCCAAAGCCCAACATCAGCGTCTCGAAAGATTGCCCGACGCGATCTCCCGCAACTTGGATTGTGGGCCCTAGATCACCGTCATTGAA
>LAEA01000228.1 GCA_000961745.1 Rhodospirillaceae bacterium BRH_c57 | reverse complement strand
CTGGGCGCTGCCCAGACCCGCCAAGGGCCATTGGCCCTTGGAACCCATTTCGGGACACCGTACTCCCTTGCGCCGCAGGCATTCTTCCAAGTGTTATGAAGGCGCTGCGCGCGGCAGAAAGAAAGCCAACTCCCGAGGTCCAGGAGGCCGCGCCTCCTGGCGGGTGCGGGCAGCGCCCGCGTCCTCCCAAACACAGGCTCGCCCATGCCCCGACTGTTGATCTCCGCCGCTCACAAGTCCTCCGGCAAGACCATGGTCAGCCTGGGGCTGGTGCGCGCCTTGCGGCAGCGCGGCCGGGTGGTGCAGCCGTTCAAGAAGGGGCCGGACTATATCGATCCGCTGTGGCTGGGCAGCGCCGCCGGGCGGCCGTGCTACAACCTCGACTACAACACCCAGGACGAAGCGGCCATCCGCGCCTTGCTGGCCCGCCACGAATCCTCGGCCGACCTGGCGGTGATCGAGGGCACCAAGGGCCTATACGACGGCGTCGCGCTGGATGGCTCGACCAGCAACGCCGCGCTGGCCCGCTTGATCGAGGCGCCGGTGGTGCTGGTCATCGACTGTATCGGCATGACGCGCGGCATCGCCCCGTTGCTGGCCGGCTACCGCCATTTCGAGGGGGCGCCGGCCTTTGCCGGGGTCATCCTGAACAAGGTCGGCGGCCCACGCCACGAGGCCAAACTGCGCGCCGCCGTGGAGACCTACACCGACTTCCCCGTGCTGGGCGCCGTTCCCAAGCATGACGCCATGAGGGTGGCCGAGCGGCACCTGGGACTTATTCCGTCCAACGAACAGGAGGCCGCCGAAGCAGTGGTCGAGGCCATCGCCGCCGTGGTCGGCGCCCACGTCGATCTCGACGCCATCGAGGCCGCCGCCGCCCGAGTCCCCGCCCTTATTGCGCCAAGTCCAGCCCCCACGCCAACGACATCACCCCGCGTCCGCATCGCGGTGGCCCGTGACAGCGCCTTTGGCTTTTACTATCCCGACGACCTGGACGACCTGGCCGCCGAGGGAGCCGAGATCGTGCCGCTCGACACCCTGCACGATACCGCCCTGCCGCCGGACATCGACGGTCTGGTCATCGGCGGCGGCTTCCCGGAGACCCACATGGCCGCGCTGGAGGCCAACACCGCCCTGCGCTCCGACCTGCGCGACCGCCTGTTCGCCGGGCTGCCGTGCTATGCCGAATGTGGCGGCCTGATGTACCTCAGCCGCTCCATCACCTGGCAGGGCCAGCGATGCGCCATGGTCGGCGCCGTTCCGGCCGACACCGTCATGCACGACCGGCCGCGTGGCCGGGGCTACGTGCGCCTGCGCGCGACGGAAACGGCGGCACCGTGGCGGGTAGACGCCTCGCCCGACGGCGCCATCCGCGCCCACGAGTTCCATTATTCGGCCCTGGAGTCGGTGGAGGCACTGGCGTCTTTCGCCTATGACGTGGAGCGCGGCGACGGCGTGGATGGCCTCCACGACGGGCTGGTCATCGGCAACACCGTTGCCGGGTACACCCACATGCGCGGCAACTGGGTCCGACCGTTTATGAACTTCGTTCAGACAAGGGCAAAAGTGCCCATTGGCGAACCCGCCGGTACGAGGTAGCATCAACGCATCATCTTTCGGATGATGCCGGCTGGACTAACGGGGGATGACGAGTGGCTGATGGTGAGCAGCAGACCCGCGTCCGCTATGACGCTGCCGACAAACAGGCGTTGACCATCGTCAGCGCCATTCGCAGCCTGACCACCGAGCTGGAAGACCGGCGCGCCGCCCTCGCCAAGGCGGGCCGCACGGTCAAGGGCGCGTCCCTGCGTCGCCGCCTGATCAACGATATCGACCGGCTGACCAATCTGGTTGATCTTGCCGGGTCGATCCAGCGCAGCACCCTGCACCCCCACACCAAGTCCACCCTCGACACCACCCTGGGGTCGTTGCGCCGCAACCTGTCGCGCTGTGGCCGGGCGCTGGCCATGGACCGCCTGCGGTCCTTGCGCGACCTGTCCGAGGCGCTGATCCGCCGTCACGAGGTGCCGATGGGGAAATCCCACCTGCTGCGCCCCCAGTTCATGCGCTGCATCGCCTATCTGACGGTGCTGGTGGATGGCCTGACGGTCGAGGACCAGGAAGACCTGCGCACCACGGCGACGGCCATCAACGACCTGATCGAGGCGGAGCGCTGGCGCGGCCTGACCAGTTCCTTCGCCGACGATGCCGACCTGCCGCTGATTGACCTGGCGGCCCTGAACTTCCCCACCCTGCCGGCCAAAGCCCCGCAGTGCATAGAGGCCGACGATCTGGAACAGATCATGCAGAGCGCTGTCGGCGCGGCCTAAGCCAAATGTCCGACCACGGCGCCCGGCGCGTGAGGGGCAGAATATAAGTCCCCTTTGCCTTTACCTCAGGTCCCCGGTGTGGAATAACAGCGCCATGCGCCGCCGTCCGGACAACAACTGCACATGATCATTATTCGCAATCTTACCCACGTCTACGCCGGCACACGCCGACAGAAGGCGCGGACCGCCCTGCACGACCTGACGCTTGAAATCCCCGAGCGCAGCTTCTGCATCCTGTCAGGCCCCAACGGCAGCGGCAAATCGACCCTGTTCCGCATCCTGTGCGGGCTGGCGACGCCGACCGGGGGCAGCGTGACGGTGGGGGGCCACGACCTGTTCGCCGAACCGGCCGCCGTCCGCCGCCTGATGGGCGTGGTGTTCCAGAGCCCAGCCGTGGACAAGCAACTCAGCATCATCGAGAATCTGCGCCTGCACGCCGAACTTCATGGGTTGCGCGGTGCGGCGTTCCAGGAGCGGGCCGACGAGGCCTTGGCCTGGACAGACATCAAGGCCCGTCTGGGCGATCGCGTGGACACCCTTTCGGGCGGCCTTGCACGTCAGGTTGAACTGGCGAAATGCCTTCTGACCCGGCCGACCGTGCTGCTGCTCGACGAGCCGACCACCGGCCTGGACCCGGCCAGCCGACGTGCCTTCCTGGGCGCCCTGCACCGCCTGCAACGCGAACGCGCCATGACCGTGCTGATGACCAGCCATGTGTTCTCCGAAGCCGAGGACGCCGACTCGGTGGCGATCATGCAGGATGGCCGCCTGCTCGCCCACGACACACCGGCCGCCCTCAAGGCGCAGCTCGGTCAGGAGGTCGTGGTGGTGCGTCCGCGCTCGCCCGCCGTAATGCTTGACGCCCTGCGCCGTGATTTTGACCGGCCGGTTCTGGTGCACGGCGACGAACTGCGCATTGAGGACGTTCCGCCGGCCGAGGCCGTGGTCCTGGTCGAACAGATCCTGACCCGCTATCGCGGCGACGTGCTGTCCATCGCCATCAAGCAGCCGGACCTCGACGACGTGTTCGTCCATGTCACGGGCCGCACCGGAGCGGTCCCACAGACGACCCCAAAAGACCAGAAGCCCGAAGACTTCAAGCCCGAAGACCAGGAGATGCGTGCATGAGCGGCCAGACGACAACCGCCCTGGCACCCGCCGTGTGGGCCCTGGCCCGCCGCGAGTTCGTGCGCTTCATCCGCCAGCCGCAGCGCGTCATCGGCAGCCTGGGGCAACCGCTGCTGTTCTGGGTGTTCCTTGGCGCCGGCTTCACGCCCAGCTTCAACCCGCCGGGCATGGAGGGCATGACGTACCTGGAGTACTTCTATCCCGGTGTCCTCATGATGATGATCCTGTTCGCGTCCATCTTCTCGACCATCACGGTGATCGAGGACCGCGACCAGGGGTTCCTGCAGGGCGTGTTGGTCGCTCCGGTGCCGCGCATGGCAATCGTCCTCGGCAAGGTGTTCGGCGGTGCGTCCATCGCGCTGTTCCAAGCCTTCATCCTGCTGATCGCAGCACCCTTCCTCGACACGCCGTTGCCGCTGGCGAGCCTGCCCCTGCTGGTTGCCGCCATGGTGCTGACCGCCGTCGGCTATACCGCCCTGGGCTTTTCCATCGCCTGGAGCATGCGGTCCACGGCCGGTTTCCACGCCATCATGATGGTCTTTTTGATGCCCCTGTGGCTGCTGTCGGGCGCCTTGTTCCCAGTGGCCGGGGCACCGATGTGGCTGCAGGTGGTCATGGCCATCAACCCGGTGGCCCATGCCATGACCCTGCTGCGCGGCCCATTCTATGCCACGCCGGCCGAACTACTGACCACACCGGCCTACCTGACCGGGCTGGCCGTGGTGGTGGTTTGGGTTGCGCTCGGGCTGTGGGTGTCCGCAGTGCGGGTCGGTGCCCGTGAAAAAGGCGCCGCAACGGCGTAAACAAATCGTTTGAAGGCTCTCGTTTTCCGCACGTTTTGATGTAAGATGCTCCCCGTCATGACTACCGCAGGGGGATAGGCGGGCGTGGTGGGGACAGGAACAGGCAGCGTCCAAAGCGGATCTGTCGAGGCAATGGTGGCTTGGCTGCGGCCTGCCGCCGCGTGGCTGCTGGCCGGGGCGGTGACGCTGCTGTCGTTGCTGGCCGTGGTGCAGATCGACACCATGGAACAGCACAGGCGCGAGGCCGCCGTGCGGGCCTCGGTGCTGGCCCAGATCGGCACCATCCGCGCCAAGCTGGAAAACGCCCTGACCGGGCCGCTGCTGCGCACGCGCGGCCTGGTCGCCTACATCATGGCCCACGGCGACATCTCGCAGGAGCACTTCGACACGGTCGCCCGTGTCCTGCTCGACGGGCACAGCACCGTCATCAACATGGTGGTCAGCCGGGGCATGGTCATTTCCATGAGCTATCCCCTGGCCGGCAACGAGAGCGTGATCGGCGTCGCCTATCCCAGCGTCCCGGCCCAATACGAACAGGTCCTGAAGGCCATCGAAATCCGTGCGCCGCTGCTGCAGGGGCCGGTGCCACTGATCCAGGGCGGAAGCGGCCTGATTTTCCGCAACCCTGTGTTCCTGGATGGTCCCGATGGCGAGCCCGGCCCGTTCTTTGGCATGGTCAACATCATCCTGGACATCCCCAAGGTGTTCGCCGACGTCGGCCTGGATGACCCCGCCCTGCCGTTTGACATCGCCATTCGTGGCCGCGACGGCCGGGGCGCCGCCGGAGAACTGATCGCGGGCAATGCCGCCATTTTTGACCACCGCCCGGCCGAGGTCGATGTGCAGTTTCCCCACGGTACATGGCGCCTGGCCGCCGTACCCAAGGGCGGATGGGGCGCCGTAAGCAGCGACTTGACGCCCATGCGCATCATGAGCAGTGCGTTGTTCCTGCTGATGGCCTTCACTGCCTTTGGCACGGCCCGCCACATCACACGCCGGGCTGAAGCCGAACGCATCCTGCGCGCCAAGAGCGAAGAACTGGAGCGGTCCAACGCCGACCTGGAACGGTTCGCCTACGCCGCCTCCCACGACCTGCAGACGCCCCTGCGCAGCGTGGTCAGCTATGCCCAGATCCTCGAACGACGCTATCGCGGGCGCCTTGATGCCGACGCCGACGAATACATCCGGTTCCTGGTCGAAGGCGCGCGACGCATGTCCTTGCTCGTCCACGACCTACAGAACTACGTCCGGGTGTCCCGCTTCCGCGAGCCCTTGCTGCCGGTCCCGGCGGGACGCGCCCTGGACCGCGCGCTCGACGGATTACGGGCCAACATCGCCGCCACCCAGGCCGACATCCAGATCGAGACGCTGCCGACGGTCTTGGCCGATGAAGCGCACCTCGTGACCCTGTTCCAGAATCTGGTCGCCAACGCGCTGCGCTACAAAAGCCCCGACCGGCCGCCGGTGGTCCGCGTTTCCGCGCACCCCATAGCCTCCGGCGCCTGGACCCTGTCGGTCGCCGACAACGGCATCGGCATCGCGCCGGAATTCTTCGACCGCATCTTCGATCTGTTCCAGCGCCTGAACGGCGGAGCCGACACCATCGGCAGCGGCGTCGGGCTGGCCGTCTGCCGGCGCATCGTCACCCGATTTGGCGGCACCATCTGGGTCGAGTCCACGCTGGGGGTTGGCGCAACCTTCCACTTCACGGTGTCCCCGGCGCCCGAGGAATAAGAGAAAGGGGAATGAGACAACCCCATACCCGGCCGGGGAATTGGCCCCGGCCCTGGTGAAAGGGGCTTGCCATTCCTGCTGCGCAGGCGTATTCGTTATTCTACGAATAGCGAATGGAGTCGCCGATGGAAGATGACGACGAAGATCTGGCCGCCGAAGACTTGGCCGCCCTGGCAAAGGCGCTGGCCCACCCGGCGCGGGTGCGCATCCTGCGCCACATCATCGCCAACGACGCCTGCTTTTTCGGCAATCTGGCCGACGCCGTGGCCCTGGCGCCCTCGACCATTTCGCAGCACGTTTCGGTCCTCAAGGGCGCCGGGTTGCTGCACGACGGCGGCACCGACGGGCGCCCGGCGTACTGCCTGAACCACGAAAAGCTGCGCCGCCTGATTGATCTGCTGGAGGCGGTTGACGCCACCGTCCCGCCTCACCGTCGCTGCTGCGACAAAAAATAACCGTCGCTGCTGCGACAAACGATAAGCGTCGCGGCTGCTGCGACACGTGAACAAGAGGTGCTGCCATGACCATTGCAACCCCCGTCCCGCCTGAAAAAACATCCTGCTGCGGGCCAAAACCCGCAGTACCTGAGAAAACCTCCTGCTGCGCCGCCCCGGCCGGTCCGTCCCTGTGGTCGCGGATCGACAAGGTGTGGCTCGCCATCCCGCTGGTCATCGCCGGGCTTGCGCTGGTGTCGCTCGACCTTGCCTCGTCCACCGTGGCGTTTGCCGCCGAGCAGGTGGGTAGTATCGCCCCGTGGCTGTTGCTGGCCGTCGGCCTCGCGGCGGCGGCCAAGGCGACCGACGCCGACCGTCTGGTGGCACGGGCTTTTTCCGGTCATCCGCCGCGCATGGTGGTGTTCGGCGCGCTGATTGGCGCCCTTTCGCCGTTCTGTTCCTGTGGCGTGGTGCCGCTCATCGTCGCGCTTCTGAGCATGAGCGTGCCGCTGTCGGCGGTCCTGGCGTTCTGCCTCGCCTCGCCGATCATGGACCCGGCGATGTTCGCGGTGACCGCCGGAACCCTCGGCACAGACTTCGCCATCGCCAAGACCATCGCGGCAATTGGCGTGGGCATCATCGGCGGGTTCGGCGTCATGGCCCTGGAGCACCGTGGCCTGTTCGCCAGCCCGCTCAAGGCCGGAGTCGGCAACGGTGGATGCGCGGCGTCGTCCGTGCGCAGCGTCAAGCCGGTGCACTGGGCCTTCTGGAACGATGCCAAGCGTCGCGCCGTGTTTGGCCGCGAGGCGCTGTCCAACGCGCTGCTGCTCGGCAAATGGCTGATCCTCGCCTACATGATCGAGGCGCTGATGGTCCGCTACGTGCCCGCGTCAAGCATCGCCGCCGTCCTCGGCCCGGACAACCCGTTCGCCGTGCCGATGGCCGCCATCGTGGGCATTCCCGCCTACCTCAACGGTTATGCCGCGCTGCCGCTGGTCGCCGGATTGATCGACATGGGGACGTCCAAGGCCGCTGCCATGGCCTTCCTGGTCGGCGGGGCGGTGACGTCGGTCCCGGCCGCCATGGCGGTGGGAGCGATCGTGCGGCCCCCGGTGTTCGCCGCCTACCTCGCCTTCGCGATGATCGGCGCCCTGACGGTGAGCCTCGCCTACGCCGCATGGCTGGCGATCTAGCCCTCCTCAGCCGCATGGCTGACTAAACAGGATTGCACTGGCCTTGTCGGTTTTGGTGCCTATGATGCCCTCACGCCGGAGTGGAGTAACATCGTGGCACGCCCAAACATCACGTCCAACGCCGACAAGGCCAAACTCCTGCGCGCGCTGGCGTTCGAGGTCCACCGTAAGCGCCCGGCCGACGAGGTCATGAACGCCTACCTCGACGACCAGATGCGCAGCGGAAAGCACCGCGAATTCCGCGCCGCCCAGGACGCGCTGAACGACCATGGCTTCGCCGCCGCCCTGCACACCCTGAATCTTATCAGCGACGACGGCGCGGTGGTCCTGAAATGCCTGATCGAAGGCGGCGACCACCGCCTCCAATCCAACGCCCTCACCGCCCTGGCGGAGTTCCTGGAGGGGTAAACGACGGCCATCTGATTGTTCCGGTGCATTTGGTGGGCTGCCGCCCACGCCCGCTCGGGGGAACCCCGAACCCCTTTTTCTTTTCTTCAAAGAAAACAAGGAGGTCCGGAGCATCGCTTCGGGCGGGCACGGGTGGAAACCCGTCCGCGACAGCGGAACAGGCCGCTCCCCCTAAACCGGGTAACACTCCTGAAAGCGCACCGGCTGACCCATTGCGGTGCCCTGGAGTTCATCGTCGCGCATGACGATGGTGCCCCGGATGATGGTGGCGACGGCCCAGCCCTTGGCCTGGAACCCGTCGAACGGGGTCCAGCCGCAGCGGCTGGCGATCCAGGCGTCAGTGATTTCGCGGGTGGTCTTGAGGTCCACCACGGTGAAGTCGGCGTCATACCCGCGCGCGATGCGGCCCTTGCCCGCGATGCCGAAGATGCGGGCCGGACCGGCGCTGGTCAGGTCCACGAACCGGGCGAGGCTCAGGCGGCCCTCGGCGACATGGGTCAGCATCACCGGCACCAAGGTCTGCACGCCAGTCATGCCCGACGGGCTGGCCGGATAGGGCTTGGCCTTTTCCTCCAGGGTGTGCGGCGCGTGGTCCGACCCGATGACATCCACCACGCCCTGGGCGATACCGCGCCACAGGCCGTCGCGGTGATGAGCCTCGCGGATGGGCGGGTTCATCTGCGCCTTGGTGCCCAGGCGCTCGTAGGCTTCGGGGCCAGCCAGGGTCAGGTGCTGCGGCGTGGTTTCCACCGTCACCAGATCCTTGTGCCCGGCCAGGAAGTCGATTTCCTCGGCGGTGGTGATGTGCAGGACGTGGACGCGGCGGCGCGCCTTTTCGGCCAGGGCGACCAGCCGCTTGGTGGCGCGTAGGGCGGTTTCGGCGTCGCGCCATTCCGGGTGCATGGTGACCGGAGCGCCGCCCTCGACCAGATGCCGGCGTTCGCGCAGGCGGGCCTCGTCCTCGCAGTGCACGGCGACGCGGCGGCTGCCAGCGGCCAGAACGCGGGCCAGCACGGCGTCGTCCTCGACCAGCAGCGATCCGGTGGACGAGCCCATGAACACCTTGACCCCGGCGCAGCCCGGAACGCGCTCCCATTCGGCCAGATGGTCCACGTTGTCCCCCGCCGCGCCCAGGAAGAACGCATGGTCGCACCACGCCCGGCCCTTGCCGCGCGCCACCTTGTCGGCGATGCCTTCGGCCGTGGTGGTGGACGGGTTGGTGTTGGGCATCTCGAAAATGCCGGTCACGCCGCCCAGAACCGCGCCACGGGTGCCGGTTTCCAGGTCTTCCTTGTGCTCCAGGCCGGGCTCGCGGAAGTGGACCTGGCTGTCGATGACGCCGGGCAGCACGGTCAGGCCGGTGCAGTCCACCTCCTGGGCGCCGGCGCCAACCGGGACACTCCCGACATGGGCAATGCGGCCGTCGCGCACCGCGACATCGGCTTCCACCGGGCCGCCGGGGGTCCAGACGGTGCCGTTGCGCAGGACGAGGTCGAAGGTCTCAGTGCTCATGGGAAACTCCCGGCTTCAAGGGGCTGAGGTCAATACGTCAAAAACGCCGCCGCTCATGATCTGGCCCTGCACATGGCGGCGGTGCCACAGGGCGTAGAACAGCAACGTCCAGGCGGCAAACCGTTCGCGCTTGCCCGGTGCGCGAAACAGTGCGGCCACCGCCTCGGGCCGGGCGATCTCGTCCACGCCCGGCGAGGCTGCGACCAGCGGCCCCAAGGCGGCCCCGCGCGCCGCAATCCACTCGCCGACCGGCACGGTAAAACCCTTTTTGGGCGCGAAGGGCTGGGCCACCGGCAGGGCCTGGGACAGCCAGCGGCGGACCAGCCACTTGCCCTGCCCACCGCGCACCTTGAGGCGGTCGGACAGCCTGAACGCCACCTCGGCCACCGCCGCGTCGAGGAACGGCACCCGCCCCTCGACACCATGTGCCATGAGACAACGGTCGAGCTTGCCCAACAGATCATTGGGCAGCCAGTCGGCCATGTCCAGGCGTTGCGCGCGCATCAGGGCCGAACCGCCTGCGCGCTTGGCTTCAACCTCAGCCAAGGCCAAGCCGGAGCGCCAGTCAACGGGCGCGCGGCGCAGAACGTCCAGGCCGTCAAAGGTGCCCTTGCGGCGCATCGGCTTGGCGAATGGCCACGGCCGCATGGCGCCGCGATAACGGCTATAGCCGCCGAATAGTTCGTCGCCACCCTCGCCCGACAAGATGACCTTGACGGACTTGCGAGCCTCGCGCGCCAGGAGCCATGTCGGCACGATGGCGTAGTCGGCCGCCGGGTCGTCCATGGCCGCCGCGATGGCCGGCAGATGGTCCCAGAAATCGGCCTCGGTGACCTCGACCTCAACGTGTTCGGCACCGCAGGCGTGGGCCACGACGCGGGCGTGGGCGCGTTCGTCGTGAGCTCCGGTGCCGGGGAATCCCGCCGTGAAGGCCAGCACCGGCCGGTCGTTCAGGCGCGCCATCAGGGCCAGCAACACCGAACTGTCGATGCCCCCGGACAGAAACATGCCATAGGGCACATCGGCCCGCTGGTGCAGGTCCACGCTGTTGGTCATGGCGGCCTCGAACGCCGCCAGCGCCTCGCCCTCGTGGGTCAGGCGGGGGCTGGCGGAGGACACGGGAGAGCGGCGGGTGGACGACACCACGGCGCCGCCCTCGATGACCAGCGTCTCGCCGGGCAGGACGCGGCGGATGCCCGTGAACACGGTGTCCGCACCGGTGGTGAACTGGAGTTGCAGCAGTTCGTCGCGCGGCTGCCCAGCCACCTGGACCGGCCGCCCGAAGCCCGCTGCCACCAGCGCCTGGGGCTCGGAGGCGAAGGCCACGCCGTGGGCGCCCTCGGCAATGTACAGCGGCTTGATGCCGAACGGGTCGCGGGCGAGGATGAGGCGTTCCGGCCGTTGGTCGTCGCCCGGATCATGAATCGCCAGGGCGTACATGCCGCGCAGGCAGTCGATCATGCCCAAACCGTCGCGGGCGTAAAGATGCAGCGGCGGTTCGCAGTCCGACCCGGTGGCCAGGGCCATCCCGCCACTCAGTTCGCGGTAGTTGTAAATCTCGCCGTTGCCGACCAGCACCGTGCCGCTCGGCCCGTGCAAAGGCTGCCTTCCGCCTTCCAGGTCGATGATCGCCAGCCTGGCGTGGACCAGACCGACCGCGCCGCCGACATGCCGCCCCTGCCCGTCCGGGCCACGATGGCCGAGCGCCGCAACCAGCCGGTCAAGGACATTGGGGTCCGGCGCAGGGCCGGGCGTCATCAGACCGGCGATGCCGCACATGGGATCCCTGAGACCTTGGCAAGGAAGTCCTGATAGCGGCGCACCACGATGGCCTCGGTGAACTGCGCCTCGAAGGAGGCCCGCCCGGCGGCAGCCAGGGCGCGCAACTGCGCCGGATCACGGATCAACGCGCGGATGGACTCGGCCATGGCAACGGCATCGTCCACCGGAACCAGCCGGCCGTTCACACCATCGTCGATGAGGGCGGACGGCCCCTGGCTGGCGGCGGCCAGCACCGGCTTGCCCTGCGCCCAGGCCTCCAGCACCACGTTGCCGAGGGGCTCGTGGCGCGACGGGCAGACGAACAGGTCGGCCGCCGCGTGCAGGGCCGGCGCATCGTCCCGCCAGCCCAGGAAGCGTACGCGCGGCTTCACGCCAAGCTCATAGGCCAGTTGTTCAAGGTTTTCCCGCTCCGGGCCGTCACCGGCTATCCACAAGTAGACGTCGGAAATCCGGCTGAAGGCGCGCAGCAGGGTGTCGAAGCCCTTGTTCTCGTGCAGCCGCCCCATGGTGAACAGCAGCGGCGTCGTGTCCGGGGTAAAGAATTCCCGGCGCGATACCGCCGGAGCACTGCGCTCGTCCACGAAGTTGGGCAGATGGTGGGCCTTGTCGGCCGGCCAGCCCTCGCGCACCACGTAATCCACCAGATCCTGGGTATTGCACGCCAGATGATCGCAGGTGCGATAGTATTTGAGGTCGTAGTAGCCGCCCAGCCGCCCGACCTGGACAAAGTCCGGCAGCCCCCGCCCCTTGGGGGGGCAGAAACTGCTGGCCCGGTTCATCCAGGTCAGGACCACATGAGGCTGGAACTTCTTGATCTCGCGCCGAAATGCGCGGCCGGTGAACAGGTCGAACCGGCCACCGAAGGCCAATTCAACTGGCCTCAGGCCGCCTTCAACCAGTTTCCCCGCACGCTCGGCATTCTGGCGGATGAGGACGTGCTGCTGCACCCCGGCGCGGTGCAAGGCCAGCACCAGACGCTCAAAGAACAGCTCGGCGCCGCCATGGGCGGCACCCGCCATTGCCTGTAGGACGCGCAAATCGCTCATTCAGGATCCAGCCGGGCCTTGAGGTAGGACACAAGCGGGAACAGGGCGGCGAACATGGCGATGGCAAATCCCCACAAGCCTTCCCGATACCCCTTGCGCCCAACGTAACACTTGATGAAGCGGGAAACCACACGGCGCAGATTGTTGGCGAGGCTGCCGATCTTGCCGCTGTCCCGCAGGTCGCGCGCCCGCGCCGTGGAGTATCGGTCCAGGCGGTGCAGCATGTCGGTGAAGTCGCGGTCCACATAGTGGATCATGCGGCACTTCAGCCACCGTTCCGTGCCACTGAGTTTCAGGCTGGGGTGAATACGCTGGTCGCCCCACCGCTTGGCGCCCCTGGCCGACAGGCGCGGCGCGGCGCTCACGCCCCACGAGGCGCCCCAGCCATAGCGCACCAGACGCTCGCCCACATAGTTGTCGAACGGCACCAGGAACCAGCCGTGGGACGGGTTGGCGTCCACGGTGGCGCGGACTTCGGCCGCGAGGTCGGCGGGCACGCGCTCGTCGGCGTCAACCTCAAGTATCCAGTCGCCGGAGCAGGCGTCGAGGCCGGTGTTGCGGCGTGGGCCTTCAAGCTCCCACGCCCCTTCGACCAGCCGGTCGGTGAAGCGCGCGGCGATCTCGCGCGAAGCATCGGTGCACTTGTCGAGCACCACGACGATCTCGTCTGCGAAGCGCAGCGCCTCAAGGCAGTCGGCAAGCTGCGCCTCCTCGTTGTGGGCGACAACGAGAGCGGACAGGCGGGGGCGGGTCTGAGCGGGTGTCTGTGTCATGATGGCGGCTTTTAACACGCCTGCCCCACCCTGCGCCACAACCCCTCGGCGGCGGCGATCACGGTGGGCACGTCAAGGCCGGTCATATGGGTTGCCTCGCTCCGGTGGTCATAGCCGGGCGCCCCGATGATCTCCTCAAAGGACTGCGGCGTGCGCACCCAGGCGGCCCGTCCGCCCCATGGCGCATAAAGGTCTTCACGGCTTGGCCCGAACAAGCCGAGGGTCGGCGTCCCGGCCGCCGCCGCCATGTGCATCAGGCCCGAGTCGTTGCCGAGGTAGAACGCACACCGCCCCAGCGCCGCGCCGATCACCGGCAGCCCGCCCTTGCCGATCAGGTCGATACGGCGGTCGGCCGGTAGCGACGCCAGGACCGGCTCGGCCGCTGCCCGTTCGTTGGGGGCGGCGACCACGGCGACCACGGC
>LAEA01000104.1 GCA_000961745.1 Rhodospirillaceae bacterium BRH_c57 | reverse complement strand
TGGCGGGCGGCGTGGGCGCCGGCGGCCAGGGCGGCGACGGTGATGGCGGTGCCCATGCCGATGGCGTAGGCGGCGACGATCCCCAGGGTCCACAGGCCCAGCCCAAAGCACAGGAACAGCACCAGCAGGCTGCCGGTACACGGCCGCAGTCCGGCCGCCATCGCCAGCACGATGCCGGACCGCAGGGACGCGCCCTTGGCCGTCGTCTCGGCAGTTGGATGATGATGGCCGCCGCAGCAGTCGGCATCATGGTGGTGGTGGGCATGGGCAGCCACGGCGGTCCGGCGCGGCATCACCGATCGCACGCCGCTGACTACCAGCCATACGCCCACGGCGGCGATGGCGGCATAGCTGGCCGGTTCGAGGAAGCGTTCGGCCTGGGTGTTGACCCACCGCGCGCTGGCTCCGATGACCCAGAAGGCGACTGACACCAGGATCACGGCGACGGTGGCCTGGGTGAATGCGCTGAGGCCCGACAGCGCCACGACACGCGGCAGGCTGACGTCGGTGGTTGCGGCGTAGGTGGCGAGCACCGCCTTGCCGTGGCCGGGACCGACGGCGTGGAAGACGCCATAGAGAAAACAGCTCAGTCCCAGGGCGCCGAGCGCTGCGCCGTCCGGGGTTTGCTGCCAGCGCCGCACGCCGCCGACCAGGGCCTGTTGCAGGGTTGCCTGCATGCCCCGCACATACTCGGTGAAGCCGGCCAGGGTGCCGTCGGTGCCCAGCAGGACGGCGACTGCGACCGCGGCGACCACGCCGCCAACGATCAGGGCTGCGCGCATGTCACCGTCACTTTCTGAGCGTACTGGGCGCCAATGCCTTCGGAGCCCGGTGAGAAGTCGTTGTCGAGCAGGGCGGCCTCGCCCAGCATGGTTTCCTGCATCGGTGGTGGTTCGGTGATGCGGGCGGCGCACGCCGCCGGGGCCGCGCCAAGGGCGACCGAGGCCGTTTCGGGAAAGCTGATGTCGATATAGAACGACGGGTCGAAGGTCCGGACCACCAGGGGCGCAACGCTCAGGTCGGCCGGCGCCGCCAGGGGCACCGTGTAGCGATAGACCAACCGGCCGTCCTCAAAAGAAGCGGAGGTGTCCATGGCCTTGCCGGTGCTCAACCGGGTGCCGTCCTGGCGCACGTCCAGGAAGTAGTTCCACTCTTGCAGGCTGACCATGGACTCGCCAACAAGGGGTTCCAGTTCGGCCGGGGAGGTGACGCCGTCGCCGTTGGTGTCCAGGCCGAACACGGCGACGGTGGAATACATCTCGTCGAACATCCAGGTCACGGCAACGGACTGTGCCTTGGCCTTGTCGGTTACGGCGATGCTCACCGCTGCGTCAATCCAGACATGGGGATGGGCCTGCGCCGCGCCGCCAGAAATGGTCAACGCAGCCAGCAGCGCAAGCCGTCCGGTAAGCCTGGCGGGAATGGGGAGCATCAGCGATCCAATCGCGGCACGAGATGCCCATACTATCGCAGCACCTGGCCCGGAAATTCAAGAGCAGGCCGCCACGCCGATGCGCGGCGGCCTGCTCTGTCCTGGATTACAGGGACTTCTTGCAGAAGTACCAGTCAACGCACTCATAGCCTTCGCCCATGCGGGCTTCAGCGGCGGCGGCATCCTTGGGCGGCGGAACGATCACCTTCTCGCCCGGCTTCCAGTTTTCCGGCGTTGCCACCTTGTGAGTGTCGCTGGTCTGAAGCGCGTCGAGCAGGCGCAGGAACTCGTCGATGGAACGGCCATTGGTCATCGGATAGTAGACCATGGCGCGCAGGACGCCATTCGGGTCGATCAGGAACGTCGCGCGCACGGCCGACGTATCCGATGCACCCGGCTGGATCATGCCATAGGCACGGGCGACAGCCATGGACAGGTCGGCAATGATCGGGAAGCGGATTTCGACGCCGAACTTCTCCTTGATGTTCCGTTCCCATGCCAAATGCGAGAAGACGGAGTCAATGGACAGCCCCAGAAGCTCGGCATTGCGCTGCTGGAACGCGTCGTGCCGTTCGGCGAAGGCGATGAACTCGGTGGTGCACACCGGGGTGAAGTCGGCCGGGTGGGAGAACAGCACCAACCACTTGCCCCGATAATCCTCCAGGCTCTTGATGCCGTGGGTGGTTTCAGCCTTGAAGGCCGGGGCCGGTTCGTTCAGCCGGGGCAGCGTGACGGCGGGGGTGATGTCGGACATTGCGTTTGCTCCTGAGTTATTAATTAGCGATAGCTAATATAAACTCTGGCGATGCCATCGGGTCCAGCGGGAATTATAGATTGTTTCAATCGTTTTTCCCGCTTGCTTAACGTTTCAAGCGTATCACTTCAGGGGCGACGTTGGCATTGCGCGATGTCATGGGGAAGGGCGGTCGGCCGTGGCACAGTGGGTGTGTTGTCCCACCTTTCGCTGAAGGACGCCAACGGATGAAGATCGCTGTTTCCAGTCAGAATTTTCGGACGATCACGTCCCATGCCGGGAAGACCCGGCGCTTCCTGATCTATCGCGCCGAAGCCGGCGGACCGGTGGAGGAGATCGAGCGTCTGGACCTGCCCAAGGACAGGACCATTCACGAATTCCATGATTCTGGTCCGGGTGACCATCCGCTGTACGCGGTCGATGTCATTATCACGGGCAGCGCGGGTGATGGGTTCATTCGGCGCATGGAGGCCCATGGCGTCAAAGTCGCACCGACCAGTGAAGACGATCCTCTGGTTGCAATTGCTGGCTATCTGGCGGGCGCGCTGCCGCCTGCGGTGCCCCATGCACATGGTGGTGATGGAGGCGGCTCATGATCGGCCGTCTGGTTGCGACGGCACTGGTCTTCGCAGGGGCCATGCCGGCCATGGCCGGTGACCTGATGGTGACCATCGCCGGGGTGTCGGATGCGCCGGGCGCCATCCACATCGGGCTTTATGACAGCGACGAGACTTTCCGCGATCCCGACCGCGCCGTGGGCTTCCACTGGGTGCCCGCCGCTCCGGGGCGTGTCCAGGCCACTTTCAGTGACGTCGCGCCTGGACTCTACGCCGTGATGGCATTCCACGACGCCGATGGGAATGGCAGCATGAATCGGTTCCTCGGCATGATCCCAACCGAAGGCTATGCCTTGTCCAAGGACCCGGAGGTCAGTGGCCCGCCGCCCTTCTCGGAGTCCGCCTTCACCGTCGGGCCGGGGGGCGCTGCCATTGAGGCGACGCTGAAATATTAGTGTCTAGGCCACGGCCGCGCCCGAGCCCGAGCGTTCCACCGCGCCGCCGGAGCGGGGGAAGGTGAGACGCATGGTGGTGCCACGGCCCTTGTATGTTTCGATGGTCAGTCGGCCGCGCATGGCCTCGACCAGCCCGATGGTCAGGGGCAGGCCGAGGCCGGTTCCTTCGTGCTTGCGGTTGAGGCCGGAGTCCAACTGGCCGAAACGGCTGAGGGCGATGTCCAGTTCGGCCGGCGTCATGCCGACGCCGGTGTCGGCCACGACGATGGTGACCGTGTCGTCCTCGTCGGAAAACTCCAGTAAGATGGTGACCGATCCGCCCGGCGGCGTGAATTTCACGGCGTTGGACAGCACGTTGATCATGCACTGCTTCAGGCGCCGGCTGTCAATTGGGACGACGCACCGTGCAGCATCCTCGGGCGCGGCATCCTCGGGCGCGGCGAAGGACAAGGCGACACGGCCGACCTCGGCGCGGGGTGCGACGATGCGGTACGCGGCGGTGATGAGCGGCCGGATGTCGTGGTCGCCGATGTCCAGGTCCACCTTGCCCGCTTCGACCGCCGACATGTCGAGGATGTCGTTGATGAGGTCCAGCAGGTGCCGGCCAGACGCCAGGATGTCGCGCAGGTATTCCTCCTGCCGGGGGTCCGACAGCGGCCCGAACAACCCCAGCAGCAGCGCCTCCGAGTACCCGTTGACGGCATTCAGCGGGGTGCGCAACTCGTGGCTCATATTGGCCAGAAGCTCGCTTTTGGCCCGGCTTGCCGTTTCGGCCTGTTCCTTGGCGATCATCAGTTCCTGGCGGGCCAGCATCCGCAGGGTGATATCTTCATGCACGGCGACGAAGTTCGTCACCGCGCCGGTTTCGTCGCGCAACGGCGTGATAGTGACCGAGGCCCAGAATTCCCGGCCGTCCTTGCGGCGGTCGCGCAGTTCCCCGCGCCACTCCCGGCCCTCCAGGACGGTTGCCCACAGGTCGGCGTAGACCTGCGGCGGGGTGGCGCCGGATTGCAGCAGCCGGGGGGTCTGCCCGATGGCCTCTTCGGCGGAATAGCCGGTGACCTCGATGAACATGGCGTTGACGAATTCGATGGTGCCGGTGGGGTCGGTGATGAAGATCAGGTTGGAGCTTTGGTCCAGCGCCCGCACCAGCTTGTGCATCTGCGCCTCGCGCGCCACCTCGGCCGTGCGGTCGCGGATGATGGCGGTGAACGCCACATCGTCGTCGCCTTCCGAGGCGCTGACCGACACCTGTAGGGGAAAGATCGTGCCATCGGAACGTCGCCCTTGCACCGTCTGCGCCCGCAGATTGCCGCCGTTCCGTATCAGGCCGCGCGTCATGCGGTCGTGCGCGGCGGCGGCGCGGGGGGGCAGCAGCGTGGTCAGGGGGCGGCCGACAATTTCCTCGGGGCCGTAGCCGAAGATGTGGCCCGCCGCCTCGTTGAACGCGGTGACGACCAGCGTGCTGTCCACCGTGAGGATGCCATCGGGGGCGGTCTGGAAGATGTGGCCCAGGCGGTGAGCGGCCAGGCGGGCCCGTTCCTCGGCTTCGGTGACCCGCTTGCGCTCGGCCTCAAGCGGCTTGAGGGCGCGCGTCCACACGGCGCCCCACACCAGAACGGCCAGCAGGAAAACGAACACCATGAATGTTGCGGCGACAAGCAGGTTGGACTTCAGAATGTTCGCCCGCGTCGGCGCCATGTCCACGTGAAGATGAAGGGAGAGACGGACGCGTCCTGCGGCCTCAATGCGCCGTTCCAGGAACAGCGACGTCTCCGGCGCACCGTCGTGGCCCCACTCAAACATGGTGGCGCCGGTCGGGTAGACGGCCGCGACATGGAGAATGCGCGGCTCCTCGCTTGCCCATTGCTTGAGGAAGGCGATCACATCCTGGAAGTTGTTGCGCAGCAGGGCTTCCTTCACGAACGCCTCGGCAAGGCGGAGGCTCTGTTCCCAGTGGGCCTTATCGGCATCCTCGCGTTCGACCGCCTGATGGAGCAATGCGCCGGTCAGGATGGTGCCCAGGAACAGGGTGAGGATGCCGATGATGAGCAGGAACGCGCTGGTGGCCGGAGCAATGCGGCGGTCGGAGGTGGAGGAGGGGGGCATGTCACCCTTCTCCCGCCGCGTCGAGTTCTGCAAGAATGCGGCGCAAGGTGTCGAAGTCGTCCAGCGTCACCGGGGTGACGGCATCGGCGCCGGGCTGGATGCTGGTCAGCGCCGCGTCCGGGGCGCGCGTCAGGGCGGCGCCCG
>LAEA01000243.1 GCA_000961745.1 Rhodospirillaceae bacterium BRH_c57 | reverse complement strand
CCCTCGGTCAGCACCTCGGCCTCGACCATGGCGCGCAGGACCACGGCGGTGCGGGCCTCGGCCGCCGTGGCGCTGCTCACCGGGTTGTAGCGCGACGGCGCCTTGAGCAGACCGGCCAGCATGGCGGCCTGATACACCGTCACGTCGCGCGCCGACCGTCCGAAGTAGCGTTGCGCCGCAGCCTCGACTCCATAGGTTCCGGCCCCCAGGTAGACGCGGTTGAGGTACAGGGTCAGGATCTGGTGCTTGGTGAAGCGGGTTTCCAGCCACACCGCCAGCAGGACTTCTTGCACCTTGCGCTTGTAGGACCGTTCGTGGGACAGGAACAGGTTCTTGGCCGTCTGCTGGGTGATGGTGGACCCGCCCTGGACCACCCGCCCGCGCACTAGATTGACCACGGCGGCGCGGGCGATGCCCAACAGGTCGATGCCCCAGTGGTCGTAGAACCGCCGGTCCTCGACCGCCATCACCGCGCCTGGCAGGAACACCGGCATTTCCGCCACCGGCACGACCTCGCCGTAAAGCTGTCCGAAGGCCGCGATCTGCGACCCGTCAGCGGCCAGCACGGTGACCGAGGGGCGCCGCGTCAGGCCCGCCACTTCGTCGAGGTCCGGCAGGTCATAGGCGAACCACGCAACCACCACGCCCACCGCCACAACGCCCCAAACGCCCAGGACCAGCAGCCACCGCACCAGCGCCCACAGGCCGAAGCGGCGCTTCGGGCCTTGCTGTTCGGCCCGCGATCTGGTTTTCTTGTCCTCAGGCGGGGGCGATGCCGTTCCTGCCTTACGGGATTTTGATCCCGGCTTGGTTGGGGTGCTACGTTTGCTGGGCGTGCGGGTCGAGGTTGTCATGGTCCTTTGCATAGCATGCTCACCCGGCGGCGCAAACATCCTGAACAGCGTTCGCCGGCCGCGCATCCCGAGACCGTCCGGAAGGGGCAACAATGGCTGAAAAGACGCTGACCTTGCAGGTGCCCACGGCCCTGCACGACCGCCTGACGGTCCTCGCCGACCGCACCGGCCAGTCGATGGAAGCCACGCTCCTCGCCGCCCTGGAGGAATTCGCCGAGCGCTGGGAAGAGCATCTGCGGGCCTGCGACTCGCTGGAGGCCGGCAACGAGGCCCGCGTCCTCCTGCATGTCGTCAACGAGTAGTCAGCAGAACGATACGCCGCCCCCCAGGAACACCGACGTCCCATAGCGCAGCCACAGCCACCCGGCCCCGGTCAGCAGCGCCAGCCCGGCCGCAGCGGCCAGGATGAGGGGCAGGGGGTGTCTCATGCGGGGGCCTCCGCGTTTGCCGTCACCGGCCGGTCATTGATCGGCCAGTGCAGCGCGGCGGCCACCACGCCCAGCACCACCGCCGCCCCCCACACCGCGTCATACGACCCCAGCATGTCATAGGCCATGCCGCCCAGCCAGGCGCCGAAAAAGCTGCCCACCTGATGGCCGAAGAACGCGAAGCCGTAGAGCGTCCCCAGGGCGCGCACTCCGAATATCTGGGCGCACAGTCCGCTGGTCAACGGCACGGTGCCCAGCCACAGGAACCCCATGCCGGCCGAGAACAGGACCGCGCTGGTGGCACTCAGCGGGACGGCCAGGAACAGGCTGATGACGACGGCGCGGGCCAGATAGAGGGCGGCCAGCACGCGCTTCTTGCTGTAGCGGTCGCCCAGGCGGCCAAAGGCCAGCGATCCCAGGATGTTGAAGAACCCGATGGCGGCCAGACACAGGGCGGCAACCTCGGTCGCCATGCCCTTGTCGCCCAGGTAGGATGGCAGGTGCGTGGCGATGAACGTGACGTGGAACCCGCACACGAAGAACCCTGCGGTCAGCAGCCAATATCCACCGTGGACCGAGGCGGCCTTGACCGCCGCCCCCACCGGCAGGCCCTGGGCCGGCGCTGTAACGGTCCCCGGCACCGCCTTGGGCTGGCGCAGGCCGATGGCGCAGGCGGCCAGGGCTGAGACGCCGACCGCCGTGAACAGCAACGCCTCGCGCCAGCCGAAGCCGTCGATCAGGCCCTGCACGCCGGGCACCACGGCAAACATGCCGAACGATCCGGCCGCCGTGGTCAACCCGAAGGCCAGCCCCCGCCGCTCGGCCGGCACCGCCCGCCCGACAGCGCCCAGAACCGTGACATAGGTCGTCATGCTGAGGGCCACGCCGACCATCAGGCCCAGCCCGCCGATCAGGCCAGGGGTGCCCTGCGCATTGGCCGCCACCACCAGACCGCCGCAGTACAGCAGCGTCCCGACCACCGCCACCCGCGCCGCACCCCAACGGTCGGCAATGGCGCCCACAAACGGCTGGGCCACGCCCCACAGCAGGTTCTGCAAGGCGATGGCAAAGCCAAACGCCTCCCGCCCGATTCCCAGGTCACTGCCCAGCGGCTGTAGAAAAATCCCAAACGATTGCCGCACACCCATGGCAATAGCCACGCTCGCCGCCCCGGCAGCAATGACCACCCAGGCGGCGACGGGAATGGTAGGCAGGCGGGCAGGGGGGGACATGGAGGCGCTCCGAGCGGCGTTTAGTCAGCGCCAGAGAGTACGCCGGGTGTGGGGGCGTGGGTAGGGGGCTTGTCGCTTTGGTGTCATGCATCTTCAGTGAAGCGCGTCGTCCAAAGGATGTCGCGCCTAGGAGGTCGTGGCCGCACGTCGATGCAGGTGGCTGTGCCAACGGCGGGGCGGACACGGGCTTGTGTGGAGGCCATTAACATCATGCTATGTTATTTTAACATGTTGAGGCTTTATTGATTGAACACACAGCAATGTTGAGTCATGATCTGCGTTGAGATGATGTGGCAACGGAGCGTGATGATGGTTGGGCAAAACAACAATGCGGTGATGGTGATGACCGCGAAGGGGTTGGAGCGAATGCTGGAAGATGGCGGCTCGCATGCTTGGGTGCTCAGCCCTTCCAACGCGGCGAGGATGGATTACGTGGTTTGTGTCCAGAACCGTCACAATGGGTCATTGGATGGCGCCACTGAGGAACATGGAAAGGCTTTCATGATCGGGAAGATCGACAGCATTAAGGCTGTTGGAACTGACGATAACGGTAACGCGCGATACATGATCAAGATGAGCGCGTACTGCCACATTGACGGACCAATGATTGACTGGGGCGGTCGTAATCCAGTTAGGTACATTAATGTAATGGAGGTAACGGGGCTCGACGTGGATCAGTTGGATTTTCGCCCCATGCCCTCTTCGTCTGGCGTTGGCGACCCCACTACTGTTCCCGCACAATCCGCCGCGGCTCCATTGACGATCTCTGCGGCAAAGGCGGGATTGGCGGCAACCTTTGGTGTTGCAGAAGGTGCAATAGAAATAATTATTCGCGCCTAAATGGATTTGCCTGAACACATCTAATAGGAGAAGTTAGATGTATCGTCCCCGCCAAAAACTCCGGTCTCCTCGGGCTTACCGCTACGTTGTTGCGAACGACGAAGGTCTCGCGCCATACATCAATGACGGCTACTGCACGCTGGCTTGCTGCAAGCCAATGATCCGGAGAACTGCCCGGCCCGGCGACTGGGTTTTCGGCTTTGCGTCTAAATCGCACGCAAAAGGTGATTTAATCTACGTGATGCTCATTAAGGAGGTTGTGCCTGTGGTGGCATATGCTTCCGAACCGCGCTATGAAGGCCGTCGAGACCAGATTTACGCTCTCGGAGCAGACGGTCAACTGACGTGGCAACGGAACGCCTTTAACGATCATCCTGAGGCCGAGCACTGGGTCCGGGATATCGGGGGCAAGAATGTTCTGGTGGCGACAGACTGGTGGTACTTTGGCGACAAATATTTGGATCTGCGGCAGTTCATGGATGAGGTCACCATTGGCCGCTGGCGAGCTTGGCGAGGCCACAAGGTGAACGGCCTCCTGGACCACGATCTTCCGACGATGCTGGCGCATCTCCCGGATGCAGCCAAAGGCCGCCAGCGCGCGGTTGTCGAGGGCCGATCTGGATGTGGTGGTTGTGCAGATTCTAAGCCCGTAAAGCGCCAGGGGACGGGCTGCCACGAAATAAAGTAAATGGAAAACTGGGGGTTTGGGGCTCGCCCCAAGCGGGTCGGGCGGCCGCCCGTCCGCGCCAGCGGAAGAGCTTGCCTCACAAAGCAACCAGATACTTTTCTTGCAGATATCCGAAATACCGCGAAAAAGGGCCACATCGCCATTAGCGGATGTGGCCCCTTTTACACTCAAGTACCCCTCAAACGTCCAAATTCGTCACCTTCAGCGCGTTGGTCTGGATGAAGTCGCGGCGGGGTTCGACCACGTCGCCCATCAGGGTGGAGAAGATCTCCTGGGCGTCGTCGGCGTGGGCGACCTTGACTTGCAGCAGCGAGCGGATGTTGGGGTCCAGGGTGGTTTCCCACAACTGGCCGGGGTTCATCTCGCCCAGACCTTTGTAGCGCTGGATGGCGATGCCCTTGCGGCCGGCCGTCATGAAGGTGTTGACCAGCCCGACCGGGCCACGGATGACGTGGTCCTGGTCCTTGATGGTCAGCTTGCCGGCCTTCTGGAAGGTGGCGGCCAGTTCGCTGGCCATGGTGTCCAGGCGGCGGGCCTCGGCGGAATGGACCACCTGGGCGTCGATGACATAGGTCTCGGTCACGCCGCGCACGGTGCGGAAGAATTCCAGCGCGCCGTCCTCGCGCGCCTTGCCCTGCCAGCCGCGTTCGGCCTCGTGCTCGATGCGGTCGAGGCGCTGGGCGACGTATTGGACCTTGTCGCTGGCCTCGGTGGTGCTGGCCAGGACCTCGGGGTTCAGCGCCCCGGCGATGGCGACCTGTTCGAGCAGGCGTTGCGGCACGCGCGAGGTCATGCGGCCCAGCAGGTTGCGCACTTGGCGGCCCTGGTTGACCAGTTCGCGCAGGTGGTCGCGGGCGATCTGCACGCCGTCGTGGGTGGTCAGCACCGCCTCGTTCAGAGACGCGTCGAGCAGGTAGTCCTCCAGCGCGCGGTCGTCCTTGAGGTACTGTTCCTTGGAATTGCCGCGCTTGACGCGGTACAGCGGCGGCTGGGCAATGTACAGGTGGCCGCGCTCGATCAGTTCGGGCATCTGGCGGAAGAAGAACGTCAACAGCAGCGTACGGATGTGCGAGCCGTCGACGTCGGCGTCGGTCATGATGATGATCTTGTGGTAGCGCAGCTTGTCGGCGTTGAAGTCGTCGCGCCCGATGCCGGTGCCGAGCGCGGTGATCAGCGTGCCGATTTCCTGGCTGCCCAGCATCTTGTCGAAGCGGGCGCGCTCGACGTTCAGGATCTTGCCGCGCAGGGGCAGGATGGCCTGGAACTTGCGGTCGCGTCCCTGTTTGGCGGAGCCACCGGCCGAGTCACCCTCGACGATGAACATTTCGGACTGCGCCGGGTCGCGGTTCTGGCAGTCGGCCAGCTTGCCGGGCAGCGAAGAGATGTCCAGCGCGCCCTTGCGGCGGGTCAGGTCGCGGGCGCGGCGGGCGGCCTCGCGGGCGGCGGCGGCCTCGACGATCTTGCCGATGACCTTGCGGGCGTCCTGGGGATGCTCCTCGAACCACTCGCCGAGCTTTTCGATGACCACGCTCTCGACCACCGGCCGGACCTCGGACGATACCAGCTTGTCCTTGGTCTGGCTGGAGAACTTGGGGTCGGGCACCTTGACCGACAGCACGCAGGTCAGGCCTTCGCGCATGTCGTCGCCGGTCGGGACCACCTTCTCTTTCTTGAGGATGCCGGTGGTCTGGGCGTAGTTGGTGATGGTGCGGGTGAGGGCGCCGCGCAGGCCGGCCAAGTGGGTGCCGCCGTCACGCTGCGGGATGTTGTTGGTGAAGCACAGCACGTTCTCGTGGTAGGCGTCGGTCCATTCCAGCGAGACCTCGACCGTCATGCCATCGCGCTCGCCCATCACCGTGATCGGGTGGTCGTGCAGCGGCTGGCGGGCCTTGTCGAGGTAGCGGACGAATTCCTCGATGCCGCCGTCGTAGTGGAACGTGGTGTTGCGCGGTTCGGCGTGGCGGCTGTCGATCAGGTCCACGGTGACGCCGGAGTTCAGGAACGCCAGCTCGCGCAGGCGGTGCTCCAGGGTCTCGTAGTTGTATTCGGTGATGGCGAAGATGGCCGGGCTGGCGAAGAAGGTCACCTCGGTGCCGGTCTCGTCGCCGCATTCCTTGACGCGCACCAGCGGGGCGACCACGTCGCCATGCTCGAACCGCACATAGTGTTCCCAGCCGTCGCGCCAGATGCGCAGGTCCAGCCATTCGGACAAGGCATTGACCACCGACACGCCGACGCCATGCAGGCCGCCGGACACCTTGTAGGAGTTCTGGTCGAATTTGCCGCCGGCGTGGAGCTGGGTCATGATGACCTCGGCCGCCGAAACGCCTTCGCCCTTGTGGATGTCCACTGGGATGCCGCGCCCGTTGTCGCGCACGGTGACCGACCCGTCGCCGTTCAGGCGCACCATGGTCCGGTCGGAATGCCCGGCCAGGGATTCATCGATGGCGTTGTCAACCACCTCATAGATCATGTGGTGGAGGCCCGAGCCGTCGTCGGTGTCACCGATGTACATGCCGGGGCGCTTGCGCACCGCCTCCAGTCCCTTGAGGACCTTGATGGAATCCGCGCCGTAATCGGAGCTGTGTGCGGCCTGGGTGCCTTCGCTCATTCTCGCTTGCTCTTTCTTCGTTCGCGTCTTCGTGCTGACCCCAATATATAGGGCCTTTGGCCGGAAAAGGCCCGTTAATCCAGTAGGAGGCATTCTAGTTCAAAGTGCCGTCCCGGACGTCAAAAAACTGCGCTCTTTCGCCCAGCGGGTCGAATAACGCCCGATCCGTGCCGGTCAGCCACGCCTGGGCGCCCAAGTCTACCAGGGCATCATACAGCGCGGCCCGCCGGACGCCGTCCAGGTGGGCCGCCACTTCATCCAGCAGCAGCAGCGGCGCCGCCCCGCGCTGGGTGCCCTGGACGCGGGCCTGGGCCAGCAGAACGGCGATCAGCAGGGCCTTTTGTTCGCCGGTCGAACAGGTGGCGGCGGGCAGGGCGCGTTCGGCATGGGTAACCATCAGGTCGGTGCGGTGCGGTCCTTCGGCCGGGGCGCCGGCGCGTTCCTTGGGGCGGTCGTCGGCCAGACGGCGGCGGAACGCCTCCTCGGCCTCCACCGCTGGGCGTTCCTCAAGCCAGCCCTCGACCAGCCCGCCGAGGGTGAGGACGGCGTGGGGGAAGGGCCCATGGCCCCCTTCCAGCGCGCGGCCCAGGCGGCCGATCAGATCGCACC
>LAEA01000244.1 GCA_000961745.1 Rhodospirillaceae bacterium BRH_c57 | reverse complement strand
CCTCTGTGCCTCCTCTGTGTCCTCTGTGTTTCCCCGCTTCACTTCCCTCTCACCCCGCTTAACGTCCCCTACTTGCTGAGCGCCGTGAACACACCATCCCACTCCCGGCCGGGCGATTCGGCGCGGTAGGCGGCGATGCGGTCGGCATACAGGTCATAGATGCCGTGCAAATCGCAACCGGCGTTGGTCATGTGGTGGCGGCAGTCGGCCAAAAGACGCTCGGCCTCGTCCCAATCCTGGAGGCGGTAGGCGGCCAGCATCGCATCGTGCTCTTCCTTGAGGGCGAGGAAGGGGGCGGTGGTCGCGACGGTTTCGTCGCCCACCAGGGTGAAGATGCGCACCGGCAATGTCTTGCCCTTCACCTTGATGAGGTCCAGTTCGAGGGCGGCAAACTCCGGCACCTCGGACAGGGTGTTTTCGCCGATCACGATGACCACGCCATAGGTTTTGGACTGTCCTTCCAGACGCGAGGCAAGGTTCACGTTATCGCCCAGCACCGAATAGTCGAACCGCTGGTCGGACCCCATGTTGCCGACGCAGACATCCCCTGAATTAAGGCCGATGCCGACGGCGAGCGGAATGTGCTTGCGCCCCTCCTCGCGGGCTTCGATCTCCAGGCTGACGTTGACCTCCTTCAGGGCGTCGATCATGGCCAGGGCCGAGCGACAGGCGTTGGCGGCGTGCTTGTCATCGTCCAGCGGCGCGTTCCAGAACGCCATGATGCAGTCACCCATGTACTTGTCGATGGTCCCCTTGCGATCGAGGATCACGTTGGTCATGGGGGTCAGGAAACGGTTGATGAGACGGGTCAGGCCCTGGGCGTCGAACTGCTCGGAAATCGTGGTGAAACCACGCACGTCGCAGAACAGCAGGGTCATGTCGCGGATCTCGCCACCCAGCTTGAGCTGTGTGGGGTCGGCGGCCAGACGTTCGACCAGGGCCGGCGACATGTACCGGCTGAAGGCATCGCGCACCTGACGCCGCTGGGCTTCCTCGCGGGCGTAGTTGGCGTAGGTCAGCGTCATGTACAGGATGAGGATGCCAAGCGCCGGATAGACCGGGTCATACAACATCAGTTGGGTGTCGAAGTACCACCATGACGCCGCCGCGCCGCTGCCGATCAGTACGACCAGCAGGCCCAGCGCCAGCCGCGCCCCGATCAGCGGCACCAGGATAATCATCAACAGACCGGCGGCGGCGGTCAGCAGGAATTCCGCGTTGTCGGCATCGGCGGCGCGCGACAACTGCGTGCCGGTCAGGATGTTTTCCAGGATGTTGGCGTGGACCTCCACCCCCGGCAGCACGGCGTCCAGGGGCGATGTCCGGATATCGAGCAGCCCCACGGCGGACGTCCCGATCAACAGCAGCTTGCCGGCGATCTGTTCGGGGGGGACCGTGCCGTTCAGGACATCCGCCGCCGAGACGTATTTCGCCGTGTCATGCCGCGCATAGTACACCCACACACGGGACATCTGGTCGGTCTGGATCTGGTTGCGGCCGACGACAAATCCACGGATGCCCAGCACCGGATCGAACTGCACCAACATGCTGCGCGAGCCTGTGGCGACGCGCAGCATTTCAGCCGTCAGGGCCGGTTGCAGGTATTGCAGATACCGCGCTTCGTCCACCACAATACCGTCCGGGCCGCGCTCCGGGTCGGGTCCGACGTACATGACCATCGGCACGCGGCGCACCACGCCGTCGAATTCGGGGTTGGGGTTGAAGATGCCGCGTCCGGGCGCCGCCTTGTCGATCACCGGGATGTTGCGAACCATGCCACTGCTGGCGGTGATGTATTTGAAAATCTTCGCGTTCTCGCGGCCGCGCACGGCGACCGAACTGCGCGGTGCGTCCTCGGGCAAAACATAGCCGTCCATGTGGCGGGTCGATTGCCCCAGGACAACAGGCCCCTGCGCCACCACCTGGGCCAGCGCCTCGTCGTTGCTGGGCATGGCGGCCATGCGGGCGCGCTCGTCATCCGACAGGCCCGGCAGAGTCTTGGCGATCAGGGACGGCGACATGCGGTCAGGCTCGGGGAACACGATATCGAACCCGATCCCGGCCGGCTGCAAGCCCAGCAGGCGCGCCGTCAGGTCGGCGATCAGGCGACGATCCCACGGCCACTGGCCAAAGGCCTGAAGGCTGCGCTCGTCGATGTCGATGATGGTGACCGGACGGTTTTCGATCTGCCGTGGCTTGAGCTGCTGATAGAGGTCGAACGTCTTGAGCTGAAGCATCTGGATGGGCGCCGGGTTGAGAGCGCGGACCACCAGGACGACCGCCAGGACGCCCAGCCCGAGCAACCGCGCCCCGCCGAACATCTTGCGCCAGTTGGGCCGCCGCAGGCGCACCCCCTTCACGGACTTGAGCAGCGCAATGCCGCGACCGGTCGCCATGAAATGTCCCCCCAAATACCTTTTCGTCGGGCCAGACAAGACCCTGGCGAAAAGGCGTACCCCTCAAATCGATTGTGCTAGAGTGCCGCGAAAAGCAGGGTTCCGCAAGGCGCCGCCGGGGCACGTGGCGGGGGAGCAACAACACCATGGGTCACATGAACACCGACCAAGCCAGCGAGCCAGCGGCGCCGGAACGCAATGCCCATTCGTGGCTGCGGCCCGTCCTCCAGCCCCTGAAGCCGTTGTTCCGCGAGGTCCTGGCTATCTCGTTGTTCGTGAACATCATGGCGCTGGCGGCCCCGGTGTTCGTCCTTCAGGTCTACGACCGGGTGGTTTTCCACGCCGGTCTGTCCACCCTGGAGGGCCTGGTGATCGGCATGGTCCTGGTGCTGATCTTCGACTTCATCCTGCGCCAGACGAGGTCCAAGGCGATGCAGTCGGTGTCCCTGCGCATTGACGTTCAGGTCGGCCGCAAGCTGTTCGACAAGGTCATGGCCCTGCCGCTGCGCACCCTGGAGGCGCGGCCGGCCAGCTATTGGCAAATGCTGTTCCGCGACCTCGACACGGTACGCAACACCCTGGCGGGTTCGACCGCCATCCTGGTGTCGGATCTGCCGTTCGTGGTGCTGTTCCTGGGATTGGTCTTCATCATCGCCCAGCCAATCGCCTGGGTGCTGCTGCTCGCCCTGGTGCTGTTCCTGATCCTGGCCGTGCTGTCGGGGCGATCCGTGGCGGCGGCGGCGGGGCGCGAGCGCAAGACCCAGCAGGGCCGCGACGCCCTGCTGGCCGAAACCATCATGGCCCGCACGACCATCAAGGCCTTGGCCCTGGAAGACCACCTGCGGCCATTGTGGGAGGACCGCCAGGCGGCCACCATCGAACGGTCGATGGAACGCGGCACCCAGGCCGACCGCTTCGTCAACCTCGGCCAGATGATGACCGTGGGCACCACCGTGGCGATGACGGCGGTCGGCGCCATCGCCATCATCAACCAGGACATGACCATGGGCGGCCTGATTGCCGCCAACATGCTGTCCGGGCGCCTGCTCGGGCCGCTGAACCAGTTGGTCGGCGGGTGGCGCACCTTTGCCGGGTTCCGCCAATCCATCGCCCGCCTCGACGGCCTGTTCGCCCTCGGCGAGGACCGCACCGAGAGCAAGATCGCCCTCGCCCGCCCCGAAGGCCGCCTGCGCGCCGAATCCCTGACCTTTCGCTACCGGACCGACGCCGCGCCGGTGATTGACGGCATCAGCCTGGACATCCTGCCGGGCGGCGTGACGGCCATCATGGGCGCCAACGGCAGCGGCAAGAGCACCCTGCTGAAGCTGCTGCTCGGCCTGTACCGGCCGAGTGAAGGCCGCGTCCTGATCGATGGCGCCGATGTCGCACAATTCACCCGCCGCGAACTGGCCACCTGGATGGGCTATGTCCCCCAGGAAAGCGTGCTGTTCGACGGCACCATCCGCGACAACCTGGCCCAGGGAATGCCCGGCGCCACCGACGACGACGTGCTGCGCGCCGCCACCCTGGCCGGGGTTCATTCCTTTGTGGTCGATCTGCCGGACGGCTATGCCACCCCCGTCGGCGAGGCCGGAGCGATCATGTCGGGCGGGATGCGCCAGCGCATCGCCATCGCCCGCGCCCTGATCGGCGACCCGCCGGTGCTGCTTATGGACGAGCCGTCGGGCAGCTTGGACCGCCACGCCGAACAGCAGTTGCGCGATACCCTGGCGGCGCTGGCCAAGGACCGCACCATCGTCATTGTCAGCCATAGCCCGGTGCTTCTCCAGGGCTGCCGGACCATTCTGGTGCTCGACCGGGGCCGCATCGCCGTGGGCGGCCCGGCGGCCGACGTCTTGCGCCACATGGCCCAGCAGGCGGCCAAGGCCAAGGCCGCCACACCTGCCGCCCCCGCCCGCGAGGAGGCCTGACATGACGCCCGCCCCCGCTCCCGCCCCAAACCTCGATGCCCTCGTCCAGCGCCATAAGGCGCCGCCGCTACGGTTCGTGACATGGCTCATCATGGGGCTGATCGCGGCTTTCCTCGCCTGGGCCTCGGTTGCCCAGCTTGACGAGGTTTCGGTGGCCATGGGCGAGGTTGCACCACAAGGCCGCGTGAAGGTCGTCCAGCACCTCGAAGGTGGCCTGATCGTGGACATCTTCGTGGTCGAGGGGGACGAGGTGCGCCAGGGCGACCCGCTGATGCTGCTCGACCTCGCCACCGCCGGGGTGAACCGCGACGAGATCCAGATCCGCATCGACAGCCTGCGCCTGACCCGCGCCCGCCTGGTGGCCGAGGCCGAGGGCACGCCCCTGGTCTTTCCGGAAGCCGAGGCCGAGCGCCAGCCAGACCTGGTGCGGGCCGAACGTGAAACCCACGAGGCCCGCCGCAACGAACTGCAAAGCAGCGTCTCGGTCCTCCAGCAACAGGTCAACCAGCGCGGCAGCGAGGTGCGCGAGCTTGAGGCCCGCAGCCGCGCCGCCGCCGCGAACCTCCGCCTGGCGCGTGAAAAACTCGCCATGTCCGCCTCCCTGCTCAAGGAAGGTCTGACCGCCCGCATGGACCACCTGCAACTCCAGGCCGAGGTCGAGGACCTGCAAGGCACCCTCAACACCCTGGCCGAAAGCGTCCCGCGCGCCCGCTCCGCCCTGGCGGAATCCGAAGCCCGCCTGAACGAGATCGGTCTGCGCTTCCGCCGCGAGGCACTGGAACAGATCGGCGAGACGGAAATGAACCTCGCCCGCAACGAGGACCTCCTCGGCCGCGCCACCGACCAGCAACTACGCACCGAAATCCGCAGCCCCATCGACGGCATCGTCAAGAACATGCGCCACAACACCATCGGCGGCGTGGTGCGCGCCGGGGAGCCCATTCTCGACCTGGTGCCGTCGCGCGACGATTTGGTGGTGGAGGCCCGCCTGAACCCCGTCGATCGCGGCTACGTCCGCGAGGGGCAGGAAGCCACGTTGAAAATCAGCACCTACGACTACGCCCGCTACGGCAGCCTGAAGGGAATTGTCACCCTGGTCGCCCCGGACTCGACCATTCCGGAAAACGACCAGCCATACTTCCGCGTCCTGGTCCGCCCCGAGAAGTATTACCTCGGCGAGCAGCCCGGCGAATACCAGATCACGCCGGGCATGGAGGCCACCGTGGACATCCACACCGGCACCCGATCCGTGCTGGACTACCTCATCCGGCCAGTCCTCAAGCTGAAGCACGAAGCCTTCCGCGAACGCTGATCATGCTCATGCCCGTCAGCGTTCCTTGAACGCTGGTCATGTTGAAGCGATGTGGCAAGGCTGCTGTCTAAAGGCTTGCCGTACCTCTTTCGTTGTATCAATCTAGGCTGGCTGAGGTCAGATACTGGGCCGCTTGCCATGTGGGGACGTGGCGGCGACCACCACAGGGGAGCCATTCGAACGCCATGTCTTTCGCGACCATTTTGGGCGTGCTCATCGGGTTTGGCCTGTTCGTCGGCTCGGTGGTGCTCAGCACCGACAACTTCCTCGTCTTCCTGGACGGCCCCAGCTTCATCATGGTGGTCGGCGGCACGTTCGCGGCCACCTTCGTGGCGTACGAGCCCCGCTATGTGCTGCTGTCGCTGCGCGGCCTGCAATCAATCGTGTTCGCCAACAAGCTTGGCCGCGGCATCCTGACGCAGGAAGTCGGCCGCGTGATCCGCTGGGGCTACATCATCCAGAAGAACGGTCTGCCTGGCCTGGAAGCTGACGCCGGCAAGATCCGCAAGCAGGACCGCCTGCTGGGCTTCGGCATCGACTTGGTGATTTCCGGCTATACCGGCCCCGAAGTGCGCGAGATTCTCGGCACCAGCGTGGAAGCCGCTTTCCAGCGCAACACCACACAGGCCGACATCCTGCGCAACATGGGCGGCACGGCGCCGGCCTTCGGCATGATCGGCACGCTGGTCGGCCTCATCATCATGCTCGACGGCATGGGCAACGACCCATCACAACTTGGGCCGGGCATGGCCGTCGCGCTGGTCACCACCTTGTACGGGGTGCTGTTCTCCCGCATGATCCTGCTGCCGGCAGCGTCCAAGGTACAGCAGCGCGAGGAGATCGTGCGTTTCCGCAACTACTTGGTTGCCGAGGGCCTCGCCCTGTTGGCCGAGCGCAAGAGCCCGCGCTACATCCAGGACCGCATGAACGCCTTCCTCGACCCGTCGATCCACTTCAGCATCGACAAGATGCGGGGCAAGGAATGAGCGACCCCCGCTTCCAGCCCAAGAAGAAGGAAGAAAACGACGAAGCGTGGATGACCACGTTTGCCGACATGGTCACCCTGCTGCTCGCCTTCTTCATCATGCTGGCGGCAATTTCCAAAGTTGACGTGGTTCTCTACGAGCAGGTCAAGGCCGGCATGGCCCAGGGCGTCGGCAAGCGTGAGGTCACCACGCCCGTCCAGACGCTCAAGCGCGAGATGGAAGAGACCGTCAAGGCGCTGGAGGTCGACGACGTGGTGGCCATCGGCACCGATGCCCAGGGCATCACCATCGAGTTCGCGTCCTCGGCCTTCTACGAACCCGGTTCGGCCGAAATCCGCGAGGAGGCGCTTCCCATCCTCAACCGGATTGGCGCCACCATCAACGCAGACCGCTACACCGGGTTCCTGGTCGAGGTGCAGGGCCACACTGACGACGTCCCGATCAGCACCCCGAACTTCCCGTCCAACTGGGAACTGTCGTCGGCCCGCGCCAGCCGGGTCGTGCGATACTTCGAGTCCATCGAAATCGAGTCCGCCCGCATGAAGGCCATCGGCTTCGCCGACACGGCGCCCAAGGTGCCCAACCGCGACGCCTATGGCGACCCCCTGCCCCAGAACCAGGAAATCAACCGCCGGGTCGTGGTCCGCCTGAACCCGCGCTGAGGCTGGGTTGAGAGAAAAAGGGCGCGGCCTCATGGGCGCCAGTTTTAGCGAAGAAAAGCGGGCTCTGCCCGCACCCGCAAGGAGGCCAGCCTCCTTGACCTCATGACGTGACGGGGTAAAGCCGCGCGCAGCGCATTAAATGCTGGGAAAGCATCTGCCTGCGGCGCAAGGCATGGAAACGCCCATTTCATGGGGTCCCAAATTTATGGGGTCAAGGGGCCGCTCGGCCCATAGGCGCTAACTTAATCGTGGACGAGCGGAATCGGTGTGTGATTCATAGGAGAGATGGACACCGCATCTCTTCTTTCGTCGCAGTGGTCAGACCTGCTGTCGCGACTGCCCGCCTCGGCCCGCCTTACGGCTTTGGCGCGGTCCACCGGAGCGTTCCTCCGCCCCCGTGAGATCCGGGACGTTGAGACGCTTTTGCGCTTGTGCTTGTGGTATGGTCCAGGTGGATTGTCGTTGCGCAGTGCCGCTGCGATGGCTGGAGGCTCGGCTCTGGCGAACATCTCGGACGTCGGCCTTCTCAAACGGCTGTCCAAGTCTGCGGGGTGGCTGGAAGCCTTGGTTGCCGACGTTCTGAATGAGCGATGCGGGCAGCGTATCGAGAGCCACCGCTCCCTTGTCCTCATTGACGGG
>LAEA01000115.1 GCA_000961745.1 Rhodospirillaceae bacterium BRH_c57 | reverse complement strand
GCATCCAGGCTGCGGACCGCCGCCGCGACGCGGTGGGCGAACTCGTTGCCGCCGGTCGCCGCCAGCAGCATCCCCCGGTCATGCTGGTGGAACACCACGGTCAGGGCGTGGGACAGCGACAGGCCGACGACCAGCAGCAGGACCGTCTGCCCGGCGAAGGTGCGCGGCAGAAGGCGGCGCACCCATGCAAGGATCCGGCTCATGGTGCCGTCGCGTCCGGAACGAACATGTAGCCGTCGCCCCATATTGTTCGGATGAACATGGGGTTCGCGGGGTCCGGTTCGATCTTGCGCCGCAGCCGGCTGACCTGGGTGTCGATGCTGCGGTCGAAGACATCACCGGCGTTGCCCCTGGCGAGGTCGAGCAACTGGTCGCGGCTGAGCACCCTGTGCGGACGCGCGACAAAGGCCTGGAGAAGTGTGAATTCGCCCTTGGATAAGGGCAGGGTCACGCCGTCACGAGTGCGCAGTTCCCGCCGGTCGAGGTCGAGAATCCATGTCCCGAACGACGCCTCGTTGCGGTTGGGCTCCACCGCCGTCACCCCGGCGGCCAGGCCCTGGCCGCCGGCTCGCCGCAGCACGGCCTTGATGCGGGCCAGCAGCTCGCGCGGATTGAACGGCTTGGGCAGGTAGTCGTCGGCCCCCATTTCCAGCCCGATGATGCGGTCCGTCTCCTCGCCGAGCGCTGTCAGCATGATGACCGGCAACGAAGACCGGGCCCGCAGATCGCGGCACGCCGACAGGCCGTCCTCACCCGGCATCATGACATCCAGCACGACGAGATCGACGGCTTGCTCGGCGAGAATCTCGCGCATGGCGCCAGCGTCCTTGGCGACCGAGGCCCGATAGCCGTGTTGGTCCAGATACCGCGCCACCAGATCGCGGATCTCCTTGTGGTCATCGACGACCAGGATGTGGGGTCTCGTCTCCATGTCACAGACTATACGGCGGCTGACAAACTTTTGAAAAGAATTGGCGTCACCCTTTGGTCAACGGCAAGAGCCCGTGGAAGCCAATGGAGGCTGAACATGTGGAACAACGGAATTATGGCCGAGCACGGCTGGGACGGCGCCTGGGGCTGGTTCATGGGCCTGCACTTCCTGGTCTGGGTTCTTGCCCTCGTCCTTCTTGTGGCCGGCGTGGTGGCGCTGATCCGCTTGGTGTGGCCGACGCGACCGCACCGGGACGATGGCACCCCTGGGCACCACCGGCACTGAGGTGGACAAGATGATGAAAACGATAGCGAGCGTGTTGGCGGCAGCCACTCTGGCGACAGTGAGTTTGGCAGGCGCGGCAGTGGCGGAGCCGAGCACTTCGCTCACGGTCTACAAGTCACCGTCCTGCGGTTGCTGCGGCGGCTGGGTGGATCACATGAAGGCTGCCGGCTTCACCGTCACCACGAAGGACACCGACGAGATGGACACGGTCAAGGCCATGCTGGGCGTCCCCGCCGACATGGCGTCTTGTCATACCGCGACCATCAACGGCTACGTCGTTGAGGGTCATGTTCCGGCCGAGTCGGTAACCCGCCTGCTGAGCGAAAAGCCAAAGGCGGCCGGGCTGGCGGCTCCGGGCATGCCCATGGGCTCCCCGGGGATGGACAGCGGCGGCGCCTCCGAACCCTATTCCGTGATGCTGTTCACCCGCGACGGTGGAACTGAAACCTTCCAGCGCTACGGCCAGTGATCCCGGCCGCCGAAAAGCCTCCTAAGGCACGATTCAAACACTTCAACGGAGACGCCTTCATGCGCCTATACGACGTAATGCGGCTGGCCGCCTTCGCGGCCGCAACGGTCCTGGTCGCCCAGCCGACCCTTGCCGACGGATCCCACAAAATCGGCAGCCCTGCCCCGGCGGCCAAGGCGGGCCGGACGGTCGAGGTCGTGATGAACGACAACTACTATGGGCTGGACGCGCTTGCGGTGCAGCCGGGGGAGACCATCCGCTTCGTGGTCCGCAACGATGGCACCTTCGTTCACGAATTCGCGCTCGGCACGCCCGAGATGCATGCCGCCCATCAGAAGGAAATGGCCATGATGCAGGAGCACGGCATGCTCACGGCCACCGGAATGAACCAAGACATGAAGGGCATGGACCATTCCGCGATGGGAATGGGCGCCATGACTCATGACGACCCCAACACCGTTCTGGTCGAGCCCGGTCAGACCGCCGAATTGGTCTGGACCTTCAAGTCTCCGATGACCCTGGAGTTCGCGTGCAACGTTCCCGGCCACTACGAGTCCGGGATGGTCGGCACCCTCACCGTTGCACCGCCCACCACCAAATGAGACAGGGGGAACCGTCCATGAAAAGACTCGTCGCGCTGGCCGCCGCCGGCATTGCCACGTTCACTGCTTCGGCGGCTTCGGCCGCCACCTATGACATCTCCATCGGCAGGACCACCATCGACGTGCTGGGTGAGCCGTCGCCGGCCATGGCGATCAACGGCACCGTGCCCGGCCCCATCCTGCGTTTCAAGGAGGGCGAGGATCTGGTGATCAACGTCGCCAATACCCTGGACGAGGACACCTCGATCCATTGGCACGGCCTGATCGTTCCGTCGTCCGAGGACGGCGTGCCGGGCCTGAGCTTCGACGGCATCAAGCCGGGCACCACGCACACCTACCGGTTTCCGGCCCAGCAGAGCGGCACCTACTGGTACCACAGCCACTCCGGCCTGCAGGAGCAGGAGGGCGTGTACGGCGCCATCATCATCGAGCCGACGGCGCGCGAGCCGTTCCGCTATGACCGCGACTACGTGGTCATGCTGTCCGAGGCGCACCCGACCAGCCCGTACCAGATGCTGGCCAACGTCAAGAAGCAGGCGGACTACTACAATTACGGCCAGCGCACCCTGGGGACGTTCCTGGACGACATCGCCGAAAAGGGCCTTGGGGCCACGTTGAACGACCGCCTGGCCTGGGGCGGGATGCGCATGACTCCGACCGACATCGCCGACACCAGCGGCTACACCTTCCTGGTCAACGGCCGGAGCCCGGACCAGAACTGGTCGGGCCTGTTCAAGCGCGGCGAGCGCGTTCGCCTGCGGTTCATCAACGCGGCTGCCATGACCTATTTCGACCTGCGTATCCCCGGACTGGAGATGACCGTGGTGCAGGCCGATGGCAACAACGTCCAGCCGGTCAAGGTCGACGAACTGCGCATCGCCGTGGCCGAGACCTATGACGTCATCGTCACGCCCAAGGAAGACAAGGCCTTCACCATCTTCGCCCAGTCCATGGACCGCGCCGGCTTCGCCCGCGCAACGTTGGCTCCGCGCGAGGGAATGGCTGCCGAGATCCCGCCGCTGAGCCCGCGCCCGCAACTGACCATGGCCGACATGGGCCATGGCAACATGGGGGGCGACATGGCCGGCATGGACCACGGCAGCATGCCCGACATGAAGGGCATGGACCACGGGGCCATGGGTGGCGACATGGCTGGCATGGACCACAGCCAGATGGCGGCCCCCGCCCAGGATCCCTTCTACGCTCCGGGTAGCGGTCTGGCGCCGACGGCGGCCAACGGCGGCAAGGTGCTGTCCTACGCCGACCTCAAGGCGCAGAAGCCGCTGTACGCCCTGCGCAAGCCGACGCGCGAGATTGAAGTCCGCCTGACGGGCAACATGGAACGCTACATCTGGTCGATCAACGGCAAGACCTACTCCGAAGCCGAACCCATCCGCCTGCAGTACGGCGAGCGGGTGCGCTTCAAGTTTGTCAACGAAACCATGATGTCCCACCCCATGCACCTGCATGGGATGTGGAGCATCCTCGACAACGGCAACGGCGCCTGGAACCCGATCAAGCACGTCCTGAACATCGCCCCCGGCACCACTCTTGCCGCCGAGGTCGAGGTCGATGCACCGGGTAAGTGGGCCTTTCACTGCCACCTGATGTTCCACATGGCGACCGGCATGTTCCGCGAGGTGATCGTCGAGGGCGGACCGCAGACGGCCGCTGCCGCCGCCACTGCCACCGCCGACATCACCACGCACGCCGCTCACGGGGGGATGTAACCATGACCATCACGACGAAGCTCGGCGGTTGCGCCGCCGCCCTGTTCCTTGTCGCCGCAACGGCGTCCACGGCGATGGCCGCCGAAGCCGGAAACCCCATCTGGGGCTTGGTAAAGGTGGACAAGCTCGAGTATCGCGCCGCCGACGAGACCAACACCGTGGCCTGGGACGCCCAGGCCCGCGCCGGCACGGACACCAACAAGGTCGCCTTCAAGACCTCCGGCGAGTACGTGCCCGACGACGACACCTTCGAGAAGGTCGAGACCCAGCTTCTGTACATGCGCATGGCGACCGACTTCTTCGACATCCAGGCCGGCGTCCGTCACGACTTTGAACCCGGTCCGGAGCGCACCTACGCCGTCCTCGGCGTCAACGGCCTCGCCCCGCAGTGGTTCGAGGTCGATGCCAATCTGTTCCTCAGCGACCGCGGCGACGCCTCCGCCCGGATCGAGGCGGAGTATGACATCCTGCTCACCCAGAGGCTGATTTTGCAGCCGCAGGCCGAGATCAACATCGCCTTCAGCGACGACCGCCCGCTGGGCATCGGCGCGGGCTTTTCGTCCATTGAGGCTGGCTTGCGCCTGCGCTACGAAATCGAGCGGGAGTTTGCGCCCTACATCGGCGTGGCTTGGGAGCGCGGGTTGGGCGAAACCGCCCTCCGTACCAGGGCCGATGGCGAGGACCCGGAACGCACCTCCCTCGTTGCCGGCGTCTCAGTCTTCTTCTGATCGTCTGGACCGGCCGGCGCGAATCGAGTGCCGGCCGGCTTCATACGTTTCCTCCTTTCGAAATGCCGGGCAAATTTCATGTCGCCTGCTCAAGACGGTCCGACCGCCCCGGCGGATGGTATGTCTGCGAGCAGGCTCAAGTAGTGCCTTGCGCCCGATGAGCCTCACGCGGCGACGCTGCTCGGGCGACATCGGGCGCCCTTCGTTGCAGAAGAGTAGCCGTGTGGCTGATGAGGCGCGGCGTAGTAGGTCGGCAGGACGCCAGGGACGGTCCTTGGTGCAACGCAGACCCTGGCCGTCGAGCAGGAACCAGTACGGTTCTGCAGCGGAGCGGGGCGCTCCGGAGAGTGATTATCATGAACAGGCTTTTGGTCGTCGAGGGACAACGGGGTCTGCGCGACGCAATAACGACATCCCTTCAAGGGCGCGGCTTTGCGGCCACCGGCATCGCCACCCTGGCCGCTGCCTGTGACGCCTTAGAGCAAGGTCCCATTGATGCTCTCGTCCTTGACCTTTCTCTTGCCGACGACGGCGGCATCGCCTTCCTCACATGGCTCAAAGCCCAGTCTAGCCGCACGCCGGTAGTGATCGCCACGGGCGCAGGAAGTTCAGCGGATCGAGTAACAGTGCTGGAAGCGGGGGCTGATGACTACTTGTCAAAACCCTTCAGCGTGCGCGAATTGGTCGCCCGAATCCGTGCCGTGGGCTGGCGCAGGACGCCGCAGCGCGCCATGCCCGAAGAAGGACATGGCGCGCTACGGCGGGGGGCCTGGGAGCTGGACGTAAAGCGGAGGGAATTACAACACCGCACTCGCGGCATGATCGCACTGACCGACGCTGAGTTCTCCCTCGTAAGCGTTCTCCTGCAGGACGAGGGAAAGACCCTTTCACGACAGGAGATAGCGCACCGCGGGCGAAATCAGGAATTCTCGGACGGCGACCGATCAATTGACGTGTACGTGGGCCGGTTAAGACGCAAGCTTGGAGCCGGCATCACCATCCGCACCATCAGAGGCGTCGGCTACGTGATCGAGGTCCTCTAGCGGTACCGCGCAGGCAGGCCCCGCCAGAGTCCCCAGTGGCGGTCATTTGCCCTTAATGTGGCTGTTGCCCATCGCGTCGGTGTGGCCGTCCACGCCCATCGTCTTAACGGGCTCTACTTCGTTCCCATACACAGGCACCGTCTCGCCGCCGACAACAGCGGTCCCGACAGGAACCCGGCTGTTGATGGGATGTTCCTCGTTGGTGTAGGTCGGCACCGTCTCGCCTCCCTTCTGGATCATGCCGGCCGGATGTTTCTGGACGATCGACTCGGCCTGGGCGGCGGCAATGGGGCCGAGCGAGGCGGCAGCGGCAACGAGCACAATCATGAACTTCTTCATCTTAATGATCCTTTTCTGGCAGGGCGGCTCCCGCCCGACCCAAGAAGGATGCCAAGTAGATGTCTCTGAACGTTGCCGTGAATGTAAATTTTTGCGGCAGCGCACACTCGTCGGCATCACGGTTTATGCGTTTTGGAAAAGGCCACGAACGACATGACAGAGCTGCAATCGACGATCACCTGCCCGGCCTGCGGACACCGCCAAGCCGAAACCATGCCGACCGACGCCTGCCAGTTCTTCTATGACTGTCACGGCTGCGGCGCTGTGTTACGGCCGAATCAGGGCGATTGTTGCGTGTTCTGCTCGTTTGGTTCGGTGCCCTGCCCTCCGGTGCAGGAGACCCGCCGGGCAGGCACGGAATCCGGAACCTGTTGTGCTGACTGACCATCGGTGGCGAGAAGATGCTGGTCGGTTCCGCTTCGGCGCTCAGTTATGCGCGGCGGAGGGGACGGTAAGGATGTAGAGCCGGACAGGTTTCATGTTCACTGGCCCCTGTCCGCCATTCGACCGTTTGCCGGTCAGCCCTCGGTTCTGTCCGGCAACCACGTTGACAATGGCTTTCCGGACACATAGTTTTCCGGACGGGTTTCCGGACAAAGGTGGGCAGTGTGGCAGAGATCGGCTACGCAAGGGTCTCGACGGCTGAACAAAATCCGGCGTTACAACTGGACGCTCTCGCCAAAGTCGGCTGCACTCAAATATTCCAGGACAAGGCATCCGGCGCCACTGATCGCCCAGGGCTGACGGCCGCTTTGGCGTTCGTGCGGGAGGGTGACGTTCTGGTCGTCTGGAAACTGGATCGTCTTGGGCGGTCCTTGCCTCACTTGATCGAGACCGTGAGGGCCCTGCAAACCCGCGGTGTCGGCTTCCGGTCCCTGACGGAGGCTATCGACACCACCACGCCCGGCGGCCGGCTCATCTTCCACATTTTTGGCGCCCTCGGTCAGTTCGAGCGCGATCTTATCCAGGAGCGGACCCGCGCCGGCCTTGACGCCGCCGCAGCCCGTGGCCGTCGGGGCGGTCGGAAGCCGGTGGTCACCGAAGACAAGCTCCGTCGTGCCAGGGCACTCATCGCGCAGGGGCTCACTGTCCGCGAAGCCGCGGCACGGATCAAGGTGAGCAAAACGGCGCTGTACGCTGCGCTTGGCGAAAAAGGCGGAAACACGTCAGGCGGCCAGACCTGAAAGGTTTCACCTACATTCTCATAAGCCGGACAACTTTGAGTCAAAGTCTGCTTCCAGGAGCGTCTTGATGAAGAAGCACGAGATCCTGTCTCCCCAGTCCCGTGCGATGGTGTTCGATGCCCCGCCGGATCCCATTTCGATTGTCCGCCATTACACCCTGTCCTCGGATGACCTTTCCCTCATCCGACGGCGCAGACGCGACCCGAACCGTCTGGGGTTCGCCGTCCACCTCGCCTATCTCCGATTTCCCGGCCGCGCTCTTGGCCCGGCCGAAACACCGCCGACCGACATGGTGCGGTTCATCGGCGAGCAGTTGGGCATCCGTCCCGAGGCTTTCGCAGAATATGCACAGCGCGAAGAGACGCGGCGGGAGCATCTCGGTGAACTTCAGGACTACCTCGGCGTCCGGCCGTTTGTCCGCTCTGATTACCGGTCGATGACGAAGGTTGCGGTTCATGAAGCAACGGGCACAGATCGTGGCGAAGCCATCGTCGCCGGGATGGTCGCCTTTTTGCGGCAGCGCAACATTCTCCTACCAGCGGCCACCGTCCTGGAACGCATCGCCCTGACGGCCCGTGCCATGGCGCGCAAGCAGGCGCACAAGGCCCTGATTGCCGGCCTGACCGAGGACCAGCGCCAAACCCTTGACGCCCTTCTTTCGGTAACCGACGCGAAAGGCCGCACCGCCATGGCTTGGCTGCGGGAATGGTCGGAGGCGCCTACCCAGAAGAACCTCGGCACCCTCATCGAACGGCTTGCTAATATCCGCGCCCTCGATATCGGGGCTGATCGGGAACAGCGGATCCACCGGGCCCGCTACATGGCCATCGCGCGGGAAACGGCGATCGTCAGCGCACAGCACCTCTCACGCTTCGATGACCGGCGGCGGCTTGCCACCCTTGTCGTCTTCGTCCGGGAAATGGAGGCGATCCTCACGGACGCCGGCATCGTCATGTTCGACAAGATGATGGGCAGCATGTTCCGCCGGGCCGACCATAAGCACAAGGAACGGGTTGTCGATCGGGCAAAGGTGCTCGACGCCTCCGTCCGCACTCTTCTTGGCTTGGCCAAAGCGCTCCTGGCCGCAAGGGAGGGGCAGCTCGACCACGCCGCCGCCGTTGAACAGGCCATCGGCTGGGACCGCTTGGCCGACGTGGTGAAGGAGACCGATGAAGTCCTGGTCGACACCCGCCAGGACAGCTTGGCCGAAGTCGTCGGCAGCTATCCGACGGTCCACAGGATTTCCCGGATCATCCTCGGCGCATTCACTTTCCGCTCCTGGAAAGCAAGTGATCCGTTGCTGACTACGCTCGACAAATTACGCGAAATCCACAAATCAGGGCGACGCGATCTGCCCGCCCGCGTGCCGACCAACTTCCTTTCGCCGCTCTGGCGGAAGCTGCTCGATGCCGGTGCTCCGGACAGGCGCGCCTACGAGGTCGCCGTTATGGTGCATCTGCGGGATCGGCTCCGTTCCGGCGACATATGGGTGGAGGGCAGCCGCGCCTTCCGGGCCTTCGACGACTTCCTGCTGCCACCGAGCGTGTTCACTCTTCGACGGCAGGACCACGATCTCGGCCTCGCCGTGCCCGACAGCTTTGAAGCGTGGCGGCAGGAGCGCGTCGTCACGCTCGAAAAGCGCCTCCAGGAGGTCGATGCCTTGGCGGCCGGGGGCGGTCTTCCGGAGGCGGTCATCACCGACGAGGGGTTGTCGATGAGCCCCATCCGGCGGGATGAAACTGCGGAAGTCGATGACACCGCACGGCGGCTTTATGCCATGCTGCCCCGCCTGCGTATCACCGAGTTGTTCGCCGAGGTTCACGAATGGACCGGCTTTGCCGAACATTTCGGCCATCTGCGCACCGGTGCCCCGCCGGTCGACGTGGTCGCGCTGATGACCGTCGTGCTGGCCGATGCCACCAACCTCGGTCTGTCCCGCATGGCGCGCAGCGCCGGCAACCACACCCATTCGCGGCTCCTATGGACGGCCGAATGGCACATCCGTGATGAAACCTATGCGGCCGGGCTCGGTTGCCTGGTGGAAGCCATCCATGCGCAGCCGATGACGGAGGTCTGGGGAGGTGGAGACACCTCCTCGTCAGACGGCCAGTTCTTCAAGGCCGGCGGGCATGGCGAAGCCCGAGCAGACTACAATGCAAAGTACGGCTCAGCACCAGGCGTAAAGTTCTACACGCACATCTCCGACCGCTTCGCTCCGTTCTACACCAAGGTCATCGCCGCCAACGCCAGCGAGGCCGCCCACGTCCTGGATGGGCTCATGCACCATGAGACGTCCCTGGCGATCAGGGAGCACTACACGGACACAGGTGGGGTTGCCGATCACGTTTTCGGCCTCTGCCACCTGCTCGGGTTCCGGTTCGCGCCACGGATCCGTGACTTGGCCGACCGCAAGCTGTCGGTTCCCAATGCCCAAGTGAAATACAAGGCCCTGGAGCCCATGATTGGCGGTGCCGTCAACCTGCGGGTCACGGAAGAGAACTGGGACGAGATCCTCCGCCTTGCTGCGTCCATCCGGGCCGGTACCGTGGCGCCATCGGCGATCCTGCGTCGGCTCGCCGCCTACCCTCGACAGAATGCCTTGGCAAAGGCGCTACGCGAGATAGGCCGCGTGGAGCGGACATTGTTTACCCTCGACTGGATTACCGACCCGGCGCTGCGCCGCCGGTCGAACGCCGGCCTGAACAAAGGGGAGGCCCGGAATGCCCTGGCCCGGACCCTGTTCTTTCATCGCCACGGCGAGATCCGGGACAGGACGTTCGAGAACCAGCGCTATCGGGCGTCCGGCCTCAACCTCGCTGTCGCTGCGATCATCCTCTGGAACACCACCTACCTGAGCCGCGCCGCCGCCGAACTACGGTCGGCCGGGGTTGATCTCCCCGACGAATTGCTGGCCCATATTGCGCCACTCGGCTGGGAACACATCAACTTCAATGGCGACTACATCTGGCCGACCGAGCCCATCAAGGACGGCTTCCGTCCCTTGCGCAATCCGAATGCATCGATTCTGGATGCCGCCTGACCATTCTCTGGTCTCTGGCGAGGGTATCAGGCTTAGCGTACGATTTCGGGAAGATTCTGCGATGACCCCTATTAGGCGCCAAGGATCACTAGAACGTCGGAAAACATCTGTTTCCCGACAGGCGCGGACCAAGCGCGCACCTGCTCCCGGAAGACGGCCCTTTTCTATGCGAAAAACAGTGTCGGAATGATATGCTGTGCGGAAACCACAGATGATGGGTTTCCCGCACATGCTCGTCGGCTACATGCGCGTCTCGTCGGACAATGACCGACAATCCACAGCGTTGCAGCGCGATGCGCTGATCGCCGCCGGGGTCGATGCGCGCCATCTGTTCGAGGACAAGGCCTCTGGGGCACGGGACGACAGGCCTGGTCTGCAAAGCTGTCTCGACTTCATGAAGTCTGGCGATACCCTGGTGGTGTGGAAGCTCGACCGGCTCGGCCGCTCGCTGCCCCATCTGCTCGACATCGTGGCTGGCCTACGCGGCAAGGGTGTCGCTTTCCGATCGCTGACCGAAGGCATGAACACTGACACGCCGCACGGAGAGCTGCTGTTCCAGATATTCGGTGCCTTGGCCCAGTACGAACGGGCACTGACCCGTGAGCGAGTACAGGCTGGTCTTGCAGCGGCGCGGCGGCGCGGAAAGCGAGGGGGCCGGCCCCTGGCCATCGAGCCCGAGAAGCTAGAGGCCGTCATCGCCGCATTGGATGCGGGAGCCAGCAAAGCCGCCGTCTGTCGCACCTTCGGCATCGCTCGCAGCACGTTGCTCGACACCCTTGCCAGGAGGGGATGGACAGGTCCGAGAACGCGCGGCCAGTCTGTTTCATAGACGCGAGGGCCTAGGCGTAGGATTTGGGGAAGATTCTGCGGTCCTGCCCGCCGCACAGGCGTCCTCAAAGATGTGAGGCCCAGCGGGGGTGTTCGTCGTCCACCACGAAGAAATGTCTGTGCCGTCGTGCGCCATGCAAATGCGGGTGATCGAGCGGCAGGTTGTCGTGAGTGTGCTCCAGCATCTCGGGGTCTTCCTTGGGCCAGAGGCGCTGCGCGGCGAGCACCCCCACGCCGGCCAGCGCCGCGAGAACGACAAGTGCCGCAACCGCGCCGAATTGGGTCATCAGCCAGCCGGAGAGCGGATAGGTGACGAGCCAGCAGGCATGGCTGAGCGCGAACTGTGCGGCGAAGAGCGCGGGGCGGTCTGCTTCATGCGCTGACCGACGCAGGAGCCGGCCTGATGGCGTGAGCACCGCCGAATAGCCCAGTCCCACCAGCAGCCATGCCCCCAGCAGAACGGCCCAGTCGAGACCTAGGGCGGCGACTTCCCCGGCGAGCCCCAGCAGCGTCACCACCATCATCGCGGCGCCGGCGATCATGACTGGACGATCCGGCACCCGGTCCAACAGACGCGGCAATGCCAGCGCGGCGAGCATTGACCCGGCACCGAAGGCGAACATCGTCCAGGCCAGCGCGCTTTCGTTCAATGCCAGCGTGCCCCGCACCATCACCACCGAGTTAACGAGCACCATCGCACCCGCCGATGCGGCAGCGAGGTTCAGCGCCAGCAGCCCGCGAAGGCGCGGGGTTGCAAGGTAGATCTGGATGCCGCGAGTGGTGCGGTCGTAGATGCCGCGCGAAGCAGAGGGTTTCGGGGAGGGGAGCAGGACCGAAATGACCAAAGCCGCCGAGGCGGCGAACCCGACCATCGTGCCGAGGAAAAGGGCGTTGTAACTCATGACCGCCAGCAGCAGCGCGGCGAGCGTGGGGCTGACAATGTTCTCCAGATCGTAGGCGAGCCGCGACAGCGACAGCGCGCGGGTATAGCGCGCCTCTTCAGGCAGCACGTCGGGAATCGTTGCCTGGAAGGTCGGTGTGAAGACTGCTGAAGCCGATTGCAGCAAAAAGATCAGGACGTAGACCTGCCAGACCTCGGTGACGAATGGCAGGCACAGCGCGGCCCCTGCCCGGATGAGATCCAGCACCACCAGAAGCGCCCGCCGGTTCGCCCGGTCTGCAAGGGCACCCGCGATCGGTGCGATGCCGACATACGCCACCATCTTGATGGTGAAGACCGTGCCGAGAACGATCGCCGCGCCATCGCCCGCCAGATCGTAGGCCAGAAGCCCGAGCGCCATTGTGGCAAGCCCCGTGCCGACGAGCGCCACGACCTGTGCGGCGAACAGGTGGCGGTAGGTGCGGTCGGCAAGGATTTCCAGCATGGGGAGGCCTCAGAGATACCGGGAGAGGGCCTTTAGTTCGTCACCGTCCGCAACCGAGTGCTCGGTATCGAGGCAATGATCCATGTGGTCGTGGATCAGTGCCCGCTTGGCGTTCGTGATGGCCTTTTCGACCGCCTGCATTTGTTGTGCGATCTCAAGGCAGGGCTTGCCCGCCTCGATCATCTCGATCACGGCGCGAAGGTGCCCATCGGCGCGTTTCAGCCGGGCGATGAGAGCGGGGTGGGTTGCGTGACGATGGGGCTTTGACATACAAAGATGCTATCCTCTCCCGGAGGATATAACAAGACGGCGCCTCAAGCGTGCTGTGGAGCGAAATGGACGTACAGGCAGGCAAAACCCGATGAGACCTTTGGGGACATTTGGACAGAGTGCGTTGGCGGCGTTGCTTTGCCTGTCCCTCGTGGTCTGGTCGGTCATGCCAAGCGTAAACCACGCGCCCTCGGTCATCGAGACTCTGCAGGAGTATGCGGAGGTGATCGCCACGCACGGCCATTCTCACGGGCTCGAAGAAGATCTCTACTGGGCGCTCCATGGGCATAGCCACGATGTGGTCGACCATGATCACAGTCAGGCCCTGCTCGTGCTCGGCGCAGGGGCGCGTTCTGTATCATGCGGGAATATCTGGCAGTCCCAGTCCTCGTCAGGCGTGGCGCACCACATCTATCGGATCGAACGACCTCCCTGCGCCTGATCGGTGCCGCGCCCTGCGGCTTCACCGATCCGTCAAACCCACAACGGGAATCGATTCATGATCTCGCGTTCACGGGTTCTGCGCGCCCTGGCACCACGCCAGACGGCCACGCTGGCCCTTCTTCTGCTGGCGGCATTCATGCTGAGCGTCAGCCAAGCCCTTGCCCATAACGTCACGCCGGGTGATGCGGGCTACATCCAGGAAATCTTTGGGGTAAACCTCATCCCCTTCACCTATCTCGGCGCCAAACACATGGTGACCGGATACGACCACATCCTGTTTCTGCTGGGCGTTGTCTTCTTCCTCTACCGGATGAAGGATGTCGCCATTTATGTCAGCCTCTTTGCCATCGGCCATTCGGTCACCATGCTGGCGGGCGTCTGGTTCGGCTGGGGCATCAACGCCTATATCATCGACGCCATCATCGGTCTTTCGGTCGTCTACAAGGCGCTCGACAATCTCGGTGCCTATCAGCGTTGGTTCGGATTCCAGCCCAACACCAAGGCCGCGACACTGATCTTCGGCCTGTTCCACGGTACCGGCCTGGCCACCAAGATTCTTGAGTATCAAATCGCCGAGGACGGGCTTCTGGCCAACCTTCTGGCGTTCAACGTGGGCGTCGAGATCGGCCAGATTCTCGCGCTCGCCGTAATCCTGATCGTCATGGGCTATTGGCGCAGAAGCCCCGGCTTCCTGCGGCAAGCCACGTTCGCGAACGTGGTCATGATGTTCCTCGGTTTCCTGCTAACCGGCCAACAGATCGCCGGTTATTTCAGCGCCGCCTGAAAATATGGAGAAAATGATGAACAACGCACACCAGCCCCGCATCGAAGACCTGCCGAGCCCTGCCAAGCTCTTCCGCTCAGTCATCATCGCGGGCGTAAGCGCCGTGGCGATCCTTGTGGCGGTCGTCCTGCCTGCGGAGTACGCCATTGATCCTACCGGTGTCGGCCGGGTTCTCGGCATGACCGAAATGGGCGAAATCAAGCGCGAACTCGCCACTGAGGCGGAACGGGATCTCGGTGTCCACGGTGGCGACCAGTCCTCAAGCATGCTGGACGCCATCTTCGGGCTTGTCGTTGGGACCGCCCATGCGCAGGAGGCGTGGCGGGACGAGGTTTCCTTCACTCTTGCTCCCGGAGCGTCCGCCGAGATCAAGCTCGTGATGGAGGCGGGGGCGGCCGCCGAATACACATGGGTGGCGACGGGCGGGCGGATCAATTTCGACCTACACGCCCATGGCGGCGGCCAGTCGGTCGATTACGACCGGGGACGCGGCGCGACCGCCAGTGAGGGCACCATCAAGGCTGGCTTTGCCGGTGAACACGGCTGGTTCTGGCGCAACCGCGACAGTGCGGACGTCACCGTTACGTTGCAGTTGCGCGGCGACTACAGCGAGATTACCCGGACCAACTGATGCTGGCTGCGCCTGCGGGAAAACCGCAGGCGCAGATTTGACGGCCACAGTCTCATTATGGCGCTCAACGAATGCACCACCATTCCCCAACCCGGCACGTCTGAGCGATCATGGTTGAGGACCTTGCCGTTTATGGTGGCCTGTTCATGGCCGCCTTCATCGCCGCGACCCTGCTGCCTGCCCAGTCCGAGGCACTGGTTGTCGGCCTTTTGCTGAGCGACTACGCGCCATGGCTGGTACTGGCTGTGGCAAGTGTCGGAAATGTGCTGGGTTCGGTGGTGAACTGGTTTCTCGGGCGCGGGATCGAACGGTTCCGTGATCGCCGCTGGTTCCCGGTAAGACCCGCCACGCTGGCACGGGCGGAAGGCTGGTACCGCCGCTACGGCAGATGGTCGTTGATGCTGGCCTGGGCGCCGATTATCGGCGACCCGCTAACCGTGGTCGCAGGCGTCTTGCGCGAACCCTTCGCAATGTTCCTGCTCCTGGTCGGCATTGCCAAGATCGGCCGCTACCTTGTTCTGGCCGCAGCGACACTGGGACTGGCATGATCGGCGGAAGCCTACGCCTGCATTCTGTTCAGGGCCGGGTCTATGTTCTTGTTCCGTACCTTAGCGTAGGATTTTGGGAAGATTCTGCGATGACCCCCTTATGTCGGTTTTCTGTTCCGCTGCTACTCAGACCCCCAATCCCACTGCTTGGCGTTGTTGTTTTCCTTATAGCGGCCTCGCAAGTCCAGGCCGTTTTCGGAGCACTACCCGTGCTCGGCCAGCTGTTGGGGGTGTTCGTCGCATTCTGCCGCTGGCGCTGGCCCTCGCGCCCCAATGGCAGACGGCAACCGTCGTCATTGTGTTCCAGTCGCTCGTCGAGCTTTTCGGGATGGTCGTGTATTTTTGGCTGGTGCCCCGGTTCCAGGTGCCCCCTCGCGCCCCTGGAACGCGATGACCGGCGGGAGACGGCCGATCAGGATGCCCGGCTTTCGCGGCGGGCGTTGAAAAGCTGCGACCAGATCAGGATGGCGGCGCCACAGAAAATCCCCATGTCCGCGCAATTGAAGGCGGGCCAGTGTGCGCTCCCAACATAGAAGTCCAGGAAATCGGTGACGCCTCCTAAACGACCCCGGTCCACGATGTTTCCGAGCGCTCCGCCAATGATCAGGCCGTAGCCAGCGGCCTCACCCCGGTCCCGCGTCCGTGTCATGAGCACGGCAAGCCAGCCGCAGACTGCAAGGGCGACAAGGGCAAGCGCCCACCAGGGCACGTCCCCAAGCATCCCAAAGCTGACCCCACTGTTCCGGACAAGAACCAGATTGAAACCTGGGACGACAGCAAAGCCGTCGGTCAACAAGTCGGCATTTGCTACGGCCACGGCCTTCGTCGTCTGGTCGAGCACGAAGGCGGATGCGGCAACACAGGCGCCGAGAGCCGCTGATGAAAAGGGTATCCGCATTCCCGTCGTCCGCCTTTGGTACAATGTCTACCGAGGAGCACCAGAGCGCCGCCCCGCTCCCACGGCCCAGGACACCCATGCACGGTGGGTAGATTGGAACGGGGAGTATTTAGCCCCGGGGCGGGCGCCCTCCATCCTGGACGGCGCCCGCTGGACCGGGACAATCCCGCCGGGTGTGGCTGTATCTTCAGCGGTAGCGATGCAGGTTCGACGCTTGAAGACGGGCTGACTGCAGTTCCAGAACGCAGTTCCTGAACTCTTCCGATTCCGTGGCGAAACCGATACTGCCGCAGGTAGCTTGATCCCGCGCAAGAAACCGTTCGGAACTTGTGCAGGCCGAAACAAGAGCTACCGCCGCAAGCGCCATTGCGGGCAAAACAATCTTTTTCATGAGCTTTCCCTCAGACATCTGTCACCACCCTTTTGATCGGCGGACATGTTTTCAAGGCTTCCAGCCTTTCCGGACTGTCCACACCAGCTTCTTGCCCTTGCACATCGGCAGTGAGTGCTGCCGCGACGCCATCCATCGCCTGCTTTAACGCACTTTCGAAGTTAGCCTTGGCCGCATCCTCTGTCACAGCCGGTGTTGCCTTGGCCTTTGCGAGGGCCGCGCCAACCACGGTCTTCGTGCTGGGAAGTCCGCTCTCCAACGCAGCGTCGGCGGCGTCGATGTGCTCGTAGTGATGCTGGACAAGCGCTTCGCGAGCACAGGCTCTTTCTGCGGCCTCCCGAACCATCAGCGCCTCTCGCGGATTCATGCCGACATGGATGGTCACCTTTGTTGGGGCAGGACAGAACCCTCCGTCCTGCTTGATCACGCGATGTTCGATGGACACCGACCAGACAACGGTGGGCGGCGCGATGTACAACGGATGCTTCTTGAGCGCTGCCGCAACCAGCTTGTGCCGTTCCGCAATTGCCGCGAATTCCTGAATCCCCAGCACCGCTTTCTTTGTCGTGTCGCCGTAAACCCGAAGCACCTCCAACCGGGATTTTGGCAGATCCGTGCAGGAACCCGCTGCTGCCGCTGACCATGAAAATGCCCAGCAAAGGGCGCCAACGACGACGCCAAGTGCCCTAACAGGTACCGTCATGTCAGCTACTCCGCCGCCAGGGGTTCGTGCTGCTCCTTATGGTCCTCCAGCATCACGCCCGAGAACAAACGGTACAACGCCGGCAGAACGAACAGCGTCAGCACGGTCGACGTGACCAGGCCTCCCACCACCACCGTTGCCAGCGGCTTCTGAACTTCTGCGCCGGTGCCCGTGGCCAACATCATCGGCACGAATCCCAGCGAGGCGACCAAGGCGGTCATCACCACCGGGCGGAGGCGCGTCAGAGACCCCACGTAGATCGCTTTCCAGCCGTTCATTCCCTCGTCGACCAGTTGCTTGATGTACGTGATCAGCACGAGACCGTTGAGAACGGCAATGCCCGACAAGGCGATGAAACCGACGCCGGCGGTAATCGAGAAGGGCATGTCACGCAGCCACAGCGAAAACACCCCGCCCGTCAGTGCCAACGGCACGCCGCTAAACACGATCAAGGCGCTGCGAACCGAGCCGAGGGCGGAATAGAGCAGCAGCAAGATCAGGGCGAAGCAGGCCGGAACCACGACGCTCAGGCGATCACGGGCGGCAATGAGGTTCTCGAATTGGCCGCCCCAGTCGAGCCAATAGCCCGGCGGAAGCGTCACCTCGGCAGCTATCCGCTCCTGTGCTTCGGCCACGAGCGAGCCAATATCCCGGCCCCGGACATTCGCCTGAACGACCATGCGCCGCTTGCCATTCTCGCGGCTGATCTGATTGGGGCCTTCGGTAAAGTTGAAGGTGGCGACCTCCTTGAGAGGGATCGTAACCGTCTTGCCATTGTCGCCTTCGGGCAGCGGCACCGGCAGGTTCTCCAGCGCGGCCATGTTCGAGCGCACCTCGTCGGGCAGCCGGACGACGATGTCGAACCGGCGATCACCCTCGAACAGCAGCCCGGCTTGCCTCCCCCCGATGGCCACCGAGATCACGTCCTGCACGTCCGAGATGCTCAAACCCCGCCGCGCCGCGGCAGCGCGGTCGATCTGGATATCCAGGAACGGCAGGCCGGTCGCCTGCTCGACTTTGACGTCGGCTGCACCGGGAATTTGACGCAGCACCCCGGCGATCTCGCCCGCCGTCTTCTGCATCACGCCAAAGTCGTCGCCGTAGACCTTGATCGCCACGTCGCCGCGCACACCGGCCAAAAGCTCGTTGAAGCGCATCTGGATCGGCTGCGTGAACTCGAAGGCATTGCCTGGATGCTTGGAGACCGCCGTCTCGATTTCTTTTACCAACTCCTCTTTCGGCAAATCTGGGTCGGGCCATTCCGACCGCGGCTTAAAGATGATGAAGGTGTCGGAAACGTTGGGCGGCATCGGGTCGGCAGCGGCCTCGGCCGTGCCGGTCTTGGAGTAGACGAACGCCACTTCGTCGAATTGACTCACCGTTTGCTCGACCTTGGTCTGCATTGCCTGCGACTGCGTCAGAGAGGTGCTCGGGATGCGCATCGCGTGCATGGCGATGTCGCCTTCGTCGAGGCTGGGGATGAATTCCTGTCCAAGCCGCAGGAACACAAACAGCGCCACGACGAACAGCGCCGTAGCCCCTGCGATGACCGGCACCGGGCGGGCGATGACCCGCGTGAGCAGCGGAGCGTATCCGGACTTGAGACCGCGGATAATCCGGTTCTCGCGCTCCTCGATCCGGCCACGGATCAGCAACGCAATCATCGCCGGAACAAAGGTCAACGACAGGACGAAGGCGGTGGCCAGGGCGATAATGACGGTCAGCGCCATCGGCTCGAACATCTTGCCCTCGACGCCGCTCAGCGTCAGCAGCGGAACGTAGACCAGGATGATGATGCCTTGACCATAAACGGAAGGCTGGATCATTTCCTTCGACGCCACCGTCACCTCGGCAAGGCGCTCTTGAAGGGTAAGTTCGCGCCCTAGGGCGTGCTGTCGCTCCGCCAGCTTGCGGAGGCAGTTTTCGGCAATGATGACGGCACCGTCCACGATCAGCCCGAAATCAAGCGCACCAAGGCTCATCAGGTTGGCGCTGATGCGTCCCTCCAGCATACCCGTCATGGTGATCAGCATTGTGATGGGAATCACCAGCATGGCGATCACCGCCGCCCGGAAGTTGCCGAGAAGCAGTAAAAGCACGGCAATGACGAGGATCGCGCCTTCGGTGAGGTTCTTGGCGACCGTCTTGATAGCGGCGTTAACCAGTCCGGTCCGGTCGAGGACGGTCTGCGCCTCGACGCCCCCCGGAAGACTCTTGCGGATGTCTTGCATTTTGGCATCGACCGCGGCCGCTACGGTGCGGCTATTGCTGCCGAGCAGCATCACCGCGGTGCCGACCACCGCCTCCTGACCGCCCACACTGGCACTACCGGTGCGCTGCTCCGGACCAAAACCGATCCGCGCGATGTCTTTGAGGTGCACGGGCACGGCGCCTCGGGTCGCGACCACCACCGCGCCAAGATCAGCAACGCTTTCGATGCGCCCGCCAGCACGCACGACGTACCCCTCGCCGTTGCGTTCCAGATACCCCGCCCCGACGCTGGCGTTGTTGCGCTCAAGCGCCGCCAGCACATCGCCGAAAGTGAGCCCGAAGCCGAGCAGCTTCGCCGGGTCCGGCTGAACGTGGTACTGCTTGACGTAGCCGCCGATGGCATCGACGGTGGCGACGCCACGCACCGATTTGAGCTGCGGCGCGATAATCCAGTCCTGCACGGTGCGGAGATAGGCTGTTTGCTCCTGCTCCGTCGTGAGGCGCTGCCCCTCGGGCGTGAGATAGCTGCCGTCGCCCTGCCAGCCGGGCTCGCCAGCCGCCACCGTCACCCGCTCTTCCGGCTCGGCATAGCGAACCGTCCACATGTAGACCTCGCCAAGTCCGGTCGAAATCGAGCCCATGGTGGGATCGACTCCCGGCGGCAAATCCTCCTTCGCCTCGGTAATGCGCTCCATGACCTGCTGCCGCGCGAAGTAAATGTCGACCTCGTCATCGAAGATCGCCGTCACCTGCGAGAAGCCGTTGCGCGACAGCGACCGCGTCGATTTCAGACCGGGGATGCCGGCCAGCGCCGTTTCGACCGGGAAGGTGACTTGTTGCTCCACCTCCATGGGCGACAGCGCCGGCGCCTCGCTGTTGATCTGAACTTGGTTGTTGGTGATGTCCGGCACGGCATCGATCGGCAGCGCTTGCATCGAATACAGGCCGAAGGCGGCCAGCGCCGCCGTGATCAGCACGATGAAGACGCGCCTCTGCACAGCGAACGAGAGAACTTTTTCGATCATGTCCAGCTCCTCAGTGCGCGTGCTCGGCTTCGGATTTGCCGAACTCGGCCTTCAGCACGAAGGTGCTGCCGACTGCGATGATTTCACCAGGATCGAGGCCGAACACGACCTCGGTGCTCGTCTCGTCGCTCTTGCCGAGGACGATCTCGCGCTTCTCGAAACCTTCCTCCGTGCGCACGAAGACCACGGACTCGCCTTCGATCTTCTGGACCGCCTCGCGCGGCACCATCACGTCTACCGGATGGGCCTCGGTGCGGATGCGCGCCGTGACAAAATCGCCCAGCCGCCAGCGGTGATCGTCATTCGCCATCGCGGCGATCACCCGGACGGAGCGCGTGTCAGCATCCACGACCGGGCTGACGAAGACGATTTGCGCCTCCCCGGTGATACCGCTGGGATTGGACACCGCCACGCGGTGGCCCTTCTGGATCCAGTGCACGTCGGCCGGCGGGACGCTCATCTCGACCCACAGGTTGGCCGTGTCAGCAACGGTGAGGAGGTCGGCGTTGGCTTCGATGAACTCACCAAGGACGGCCGAGCGGTCGATCACATGACCGGCGATTTGCGCTCGAACCTCCTGGACACGCAGATCGGCCGACGCCTGACCGGGGAGGGCCTCGATCTCCGGCATCAGAAGCCCCAGCGCGGCCAGCCTCTGCCGAGCCAGGTCCAGGCGGATCTGCGCTTCCTCGGCGGTGTTCTGGGCCTCCAGGAAGTCTTGCTGCGCCGAAATACGCTTTTCCCACAGCCCCTTCTCGCGTTGGAAAGTCGTGCGAACCAGCTTTTCTGCGCGTAAGGCGGCCAGGAATTCGCTCTTTGCCTCGGCGATCTCCCGGCTTTCCACGAGCGCCACCACTTCGCCGGCTTCGACCGGATCGCCAAGTTGCTTTCGGATCTCCTTAAGCGTTCCGGAAACTTTCGATGCCACATGCGCGAGGCGGTTGGATTCAGCGGTTACGGTGCCTGGTACTGCGAGCGTCTTGACCAACTCGCCGCCGCTCACCGGGGCCGTCGTAATACCGGCTCCAGAAATCTGCTCCTCCGTGAGGTGAACGACGCCTTCCTCGCCCTCGTGCCCTTGGCCGGCTTCCTCGTGCCCATGACCATCTTCCTCGCCACCTTCGGCATGCCCGTCCGTTTCGGCATGTCCGTCTGCCTCGGAGTGTTTGTCCTTGTTGGGTTGTTCTGCGGCAGCGGTGCCGAAAGAGGAGGCCACTTGAGCGACAAGGGCCGGGCTGAATGCTGCCGCCGCGAGCCCGACCAAAAGGCCCAAGGCAACAAATAGAACCTTCTTCATCACAATCATCTCCCGCCGCCCGCTGCAGTCAGACGCTCAAGCTGTGCACGCTGGACATGAGCGCCCCGCAGTGCAGCGTGAAGTTGCTCCCGCGCATCCGTGAGCGTTCGTTGGGCATCGAGAACGTCGAGGTAGGTGAATCGACCCGCGCGATAGCCCTCGCGTGCCGCGGCAAAGGCTCTTTCCGCGCCTGGCACGATCACGCGGCTCAGCGAGTCGGCCTCGTGCCAGGCGGCGGCGTAGCCTTCGCGGGCACGAACGAGGTCGGCCCCCAATTCTAGCCGTGCCGCTTCGCTGCGGGCTTGAATTCTCTCGGCCTCCTGGCGGGCCCGCAGGACGGCGCCCTGGTTCCGGTTAAACACGGGCAGCGGAATGCTGACCGAGGCGATGAATGCGGTGTCCTTGGTGTCCGAATACCGCGTCATGCCGGCACCTACCGTGACGTCGGGAACCGCCTCGGCGCGCAGTACATCGACTTCGGCCTGCTTCTGGGCCAACTCAGCCTGCAACTGGGCAAGTTCAGTCCGGGACTCGGTCAAGCTGACCTCTGGAGAGGGGGGGCTCCCGATCTCCGCAAACCAAGCAGGGTCCACGACCAGATCAATGTCTTCCTGGCCGACCAAAGCGGCCAGGCGGCCGCGGACCGCGACGAAATCACGCTGTGCCTTGTCGAGAGCCACGCCTGCGGCCGTCTGTGCCAGTGCGGCCTTCTCCGATTGAATCTGCGGCTCCTTGCCCGCCGCGAACCGCTCTCGCGCCGTCTTTGCGACATCTTCGGAAAGGGCCAGACGTTCCCGCTGCAATTCAACGGCGAGGCCTGCGGCAATGGCCTCGGCGTAGACTTCCGAGACGGCCTGGATAAAATCCAGGCGCTGCAACTCGGCTTCGGTTTGGGCCACAACCACGCCACGGCGGGCCGCCTCGACCCGCGCCGAACGCTTGCCGCCAAGTTCGATAGGCTGGGCAAGCCCGACCGTCACCTCCAGAGACCGGGCGCCTCCGTATTCGCCGCTGCCGGCGAAGTTGGCCGCCTCAACGGAAAGTTCCGGGTTGGGCAGCAGGCCGGCCTGCGTGACTTCGGCCTCTGCCGCGGAGACCGTTGCGGCCCAAGCCTTCCTCTGCGGCGCGGCCTGATCGGCCAGGGCCAGCGCGTCGGCAAGAGAGCGGATCGTTGCCCGCTCCTGCGCAGCGGCTGCCGTTGTGGCGAGGAGTCCCCCCGCCACAACCAGCATAATCAGCGAACTGCGCATTCGGTCACTCCCCGGGAACGAAGTTGTACCGGCCCTTGCCGATCACTCCGGACGGCCCCGTGAGCGTCACCGTCGCCCTGAACTTGCCCGAGTAGGTGAAATTACCCTTGCCGGAAAGCGCGTTGCCGCCAGAGGGCTGCAACTCGATCGTTTTCGGCCCGTCCGTCGACAGCACGACCGCAGTCGCTTTGAAGCCCTCTGCGGAAACCTCCTTTTCGGCGGCGTCACGCAGGTGAAGGGTCACTTCATTTCCCTTCACATCAAGCTCGGCCTCATACTGGCCGATCTTCTCAGCGGCTTCTTCATTGTGGCCGTGATCGTGCTGCTGGGCCGTGGCAAGGCCGGGCGCGACGGTGATGGCGATGGCGATAGCGAGAACCAAACGATAGACGATAGACATCCTGTCAACTCCTGATGAGGGCGCAAGTCGAGTACCCGCGAGCGAGAGGACTCGCCCGGGTAGGCATCCGCAGTGGCGGCGAGAGCCGCCGCCGTCCAAATCAGGCTAAATCAGGAGGATCGTCACATCGCGGACGAGCAGCGCCATCGGCGGGGGAGAAATCCCTGCGCCGTGAATGGCAAGCTGATCGCCGGTCAGTGCCGGGTTCGGAGGCGGCCAGTCGACGCTCACCCCCAAGCCAACGGGCCGGGGCAGGCTGAGGGGCTGCGCCTCTGGAGCATTGGGCAGAATCAGCGCCTTGTCGAAACAGCCAATCCCCTGGGACAGCGATGGCATTTCTGAAGGCGAAATCGTTCCGTGCGCCTCATGCACGGTCTCGATGCCGGAGTGCCGGTCTGTGCCATAGCAAAACTCGTAGACACCGGCGGACACGGGAGACGCGAACAGCCAAGCCATAATGGCCAGCCATCCGACGACGCGGCGCCACTTAATGTCCTGAGCAGGCGACAACAGACTCTCCCTTGGTGCCCGCCACCATTTAGCATTCGGGGTCTTGTGCAGCAACAGCTTTCCCAGCCACGGCGGTTCCCGTCGATTCCGTTGAGCGTTGGTGTACAGCAGTCGGAAAATCCGATCGGTCGAACTTCACGCCCCAAGCAGCCCCGCGAGCGAGCCGTCCGGAAAGCGAAACAGTTTCGTGTCGCTCTTGGGCTCCCGCCAGCTTCCCCCTACGGCTCCTACCAATGAACACCATCGGAGACAGCTGACCGCTTAGCGTACGATTTTGGGAAGATTCTGCGATGACCCCTTTTACGCGGGTATGGCACCCGACGCTGCATCCGGGCTTATGAGCCAATCTTACTGGTTTCCTGGCGGCATCCCGTGATGCGGCTGCAGGACCGTTCGGCGCGGCACGTGTCCAGCGGCCGCAACAGCTGCTTGGCGGCCTCAGCGTAGCCTTCCTGAGCGAGGGTTCGGGCTGTGGCGATTAGCAACCAACAGTGCGGGGGTAGCGGCGGCGTGCTCATCCGCGGCGGATCAGGTGGCCGGCCGCATCGCCCCGGTCTTGCCGTCGATGGTCAGGCGGTTGACCAGCGAGCCGTCGACTGTCTCGATCTCGGCCACGAAGTCGTCGCCCTGCGCCTGGACGCTGCCGACCCGGAGCCGGTCGTTGCCCATCATCACAACGTGCGCCGCGACGAGGCTGCGGGCCTTTTCCACATTCAGGGCAAGATCGCCGCCCGTCATAAGCGGACAACCGGCCACGCCGGGGCTAGCCTGCCCGCCGTGCATCATCCCCATCATGCCGCCCTGCATCATTCCAGAGTCCATCCCAGAGCCCATCATTGCCGAGTTGGCCGCCGCGGCCTGAGGCGCGGGCGTGGCCGAAGCACCACCGGCCGAAGGGTGGTGCGCCTCCTCGGCAAAGGCGGCGCCGCTGAACATCAGGATGGCGATGGCGGGTATCCAGGTGCTGCGCATGATCAGTCTCCTGCTGAAGTAGCTCTAGGCCAGT
>LAEA01000258.1 GCA_000961745.1 Rhodospirillaceae bacterium BRH_c57 | reverse complement strand
CTGCGCACCCTGTGCGGGCGGCCCGCCGCCATGGTGTCGTTCCTGAACGGCATGTCGGTGCGGCGCATCACCGCACAGCATTGCGCCCAGCTTGGCACCGCGCTGGCCGAGATGCATCTGGCCGGCCAGGGCTTTGATCTGAGCCGCGCCAACGCCCTGTCGGTGGACGGCTGGCGGCCTTTGTTCGCCGCGACCGGCGACGCGGCCGACGGCGTGCTGCCGGGCCTTGCGTCCGAACTCGCGGCCGAGCTTGAGGTGCTGGAGGCGCGTTGGCCGACCGATCTGCCGGCCGGGGTCATCCACGCCGACCTGTTCCCCGACAACGTGTTCTTTCTGCACGACGAATTTTCCGGCCTGATCGACTTCTACTTCGCCTGCAACGACCTGTTCGCCTACGACATCGCGGTGTGCCTGAACGCCTGGTGCTTCGAGGGCGAGAAGACCTTCAACGCCACCAAGGCCCGCGCCCTGCTTGGGGCCTACCGCAAGGTCCGGCCGTTCTCGGCCGCCGAACTGGACGCCCTGCCGCTGCTGTGCCGGGGGGCCGCCCTGCGCTTCCTGCTGACCCGGCTGTATGACTGGGTCAACACCCCGTCCGGCGCCCTGGTGCGGCCCAAGGACCCGACCGAATACCTCAACAAGCTGCGCTTCCACCGCGATGTCGGCGGGCCGGGCGCCTATGGGTTGGAATTATGAGCGAAGACAGCAAAGACGCCGTTGCCCTGTTCACCGATGGCGCCTGTTCGGGCAACCCCGGCCCCGGCGGCTGGGGCGCCCTGCTGCGCTGGAAGGGCATCGAGAAGGAACTGTCCGGGGCCGAGCCCCAGACCACCAACAACCGCATGGAACTGATGGCCGTAATCGGCGGCCTGCGCGCCCTCACCCGGCCCAGCATCGTCGATGTCACCACCGACAGCCAGTACGTCAAGAACGGCATCACCACCTGGATCCACGGCTGGAAGCGCAACGGCTGGAAGACGGCCGACAAAAAGCCGGTCAAGAACGTCGACCTGTGGCAGGACCTGGAAGCCGAATGCGCCAAGCACACCGTGCGCTGGCACTGGGTCAAGGGCCACGCCGGCCACGCCGAGAACGAACGGGCCGACGAACTCGCGCGGGAGGCGATAAAGCAGATGCGCCTGGGCGCCTAATACAACCGTATACGCCTTTATTCGTGCACCTTTAATGAATTTGCATTAATCTACCCCTTCGGGGAAGGGGTAGGGAATGCCAGGATCAATCAACGTCAAAGCCCTGCGCTGGGCCCTTTTGGGCTGCGCCACGGGGGGTGTGTTCGTGGTCGCCGTCGTCACGGCGGTGCTGACCACCCTGCCGCTGTCCGAGCGTTTGCGGGAGTCCGCCGCCTCGGGCATCCAAGGCATTGCGGACTCCAGCGCCGACGCCATCGGCCACATCGTCGATGGCCGCCAAAAGGTGATTCGCCAGATCGCCAGCAGCACCGCGGCGCGCACCCTGCTGGACGATCACAACTCCGGCCGCATTGACGACGACACCTATATCAGCAAGATCACCCCCATCCTGGCCGATGCCGTGTTCACCACAGCCGACGTCACCGGAATCATCCGCATCGCCCTAGACGGCACCACCGCAGCGGTCGGCGAGGCGTTCGCGCCCGAGTTATGGCCGTCCGACGCCGAGACGGCCAATCAGGTGACCGCGCGGGGGCCGCTGGATACGCCGTTCGGGCAGCGCATCGTGGTGGCCTCTCCGGTGGAGGACAAGGACGGAACCCGCCTGGGCACCGACATCATCGGCCTGGACATGGCACCGGTGGCCCAGCGCGTGGCCGCCCACAAGACCGAGGGCGGCGGCTCCACCCGCGTCTACCTGATGTTTGAAATCGACACCAAGGCGTTCCTGTTCCTGGCCGATGGGTCGGTGCAACGCCTGGAGGATCATCCGTTCCTGCCGTCTTACCGGCGCCTGACCACCGGAAACCCGTCCAGGGACATCATCGACGCCGGCGAACACATGGTTGCCGTCGCCCCCATCACCGTCAACGGCTGGTCCATGGTCGTCACCCAGCGGCGGGACGAGGTGTTCGCGGATCTCAACCAAGACATTTCCTTCGTTGTCCTGGTCGTCCTCATCATGGCGGTTGTCGGCACCGGCGGTGTCTACATCCTGCTGCGGCCGATCACCGGGAAAATGATGTTCCACACCGACACGCTGGAAAACGAGGTCAGCCGCGCCACCAGCGAATTGAACGTGACCATGCTCGCCCTGGCGGACGCCAAGGCCCAGTCCGACCAGGAACGCGACCGCGCCCACACTGCGCTCGAAGACCTGCGGCGGATCCAGCAGAGCCTGATCGAATCCGAGAAAATGGCCTCGCTGGGCAGCCTGGTGGCCGGCGTCGCGCACGAGATCAACACCCCGGTCGGCATCGTGGTGACCAGCGCGTCCTACCTTGCCCAGCAGACCGCAACGCTCAAGCACCTGTTCGAAACCGAAAACCTGGGCGTCCAGGACATGGAGGACTATGTGGCCGCCGCCGAGGAGGCCGTGCAGTTGATCGAGACCAACGCCTCCCGCGCCGCCGACCTGATCCAGAGCTTCAAGCAGGTGGCGGTGGACCGCACGGCCGGCGAAATGCGCGAGATCGACCTCAAGGACTACGTCCAGGAAATCCTGGCCAGCCTGCGCCCCCAACTCAAGAAACTGCCCGTCGATATCAAGGTCGAGGCCCCCAGCGGACTGGAACTGACCACCTCCCCCGGCGCCCTGTCCCAGGTCCTGACCAACTTGGTGATGAACTCGCTGACCCACGGCTTCGACGAGGCGGGCGGCCATATCGGCATTACCATCACCGACCTGGGCGAGGCGGTGGAAATCGTCTATGTGGATGACGGCAAGGGCATCGCTCCCGAGCATCGTACCAAGGTGTTCGACCCGTTCTTCACCACCCGGCGCAACACCGGCGGCAGCGGCTTGGGCATGAACATTGTCTACAACATCGTCACCCGCACCTTGAACGGCCGGGTGCGCCTGGAAAACAGCGCCATGGGGGTGCGATTCGTGATCCTGTTCCCCAAGGAGACCCAGCCGACGGTGGCCCTCCTCCACGCCTGACGGCGGTTCTCCCATGATTTTTTTGGCGGGCAGGCCCGCAGTACGGAAAGGCAAAGAGATGGCGGGTAAAATGATATTCGCGGACAAGGAACGACGCCCGATGGCATCGACCGCCGCGACCTGGAAACTGCTGGTGGTCGATGACGCGCCCGAGGTCCACGACGTCACCCGCCTTGCCCTGCGCACCATGAGTTACAAGGGGCGCGGCCTGGAAATCCTCAGCGCCTACAGCGGGGCCGAGGCCGAGGGCGTGCTGGCCGGGCGCAACGACATCGCCATCGTGCTGCTCGACGTGGTCATGGAAACCGACGACGCCGGCCTGCGCCTGGTGCGCTACATCCGCGAAGACCTGAAGAACACGTTCGTGCGCATCATCCTGCGCACCGGTCAGCCTGGACAGGCGCCCGAGGAACGGGTGATCGTCGATTACGACATCAACGACTACAAGTCCAAGACCGAACTGACCTCCCAAAAGCTGTTCACCGCCACCTTGACCGCGCTGCGCGCCTACGAGGACATCATGGCCCTGGAGCAGCACCGCAAGGGCCTGCGCCAGATCATCCAGTCCACCGACTCGCTGTTCAAGGCCGACTCGCTGCAACAGTTCTCCACCGGCGTGCTGCTGCAACTGGGCACCTTCCTGGGCGTCGGCGCCAACGGCATCCTGTGCGTGCAGCGCCCCGGCAGCGGAACGCCGGACATCTTCGTGCTGGCCGCCAGCGAGAGTTATGGCGCCGGTCCCCACGCGCCCCTGTCAACGGTCCGCCTCAACGACGAGGTGGCCGCCGCCATCCGCACCGCGTTCGAGGGCCGGGCCAGCGTGTTTGGCACCGACTTCACCGTCCTGTACCTGGGCGACGACCGCAGCCATGAGGTTGTTGCCTACCTGCACTGCCCGCCGCCGTCCGACCCCCTGGAATTGAATCTGGTGCAGTTGTTTTGTGACAAGATCGCGGTCGGCTTTGCCAACCAGTACCTCTACGAACAACTGGTGCAGGCCAACGAGACCCTGGAGCGCAAGGTCCAGGAGCGCACCGCCGCGCTGGAACAGGCCAACCAGGACCTCGAACGGCTGGCCACCACCGACGCCCTGACCGGGGCGCGCAACCGCCGGGCCTTCTTTGACTTGGCCGGGCGGGAGGTCGCCCGCGTGGCGCGCACCGACTCGCCACTGTGCGCGGTGATGCTCGACATCGACCACTTCAAGACAATCAACGATACCCATGGCCATGCCGCCGGAGACGTGGTGCTGCGCGAAGTGGTGGCCCGCGTCATCGGCGAGATCCGCCCGGTGGACATCCTCGGCCGCCTGGGCGGCGAGGAGTTCGCCATCCTGCTGCCCGACACCACCCCGGCGGGCGCCCTGCTGGTCGCCGAACGCCTGCGCGAAACCTTCGCCGGAACCCCCATCGACGCCAACGGCACCAGCATCGCGATCACGGCCAGCTTCGGCGTCGCGGCGCTGGGCAACGAAGAAGACCTCGACGCCCTCCTGGACCGCGCCGACACGGCGCTATATCAGGCCAAGAACGGGGGGCGTAATCAGGTCGCTGAGGCGGAGTGACGGAACAGGCGCTGACCCTCAAACCATATCCCGCAGCGCCGTCTTCAGGACCTTGCCGTAGTTATTCTTCGGCAGTTCAGCCACAAAGACATAACGTTTGGGGCGCTTGAAGCGGGCAATGGCGTCAAGGCACAAGGCGTCCAGCGCGGCAGCATCGACAGCGCCGGACGCCACGACGACGGCGACCACTTCCTCGCCCCAGTCGGCGTGCGGCACGCCGATGACCGAGGCTTCGGCAACGGCGGGGTGGGTCAGCAGGACCTCCTCCACCTCGCGCGGATAGACGTTGCTGCCGCCGGTGATAATCACGTCCTTGGAACGATCCTTGAGGGTCAGAAACCCGTCGGCGTCCATCGCTCCCATGTCACCGGTGTGCAGCCAGCCATTGCGCAGGGCTTCGACGGTGGCGTCGGGGTTCTTCCAGTAGCCGAGCATCACCGCCTCGCCACGCACCAGCACCTCGCCGACCGCGTCGGGCGGCAACTCGCTGTCGTCGGGGCCGCCGACGCGCACCTCGACCATCGCCTGACGCACCCCGACCGAGGCCAGGCGGGCGGCGTGGCGCGGGTGGGTGATGTCGGCGTGGTGGGCCTTGGACAGGGCGGTGATGGTCATCGGGCTTTCGCCCTGGCCATAGATCTGGGCCAGCCGGGGGCCGAGCAGGTCCAGCGCGGTCACGCAGTCCTCGGCATACATCGGCCCGCCGCCGTAGATGATGGTCTTGAGGCCGGTGAGGTCGGCGGCCTGCACCTCGGGCGACTCGATCAGGCGGTGGACCATGGTCGGGGCGGCGAACATCGACACCCCGTGATGGGCGGCCAAGAGGCTACAGACCTCGGCCGGATCGAACCCGCCGCTGTCGGGCACCACCTGTTTGGCCGCCGCTGCGACGTGCGGCAGGATGTAGAAGCCCGACCCGTGCGACATGGGGGCGGCGTGCAGCAGGCTGTCGTCGGGCGCGATGCTGTCCACGTCCATGAAATAGCACGCCGTCATGGACATCAGGTTGCGGTGGCTGAGCATGGCGCCCTTGGGCCGCCCTGTCGTGCCCGAGGTATAGAACAGCCACGCCAGATCATCGGGGGCGCGCGGCTCAACGCCCATGGGAACGCCTTCGGCCATCCCGGCAGTGTCGGCCCCGGCCATGTCGAGGACCGGGACCGGGCCGGTGATGAGGCCCGCCAGATCGGGCGTAGCAAACACCGCGCGGGCGTCGGAGTGCTCAAGAATCCAGGCCAGTTCACGGGGGTGCAGCTTGGCGTTGACCGGCACGGCGACCAGCCCGGCCTGCCAGACGGCGAACAGCGTCTCGACGTACGCCGGGACATTGTGGGCAAAGATCGCCACCCGGTCCCCGACCGCCAGCCCCAGGCGGGTGCGCAGTCCGGCGGCCAGGGCACCGGCCCGGCGGGCCAGTTGGGCATAGGTCAGCACGTCGTGCCCGCCGTGCGCCACGGCCGGACGGGCGCCGTGGACGCGGGCGGTGCGGTCAAGCAGGGCGGCCACGTTCATCATTATCCTCCGAGTGCACCCGCTGCCACGCTGGCGGGCGAAAACACCAGACAGGCCCGCGTTCCTTCGCCACGACCGCTGGTCAGGTCCAGGCTCCCGCCGTGGGCTTCCATCAGGCGCGCGGCGATGGGCAACCCCAGGCCGGTGCCATGGTAGCGGCGTGAAAAGGCGCTTTGGACCTGCCCGAACGGGGTCAGGGCGACGGCCAGGTCAGCCTCACACATGCCGATGCCGCTGTCGGTCACGCAAACCTCGATGCCGCCGTCCGGGCGCGGCACCGCAGTGATGGTGATCGTCCCGCCAGCCGGGGTGAACTTGACGGCGTTGGACAGCAGGTTGAGCAACACCTGCTTGATGCGCAGGGCATCCACCATCAGATGCGGCAACGCTCCGGACTTGATCCCATCGCGCAGCACCAGCCCCTTGTCGGCCGCGCGCGGGGCAACCATGCGCAAGGCCGCTTCAACCACCACGTCGAGTGGCACCGGCGCGAGGTCGAGGCGTAACTCCCCCGCCTCGATGCGCGACAAGTCCAGGATATCGCCGATCACGGCCAGCAGGTGTCGGCCCGACTCGTGAATGTCCAAGGCATAGTCGGCGTAATGGGCATCGCCGAGCGGGCCGAACAACTCGGTCGTCATGACCTCGGAAAAGCCGATGATGGCATTCAAGGGCGTGCGCAGTTCATGGCTCATGTTGGCCAGGAACTCGGACTTCACGCGGTCGGCCAGACGGGCTTCCTCAACCGCGTTGCGCAAGGTCTGTTCGCGGCGCTTCTGGTCGGTGATCTCGGTGCGGATGCCGACCGTGCCACCTTCGGCCGTGCGGCGCTCCTTGACCGCCACCCAGCGGCCATCGCCAAGTTCCTGCTCGCGCCGCACCACGCCCTCGCGATGGTCGCGCAGACGGCCGATCAGCCACGTCTCGGGCGACTCATCGTCACGCAGGACGAAGGCATTGCAGGCCAGCCCGCCACGCAGGATGTCCTCGAACCGCGTGCCGGGCACGAACAGGTGGGCCATGCCCGGATAGAGATCCATGTAACGCGCGTTGGACAACACGAAGCGGTCGTCGGCGTCATAGATGACAAAGCCGTCCTCCATGGCCGCGATGGCATCGCGCAACTGGGTCTCGGCCCGCAGGGCGCGGGCCTCGGCGGTGCCGTCCCCAGTGCTGAAGGATGAGCTGAAGGAGGGGCCGAAGGAGACGTTGAAGGGGGTATTGTAGGCCTTCCGGGCGCAAGCGGGCAAAGCACACAGCGTGACAAGCAGGCCACCCGACTCCTGGGGCGTGCAGGTATAGACCAGGGCGCACGGGCCGTGGCCGGCGCGCATCAGGTGGGCCTCGCCGCTGGGCGGCAGGGTTCCGGCCAATCCTGCGGCCACCAGATCCTGCCCCTCGAACAGCAGGCCAGACACCGCGCCGCCCGCCCCCGTGACAGCATCCCCCATGAGGGCACCATAGGCGGCGTTGGCCTCGACCACCCGCCCCTGCCCATCGACCAGCACGACAGGCAGACCGAACGCGTCCACAGTCAGTGTCGTGCGCCCGGTCGGTGGCCGAGTCGGGTTTTGCATTCTGTCAGGCACGATTGTCTCAGGTTCTCCAGGGGCTTTTTGCAGCCCTTCAGGCCCCACAGTGCCACGAACACTGGCTCATTTGAACCACTACGATAGTCGGCTTTAGCGAAAAGGCGAGCCCCCATCAGCCCGGCAAGGCAAGAAAAGGGCGGCAGGCTGCCCTGCCGCCGAAGTTTGTTTGCGTTAGGTGCTCGGGAAAGCGGCACCCCAAAGGCGCCGCACGGACAACAGCCCGCAAGAATCACGGTATCAACCCGCCGCCACGCCCAGAGCGGGAAATAAGGCACTCAGGCGACGAGATGGTATAAGGATCGGAAAAAGGTATAGTAGCGGCAGACAAGGCTTTGGCCGCTGGGGGCGGCGCCATGACACACAGCAACGGCCAGAACCAAAACCACGACCGAAACACCGGAGGGCCGTTCGAGGATGACCACTCCGACCCTTGGCACTCCGGCCTTGGGCACTCCGGCTTTGGGCACTCCGGCCCTGGACCATCCGACCCCCGGCCCGAAGAGGATGCCGGAAGCTTGTCGCTGCCCAGCGTGCGGCCCTTGCGCATCATCGCGCTTGTCGCACTGGCCCTGGTGGTGGCCGCAACGGTGGCCCTCAGCGCGCTGAGCCAGACGCAGCTTTCGGCCGCCCTGGTTGATGACGCGCGCAGCGATGCCGACTCCCTGGCTGTTCTGCTGTCCCCCACCGTGCGTGCCGACGCCGACGCCGAACACGCCTTCCGCCGCATTATCGCCCAGGCAGCCCGCATCAACCCGCTGCTCGAAGTCACGGTGGCCGACACGCGGGGCATGGTGGTGGTATCGACCGATCCGGCGGCTGTCACCCGACCGGTCGAAAACGCCGAGGCCGCACGCCAGGCCCTGGGCGGCACGGCGTGGGCCGGGCCAGGCCCCCTGCGGCCCTACGTGATCGACTTCGGCGCCAATGGCCATGCCCAAGCCCCACCGCCGGCCGTCCCGGAGTCCGTCCTGACTGTCTACGCGCCCCTGCGCGACACCGACGGGACGATCAGCGGCATTGCCGTGGTGCATCAGAACATGGCCCACATGACCAGTGCGGTGCGCCACGCCGTGCTGCGCCTGACCGGCGCTGCGATCGCCGTCATGGTCGTGCTCTATGCCGGACTGCTCATGCTGGGCCGCCACATCGAACTGCTGGTGCGCGCCCAACAGGCCCAGATCGAGGCCGAGGTGGCCGAACGGCGCGAAGCCGAGGCCCACCTGCGCCGCGTTCAGGACGCCATGGAAAACACCATCGCCGAGCGCACCCCGCGCCTGCGCGAAAGCGAGGCCCGGTTCCGGGAATTCGCGGAGTCGGCGTCGGACTGGCTGTGGGAAACCGACCATGCCCACACCTTCACCTATGTATCGGAAGGCTTTCGCCGGCTGATCGGGGCCGACCCGAACGCCTACCTCGGGCGATCCCGATTCGACAGCAGGGCCGATGGCCAGGACGGCCCGGCACGCTGGCAGGTGCACATGGATGACCTGCGCCAGCACCGGCCGTTCCGGGGCTTTTGCTATTCCCTGCGCCTGCCGGACGGGACCTCGCGCTACATCAGCGTCTCGGGCACGCCGGTGTTCGACGAGCGGGGGCGGTTCAAGGGCTATCGCGGCACCGGAACCGACCTCACCCACCAGCACGAGGCCGAGCAGACCATCACCCGCATGGGCCGCATCATCGACCAGTCGGCCAACGAGGTGTACATCTTCGACGCCGAGGACCTGACCTTCCTGCAAGTCAACCGGGGAGCACGCCAGAACCTGGGCCGATCGGCCGAAGACATGCTGGACATGACGCCGCTCGACATCATGCCCCTGGAGACCGCCGACAGCTTCCGCCGCCGCCTCAACCCGCTGCGCCAGCGGCCCAGCATCTCGACGGTGTTCGAGAGCGTGTACCGGCGCAAGGACGGCTCGCGCTATCCGGTCGAAGTGCGACTACAGTACATGGCCCAGGAACAGCCGCCGGTGTTCGTGGCCGTGGTCCAGGACATCACCGCCCGCCGGCAGGCCGAACTGGCCCTCCAGGAAAGCGAGGAGCGGTTCCGCGCGGTGGCCGAGATGTCGCTCGACGGCATCATCGTCGATGTGGACGGCACTATCGTCTACGCCAACCGCCAGGCCGTGCAGATCACCCGCGCCAACACCATTGGCGATCTCATCACGCAGTCCCTGGACCGCTTCGTGCATCCCGACCACCGCGACATGCTGGCCGTCCGCCTGCGCCGCATGCACGACAGCGGGCGGGCCACCGAACGCACGGAGATTTGCCTGCTGCGCCTGTCCGGGCAGCCGTTCGACGCCGAAATGTCGTCCTCGCCGATCACCTATGCCGGCAAGGCGGCGACCCAGACGGTGCTGCGCGACGTCACCGACACCAAGGTTGTGCAAGGCCAGCTCATCCAGACCGCCAAGCTGGCCACCCTGGGCGAAATGGCGGCCGGCATGGCGCACGAACTCAGCCAGCCCATGAACGTCATCCGCATGGCGGCCGAAGGGGCGCTGCTCGACCGCGCCGACCGCCCCAGCCCCGACGCGGAAAGCCGGGCGACCCTGGAGATCATCAGTTCCCAGGCCGGCCGCATGGGCGAGATCATCGACCACATGCGCATCTTCAGCCGCAAGGAGCCCGAGGCCGTCGAGGTGTTCGACCCCGCCCTGTGCATCATGCAGGCGGTCAACATGATCGAGTCCCAGCTTTATGCCGAGGGCATCGCCATCACCGCGCGCTATCCCATCGGCACCCACGGCGTGCGCGGCCGCCCGGTCCACCTGGAACAGGTCCTGCTCAACCTTTTGACCAACGCCCGCGACGCCGTCCTGCACCGCTGGCGGGCCGAGGTCCCGGACTCCCCCTTCCGGGGCGCCATCACCGTGGAGGGCGCCGCGCGGGCCAGTGACGGATACCTCACCATCCAGGTGATCGACAACGGCGGCGGCATCGCGCCCGAGATCATCGACCGCATCTTCGAGCCGTTCTACACCACCAAGCAGATCGGCACCGGCACCGGCCTCGGCCTGTCGGTCAGCTACAGCCTGGTGTCGGGCATGAACGGGTCGCTGCGGGTCCACAACACGGCCGAGGGCGCCCGGTTCGAGATCACCCTGCCCATCGATGCCGAGGCACCGGGGGAGGGTCCGGTGGAGCATCTGGCCGAGCCCATCCCCGGCCGTGCGGCACCCCGCCACCAGGGCGCCCTGGCGGCGCCCCAGCCGGACGACGATGACGACGGCGACGACGAGCCTTCGGCCCTGCTGCTCCATATCCTGGTGGTCGATGACGAGCCGTTCGCGACCAAGCTGGTAGCCGACCATCTGGACCGCCAGGGCTACCGCGTGACCACGGCCGGCGACGGCGAGGAAGGCTATGAGAAGTTCCTGGCCGACCCGCCCGACCTGGTCATCACCGACCTGCGCATGCCGCGCTGCGACGGTGCCGAGATGATCCGCCGCATGCAGTCCCACGTTCCCGACCTGCCGGTGATCGTCGTCACCGGCCACCTGGGGCACCTGGAAAGCGCGGCGGCCGAACTCCAGGACCACACCGCCGCCATTCTCAAAAAGCCGATCAGCCTGGCGGAGCTGACCCGCCACGTCCGGGCGTTGGTCCACCTGCCGGACTCTTCGCCCGTGGGATGAAGTGGACCGGCGGGAGGCGCTGTCCTTGCCCAACCGCCTCCACCGCCTTACTCTGTGACCCGCTGAGGTAGATGGGGGCTTGGGGAAACATGCGACTGTTACTGGCCGACGATCATACCTTGGTGCGCCAGGGCCTGATCCCGTTCTTCAAGGCGCTCGACACCGAGGTCGAGGTGGTCGAGGCAAGCTGCTTTGACAGCGCGCTGGAGGCCGCACGGGCGCAAGGCCCCATGGACCTTATCCTGCTCGACCTGCGGATGCCCGGAATGCACGGCACGCGCGGCATCGACACCATGATCGCGGCGTTCCCCAAGACGCCGGTGGTGATCCTGTCGGGGTCGGTCGAATCCGCCGACGTGGTGGGCGCCATTGACCACGGGGCCGCTGGATACCTGCCCAAGACCCTGAGCAGCACGGCCATGATCAACGCCCTGCGCCTGGTTCTTTCGGGCGAAAAGTACTTTCCCTCGTTCGCCTTCAACGCCCCGCGCCCGGCCCCCGCGCCCGCCGTCGGGTCGTTCTCCGACGGCAACCCGCTGGGCAGCCTGGAGGAGCGCGAACGCGTCATTCTCGGCATGGTGGTGGACGGCAGCACCAACAAGGAAATCGCCCGCGCCCTGGACCTTCAGGAAGTCACCATCAAGGTTCAGACCCGCAACATCTACCGCAAGCTCAACGCCGCCAACCGCTCCCAGGCGGTGCGCATCGCCATGGAAAACGGCTGGAAGGCTGACCAGACGGTGGAGTAAAGCCGTTTTGTAAAGGAAGTGAAGCGGGGAAACCCCTTTCACTCCTCCAGCAACGCCTCAGCCTCATCAGGGTCGGTGGCGTCCAGGATCTTGCGGACGGTTTCGGAGCTAAAGCCCCGGCGAGCCAGGGCGGCCATGTCCTTGTGGCGGTGCTCGGCCTGGACCTCGGGCAGGCGCCACGGGCCGAGGCGGCGGCGGCGGGCATAGGCCAAGGCGGCGACAAGGTCGGGGTCGGTATCCTGGGCGTCGCGTCCGGCCGGCGCCATGTCTTCGGCCAAGCGGTGCAAGGCGCTGTCCACATGGTCGCGGTCCACCCCCTTGGCGGCCAGCCGGGACCGGATGGCGCGCAGGGAATGACCGCGCGCCGCCAGGGACCGCGCGGCGGTTTCGGCATAGCGGCTGTCGTCCAGGAACCCCTGGCGTTGCAGGGTGTCGAGGATCTCGGTGATCCAGGTCCTGGCCTGTTCGGGATCGCCCTCGTGGACGCGGTTGGCCTTGAAGGCGCGGCGTTCCAGCACCCTCCGCACCGCCTCCCGGCTGGCCGAAAAACGCTCCAGGTAATGGACCGCGATGTTGTGCAGCCGCGCCTTGGTGACCGGACGCGGGGCGCGGGGCGTATTTGAGCGGGACGTGTTGGTTTGGGACGGGGTGTTGACCACTGTTTCCTGGCACCGGGCGCTGATGTACCTATATGGCCCTCAGCATAGGCCGCCGCGCCGCCCCTCACCACTTCTTAGAGAGACATCCCGTGAGCAACAGTGCCCTTTCCAGATCAACCCCCGCCGGTCCCACTCCCATAGGGCCGCGCGAGATGGGCGCCGTCAACTGGCGCGGCCTGTGGGAGCTGTACCTCAAGGAAGTGCGCCGCTTCACCAAGGTGTGGCTACAGACCATCGCCGCCCCCCTGGTCACCTCGCTTTTGTTCCTGGCCATTTTCGCCCTGGCGCTCGGCCGGACGGTGGAGGAAGTCGGCGGCGTGCCGTTCATCGAGTTCCTGGCCCCCGGCCTCATCATGATGACCATGGTGCAGAACGCCTTTGCCAACACATCCAGTTCGGTCATCATTGCCAAAGTTCAGGGCAACATCGTCGATGTCCTGATGCCGCCCCTGTCGGCCGGGGAACTGACCGTGGCCTATGCGGCGTCGGGCATGACGCGCGGCAT
>LAEA01000257.1 GCA_000961745.1 Rhodospirillaceae bacterium BRH_c57 | reverse complement strand
GGACGCGGCGGCGCAGCAGTTTCTGGACGCCGCCGCCGCCATCCGGGCCGCCGACTTCCGGCAGCTTGAGGACCGCCTGCGGGCGCAGGAAGGCGCCTTCGACACGACCATCGCCGTCACCCTCGGTGGGGCGGGGGTCGCTCTCGTCGCCGCCGTGGTGCTGGGGTTTCTCATCATCCGCAGCATCGCCCAGCCGATTCGTGCGATGACCGACGCCATGCGGCGGCTGGCCGATGGCGACCTTGGCGTGCAGGTGCCCGCCCGTGACCGGGGCGACGAGGTCGGCGCCATGTCCGCCGCCGTCGAGGTGTTCAAGGAAAATGCCATCCACGCCCGCGACCTGGAGGACCAGCAGAAGGAACTGGCCGTTCGTGCGGAGTCTGAAAAGAAGGCCCTGATGCGCAGCCTGGCCGACGAGTTCGAGGGTAGCGTCGGCGGCGTGGTCGATGGCGTGTCGGCGGCGGCCACTCAGATGCAGTCCACCGCCCGCTCCATGAGTTCCATCGCCGAGCAGACAAGCGAACGGGCCGGTTCCGTTGCCGCAGCGTCCGAGGAAGCCGCCGCCAACGTGCAGACCGTGGCTGCGGCCGCCGAGCAACTCAGCGGCTCCATCCGGGAAATCAGCCGACAGGTCAGCCGGTCGTCGGACATCGCCGCCCAGGCGGTGCGCGAGGTCGAGCAGACCAACGTCCAGGTTCAGGGGCTGTCGAACACCGCCAAGCGTATCGGCGAGGTCGTGCAGCTCATCACCGACATCGCCAGCCAGACCAACCTTCTGGCGCTGAATGCCACCATCGAGGCGGCGCGGGCGGGCGAGGCCGGCAAGGGCTTTGCCGTGGTGGCCAACGAGGTCAAGAGCCTCGCCACCCAGACCGCGCGGGCGACCGAGGAAATCTCCCAGCAGATCGGCGCGGTGCAGGACGAAACCCGTCAGGCCGTTGAGGCGATCAGCCGCATCGGCAGCGTCATCGGCGAACTCGAAGGCATCGCCACCTCCATCGCCGGCGCGGTCGAGGAACAGACCGCCGCCACCAGCGAAATCGCCCGCAACATCGAACAGGCCGCCAGTGGCACGCAGGAGGTGACCAGCCACATCGGCGACGTCACCGGCTCGGCAGCCGAGGCCGGCAGTGCCGCCGGGCAGGTTCTCGATGCTGCCGACGGACTGTCCAAAGGCGCCTCGGACCTGCGAGAAGAGGTGAGCCGGTTCCTCGACCATGTGCGGGTGGCGTAGAGCGAGAAGGGAAGAGGGGAACCACAGAGGACGCAGAGGACACAGAGGAAGGGGGAATGGAGAGGGGATTTTCTCTCTCCTTAATTTCCTTCTCTGTGCTCTCTGTGACCTCTGTGGTTTAAAATCTACTTCTTACTTTTGGCCGTATTCCATGAACGTCCGCGCGGTCCCGTCACTGTTGAACAACATGGCGGCATAGGGTTCGGTCTGGCCGCCCATTTCCATTCCCGGAGAACCGACCGGCATTCCTGGCACCGCGAGGCCGGTGGCCTTGGGGCGTTCGGCCAGCAGGCGGTCAACGGCGTCGGCCGGGACGTGGCCTTCGACGAGATAGCCGTCGATGGTTGCCGTATGGCACGACGCCATCGCGTCCGGGACGCCCATCATGTCCTTGACCATGTCCATGGCGTCGGTGTCCTTGACCTCGACGTGGTACCCGGCGGCGCGCATGTGGTCCACCCACCCGCCGCAGCATCCGCAACTCGGCGATTTGTAGACGGTCATCGGCGGTTTGGCGCTTTGTTCTGCAACCGCCGGGGCGGCCACGGTCAGCAGGGCGGCAAAGGCAAGGGCAGCGGTCTTGAGCATGGGGGAGTCTCCAAGTCGCTCACGAGAACAGATAGGGTGCTAGACGGCGGTCGTTGGGGTCCACGGTGACCTTGGTTCCGATCGGCGGGAAGGCGCGTTGCTGGCAGTCGGTGCGCTCGCAGATGCGGCAGTTCACGCCGACCGGCTCGGCAGACGACAGAGTCTCAAGGTCCAACCCGACCGAGTAAACCAGATCCTGCGCATGGCTGACCTCGCACCCCAGGCCGACCGCGAACTGGCGGGTCGGCCGCAGATACCCGCCACCGCCCTTGATGACGGCGTAGGCGATACAGACAAATGTGGTGCCATCGGGCATGGTGGCAAGCTGGGTGAGGATCTTGCCGGGGCGGGCAAACGCCTCGTGGATGTTCCATTTCGGGCAGGTGCCGCCGAACCGCGCGAAGTGCAGGCGCGTCGCGCTGTGGCGCTTGGTGATGTTGCCGGCCTGATCGATGCGCATGAAATAGAACGGCACGCCGGGCTGTCCGGGGCGTTGCAGGGTGCTCAGGCGGTGGCATACCTGCTCGAAGCTGGTCCCGAAACGCCCGGCCAGGATCTCGATATCGTGGCGGGTTTCACGGGCCTGACGGGCAAAGGCGCCGTAAGGCATCAACAGGGCGCCAGCGAAGTAGTTGGCCAGCCCCACGCGGCAGATGGCCTTGGCGTCCTCGCTGCTCAGGGTGGCGGCGGCGATCATGTCCTCGATCAGGTCGGCGTGGGCAAGCTGGGCAATCTGGTGGGCCATGTGGAAGCTGCGGCTGGGCGGATCAAGGGGGGCGCCCAGGTAAAGGCTGCGGGTGGCCGGGTCGAAACGCCGCATCAGGTCGGTTTGGTGATTCTCCAGCACTACGCGCACATCGTGGTGGTCCTTGAGGTGGCGCATCAGGCCGGGCTGCATGTCGCCGATTTGCAGGTCGGCGGTCCTCGCCAGGGCTTCGGCGGCCTCGTCCAGCGGCCCGAAGTAGTTGTTGCAGTAGTAGAAATAGTCGCGCACCTCCTCGTAGGGGAAATGCGCTGCTCCGGACTGGTCCTCAGGCTCCAGGCTCGGCCGGTCGCCCATGGCCTGGAGGCGTTCGTTGAGTTGCTGATAGGCCTGGTACAGCGACAACATGCGGTGCGCCACCGTCGAGGCGCTGGTCGCCGCCGCCCGCAGTTCGGTCAGGGTCGGCGGTTCGCCAGCGAACAGCGGGTCGGACACCACCTCGCGCAGGTCCGAGATCAGGCGTGCCTCCTCGTCCTCGGCCAGGGTGGCGACGTCGATTTGCAGAATCTGGGCGATGCGCAGCAGCACCGTGACCGTCAGGGGCCGCTGGTTGCCCTCCAGTTGATTGAGGTAGCTGGGCGACAGGTCGAGCAGGCGGGCCATGGCCGCCTGCGTCATGTCGCGCTGTTCGCGCAGCCGGCGCAGCTTGTGGCCGACGAACAGCTTTTTCCGACTAGCTCCGCTACCGTTCGCAACATTCGCCATTTTCATCCCTGACGCTGCGAATGTCTTCGCAGCGCCACCCCTTTTTGCCGGTTTCCCGTTGAAGGTGGCGCAAGTTGCGAATAAAGGAAAGTATCGGAGACGCAGAATTTGCAAAATAGGGATTGGCCCGGATGTACGAAATCATTCAGCAGCTCGACAAGAAGCGTGCGGCAGCCTGTCTTGGCGGGGGTCAGAAGCGGATCGAGGCGCAGCATGGCAAGGGCAAGCTGAGCGCGCGCGAACGCATAGACCTGCTTCTGGACGAGGGCTCGTTCGAAGAGTGGGACATGTTCAAGGAGCACCGCTGCACGGACTTCGGCATGGCCGAGCAGCGCACGCCGGGCGACGGCGTGGTGATCGGCTACGGCACCATCAACGGCCGGCTGGTGTTCGTGTTCAGCCAGGACTTCACGGTGTTCGGCGGCTCGCTGTCCGAGACCCACGCCGAGAAGATCTGCAAGGTGATGGACCAGGCCATGAAGGTCGGGGCGCCGGTGATCGGGCTCAACGACTCGGGCGGGGCGCGCATCCAGGAGGGCATGGACAGCCTGGCCGGATACGCCGAGGTGTTTCAGCGCAACGTCATGGCCTCGGGCGTCATCCCGCAGATCTCGGTCATCATGGGGCCGTGCGCGGGTGGTGCCGTGTACTCGCCGGCCATGACCGACATCATCGCCATGGTCAAGGACAGCTCCTACATGTTCGTGACCGGCCCGGACGTCGTCAAGACGGTGACGCATGAAGTCGTCACGGCCGAGGAACTGGGCGGTGCCGTGACCCACACCGCCAAGTCCGGCGTGGCCGAACTGGCGTTCGACAACGACGTCGAGGCGCTGTTGCAGATCCGCCGCCTGATGGACTTCCTGCCGGCCAACAACAAGGAAAAGCCCCCGGTCCGCCCGACCGCCGACCCGGCCGACCGCGAGGACTTCTCGCTCGACACCCTCATCCCCAACAACCCCAACATGCCCTATGACATGAAGGAGTTGATCACCAAGGTGGTGGACGAGGGCGACTTCTACGAGATCGCGCCCGACTACGCCCGCAACATCATCACCGGGTTCGCCCGCATGGAAGGCTCGACCATCGGCATCGTCGCCAACCAGCCGATGGTGCTGGCCGGGTGCCTGGACATCGACAGTTCGCGCAAGGCGGCCCGCTTCGTGCGCTTCTGCGACGCCTTCAACATCCCGGTGGTGACCTTCGTCGACGTGCCCGGCTTCCTGCCCGGCACCACCCAGGAATACGGCGGCATCATCAAGCACGGCGCCAAGTTGCTCTACGCCTTTGCCGAATGCACCGTGCCCAAGGTCACAGTCATCACCCGCAAGGCCTACGGCGGGGCCTATGACGTGATGAGTTCCAAGCACTTGCGCGGCGACGTCAACTTCGCCTGGCCGACCGCCGAGATCGCGGTGATGGGGCCCAAGGGCGCGGTGGAGATCATCTTCCGCAGCGACATCGGCGACACCGCCAAGATCGCCGAGCGCACCGAGGAATACCGCAAGAAGTTCGCCAACCCGTTTGTGGCCGGCGCCCGCGGCTTCATCGACGACGTCATCATGCCCCACGGCACGCGGCGGCGCATCTGCCGGTCCCTGGCCATGCTGCGCGACAAGAAGCTGGAAAACCCGTGGAAGAAGCACGGCAACATTCCGCTGTAATTAAGTGGATTAACCACAGAGGACGCAGAGGGCACAGAGAAGAAAAAATAAAAGGGAAGTTGGTTGCGCTGCGCGCGTGGAGAAATATCTCTCCTTCCTTTTCCTTCTCTGCGATCTCTGTGGCCTCTGTGGTTCAAAACACTTCACTTTTCGACGCCCGACATAGGGGACCACGTCAATGTTCGACAAGATTCTGATCGCCAACCGAGGCGAAATTGCCTGCCGCGTCATCAAGTCGGCCCGCAAGATGGGCATCAAGACCGTGGCGGTGTATTCCGAGGCCGACCGCGACGCCCTGCATGTGCAGATGGCCGACGAGAAGGTTCACATCGGCCCGGCCCCGTCCGCCCAGTCGTACCTTCTGATCGACCGCATCGTGCAGGCCTGCAAGGACACCGGCGCTCAGGCCGTGCATCCGGGCTACGGCTTCCTGTCCGAGAACAAGCTGTTCCAGCAGGCGCTGGCCAAGGAAGGCATCGCCTTTATCGGCCCCGATGCCCTGGCCATCGAGGCGATGGGCGACAAGATCACTTCCAAGAAGCTGGCCGCCGAGGCCGGCGTCACCACGGTGCCCGGCTTCATGGGCATCATCAAGGACGCCGACGAGGCGGTGAAGATCGCCGGCGAGATCGGCTATCCGGTGATGATCAAGGCGTCGGCCGGCGGCGGCGGCAAGGGGATGCGCGTGGCCTGGAACGAGGCCGAGGCCCGCGACGGCTTCGAGCGGTCCACGTCCGAGGCGCGCTCGTCGTTCGGCGACGACCGGGTGTTCATCGAAAAGTTCATCGAACAGCCCCGCCACATCGAAATCCAGGTGCTGTCGGATGGCGAGAACTGCCTCTATCTGGCCGAACGCGAGTGCTCCATCCAGCGCCGCCACCAGAAGGTGATCGAGGAGGCGCCGTCGCCGTTCCTCGACGAGGCGACGCGCAAGGCCATGGGCGAACAGGCCGTGGCGCTGTCCAAGGCGGTGCAGTACCGCAGCGCAGGCACCGTCGAGTTCATCGTCGACGCCCACCGCAATTTCTACTTCCTGGAAATGAACACCCGCCTTCAGGTCGAGCATCCCGTGACCGAGCTGGTCACGGGCATCGATCTGGTGGAATGGATGATCAAGATTGCGGCCGGCGAAAAGCTGACCATCGCTCAGGACGACGTGACGATCACCGGCTGGGCGCTGGAAAGCCGCATCTACGCCGAGGACCCGTACCGCAACTTCCTGCCCTCGACGGGCCGTCTGGTGCGCTACCAGCCGCCGACCGAGAGCGCCCATGTGCGCGTCGATACCGGCGTCTACGAGGGCGGCGAGATCTCCATGTTCTACGACCCGATGATCGCCAAGCTGATCACCTACGGGGCGGATCGCGGTGAGGCCATCGACCACATGCGCACCGCGCTCGACGAGTTCTATATTCGCGGCGTGTCGCACAACATTCCGTTCCTGGCGAGCCTTTTGGGCAAGCAGCGCTTCGTGGACGGCCGCCTGACCACCAACTTCATCGCCGAGGAATACCCCGAGGGCTTCCACGCCTCCGACCTGCCGCCCGAGGACCCGACCAAGCTGTTGTGCGTCGCGGCCTTCATCCACCGCCTGGTGGTCGAGCGCGAGGCCATGATCTCCGACCAGATGGCCGGGCATGAGCGCATGGTCGGCGACGACTACGTCATCAAGACCGCCCACGGCGCCTACACGGCGGTCAAGTGCTGGCCGTCCGATGACGCCGCCGGGTTCGTGGTCGAGATCGACGGGGCCGAGCACACCGTGGAGTCCGACTGGTTCTTCGGCCAGCCGCTGTGGGAAGGCGAGGTGGACGGCGCCCAGATGGTCGTGCAGGTTGACCGCGACGGCATCGGCTATAAGCTGTTCCACCAGGGCGCCGTTGCCCCGCTGCTGGTGTTCGAGCCGATTGCCGCCAAGCTCGACGCCCTGATGCCGGTCAAGCAGGCCCCGGACATGAGCCGCTTCCTGCTGTCGCCCATGCCCGGCCTGCTGGTCGCCGTCAAGGTGGTCGAGGGCCAGGAGGTCAAGGCCGGTGAAATGCTCGCCGTGGTCGAGGCCATGAAGATGGAAAACGTCCTGCGCTGCGAACGCGACGCCACCGTCAAAAAGGTCCACACCGCCGCAGGCTCCAGCCTGGCCGTGGACCAGATCATCATCGAGTTTGAATAAGCGAGGTTTGCCATGCACTTCCCCCTGCTGAGCGAAGCCTTCCCCAAGACGACGGCGGTCAAGATCGTCGCCGTCGTCCTCGGGACCCTGTTGCTGACCGCGTCTGCCAAGGTGCAGGTCCCGTTCTGGCCCGTGCCGATGACCATGCAGACCGCCGTGGTGTTGATCCTCGGCATGGCCTATGGCTGGCGCCTGGGTGCGGCAACCGTTGCGTTGTATCTGGTCCAGGGCCTCGCCGGGCTGCCGGTGTTTGCCGGGCCAATGGCCGGACCGGCCTACCTGATGGGGCCGACCGGCGGGTATCTGGTTGGTTTCCTGGCCGCCGCCGTTGTCGTCGGTGGTCTGGCCGAACGCGGCTGGGATCGGTCCTGGGTGCGCGCCACGGCCGCCATGGCGCTCGGCCATGCGGTGATCTTTGCCTTTGGCGTGGCGTGGCTGAGTGTTCAGTTCGGCGTCGAGAAGGCGGTGGCCGTTGGCCTCGCGCCGTTCTGGGCCGCCACGCTGCTCAAGACCGCCCTTGGGGTCGTGGTGGTGAAGGCTGCCTGGTCCCTGGCTGGCCGGACCGGGAAGCTCTGATGGACGACCTTCTGGACGGATACCGCCGGTTCCGCAGCGGTCGTTTTCCCGAGCAGCAGGCCAACTTCCTGAGGCTGGCCCGCGACGGCCAGGCGCCGGGGGCTATTATCATCGCCTGCTGCGACTCCCGCGTCGATCCCCAGATGATCTTCGACGCCGGGCCGGGGGATCTGTTCATCATCCGCAACGTCGCCAACCTGGTGCCGCCTTACGCCCGCAACAAGGACTACCACGGAACCAGCGCCGCGCTGGAGTTCGGCGTGGCGGTGCTGGAGGTCCCCCAGATCATCGTCATGGGGCACGGCCGCTGCGGCGGGGTACGGGCGCTGCTGGCCTCCGACGGCGAGGACGTGGGCGACTTCATCGGCCCGTGGATGAACATCGCCGACGCCGTGCGCCGCCGCCATCCGCGCCAGTCCGACGGGTCGGTGGATGCCGCCACCCTGACGGCGGCGGAGCTCGACGTCATCCGCGTGTCGCTCGCCAACTTGATGACGTTCCCGTTCGTGCGTGATCGCGTCAAGGCCGGCACCCTGAAACTGCACGGCTGCTCGTTCGACGTCGGGCTCGGCCACCTGCTGGTCCTTGACCCCAAAACCGGCGAGTTCATCCAGGCCGAAGACGACGGCGCAGCGGCCTGACCGGGAGTTTTGGTGAGGTGTGTGGGAAGGGCCTTCGCGGATTGCGGAGGCCTTTTTTTTGGGGGGGGGGGCGGG
>LAEA01000155.1 GCA_000961745.1 Rhodospirillaceae bacterium BRH_c57 | reverse complement strand
CCGCGCCCTTGTGGCGGGCGAAGCGGCGGGCAAACGACAGGCGGTCGGTTTCGGCGGCCCTCATGGCGCTTTGCTCCCCCGGCCAATGCGCGGATCGAGCCAGCCATAAGCCACATCCGCAAGCGCGTTGCCGAGCAAGGTAACGGCGGTCGCCAGCAACAGGGCAGCCAGGGCCAGGGCATAGTCGTTGCCCATCACGGCGTCAAAGATCAGCTTGCCCATGCCGGGCCAGGCGAACACGGTTTCAGTTATCAGGGCGCCCGAGAACAACATCCCGAAATCCAGCGCCAGCACGGTAACCACCGGGATCATCGCGTTGCGCAGCGCATGGACCAGCACCACCCGCCACCGTCCCGCCCCCTTGGCAAGGGCGGTGCGGACATAGTCCTGGTTGAGGCTTTCGATCATGGCGGCGCGCATGTAGCGGGTGTATTGCCCGATAGTCGCCACCGCCAGGGTCGCCACCGGCAGCGCCATGTGGCGCAGCGTCTCGGCCACGCCTGCTCCCGACTGCGGAACCCCGCCCGCCGGCAGCCAGCCGAACGTTACGGCGAACACCATGATAAGCATGATGCCCAGCCAGAACGTCGGCATGGACAGCCCGACAAAGGCGATCAGGTTGGCGACGGTGTCGAACACCCCGCGCGGCCGCAATGCCGCGAGGATCCCGATGGGAAGGGCGATGGCCAGGGCGATCACCAGACTGGCCGCAATCAGCATCAGCGACCGCAGCAGCGGCCCGGCGATGACACTTTCGACCGGCGCACCGTACAACCGCGAGTTCCCCAGGTCCCCGCCCAGGGCCGAGGTCAGCCACTGCCACCAGCGCAACCAGATCGGCTCATCGAGGCCGTGCAGGCTGCGCAGGCGGGCGATGTCGTCGGGCGTGATGTTGGGCAGGGTGGCGATCATCAGGTCGATGGGGTCGCCCGGCATCAGGCCGATCAGGCCATAGATCACGAACGACATGACCAGCAGGACAAGGACCGACTGGCCCAGGCGGCGCAGCACCCGTGCGGCCAGCCCGCCCACCGGCTAACGCCCGTCCACGGACCACGTCTCCACCCACAGGGTGGACGGATTGAGGTGCCCGGTCGGGCGCAGACCCTTCAGCCACGGCGGCAGGATGTAGGCCTCGGAGCGGAAGAACAACGGCAGGTCGGGAACGTCGGCGGCCATCTTTTCCTGAAGCTCCAGCCACAGGGCGGCGCGCTTGTCGCGGTCCAGTTCGACCTCGATGGCATCAATCAGCGTGTCCATGGCCGGGTCGCAGTAGGCGCCGTAGTTCTGGCCGGTCCAGGCGTTGGCCGTCGTGGGAATTTCCTCGCAGTGTTGCGTGGTGCGCGGCACGTTCTCCGGGCTGGAGATCCAGGCGAACATGACGGCGCCAGTGAAGCGCCGCTTGTTCAGGGTTTCGCCGAACAGCACGCGGGCCGGCTCGTTGCGGATCTGGGCGTCAACGCCGACGTCCCGCCACTGGGCCTGCAAAACCTGCTGGACACGTTCGCGGGTGCGGTTTCCGGCGGTGGTCTGGAGCGGGAAGGCCAGCGCCTGACCCTCGGCGTTGCGGCGGATGCCATCGGGGCCGGGCGTCCATCCGGCCTCGTCCAGCAACTGGCGCGCCTTGGCCGGATCGAAGGGCAGGGGCGCAAGGCCGTCATGGTGGACCCAGTCGAGGGGGCTTACCTTGGTCGTCGCCACGGTCAGCTTGCCGCCGAACAGCTTATCGACGATCAATTGCCGGTCGATGGCGTGCAGCAGGGCGCGGCGCACCCGCACATCGGCGAACATCGGGGCATCAAGCGGCACTTCCAGGTGCTCGTAATAGAGCGACGGCTTGTAGGTGATGGCGAACCGGCTGCCGTGGCGTTTCTCGAACGCGATGACCTGATCGACCGCAAGGCCCAACTCGCCGGGGATCATGTCCACGCCCCCGGCCAGCAGATTGGCCTCCAGCGCGGCGGTGTTCTCGACCGCCTTGACGATGATCTTGTCGAACGCCGGGGCGTCGCCCCACCACGCCGGATTGCGCTCCAGCACCACCTGGGCGCCCTGGCTGACCTCGGTCACGCGGTAGGGGCCGAACCACAGGCCCTTTGTTTCCGGCGCGCGGTCATAGGCGGTGCGGCTGCGGTAGGCGGCGGGGTTTTCGGCAAAGGCCGGGCCTTCGATATGAGCCGGCAGCAGCCCGAAATCGCCGATGCTGTTGTAGGTGAAGCCCACCCGGTCCATGACCAGGGTAAACGTCTTGTCGTCCACCACCGTGATGTCGAGGATGCGGCGGTACAGTTCGGCGGCCGAGATGCCGACCTGCGGATGGCGCCCGACCTCCCAGGTGAACACCACGTCGGCGGTGGTGATGGGGGTGCCGTCGCCCCACGCGGCTTCGGCGGGCAGGGTGTAGGTCACGGCGATGCCGCGACCGGTGCCGTCGCCCACATCCTTGGGAACCTCGACCACCTTGGCGCGGCCGTTTTCCAGGGTCGGAAGTTCGGTGCACAGCAGGCAGACCAGCGTCCAGTCGGCGTCATAGGCGGTGATCGGCCGCCGGGCCAGACCCATGATGTAGCTGGTCGCCGCCATCGAATCGATGGTCGGGTGCAGGGTGTGCGGGAATTGCGTGATACCGATGGTCAGGGTTTTCGCCTGAACCGGCATCACAAACATGAACAGAAGGGTGGCGAGCAGCAGGCCGAACCGAAAAATCACCATGCCGCTCGCCTCCGTTCGGGTTTACTCCCCGGCGCCGCGGCCGCCGCGGATGCTCGACCACTGGATGGGGTCGTGCAGGAACTTGCGCACCTCGTTGATGGTCCCCTTGTCGAAATAGGACTCCGACTCGGCGACTTCCAGCACGTCCCACCAGGTGGCGAGGAAGTGCAGGTGCAGGCCATGATCCTCCAACGCCTTCAGGGCGCCGGGGAACACACCGTAGAAAAACACCACGAAGGCATGGTTGCATTGCGCACCGGCCCCGCGCAAGGCATCGACGAAATTGATCTTGGAGCCGCCGTCCGACGCCAGGTCCTCGACCAGCAGGACGCGCTGGCCTTCGGTCAGGTCGCCCTCGATCTGGGCCATGCGGCCGAAACCCTTGGGCTTCTTGCGCACGTATTGCATGGGCAGGCCCATCGAGTCGGCGACCCAGGCGGCGTAGGGGATGCCCGCCGTCTCGCCACCGGCTACGGCATCGATCGACTCGAAGCCGACGTTGCGCTCGATGTGGGCGACGGCCAGTTCGATGATCTTCCGGCGGGCGCGCGGATAGGAGATGATCTTCCGGCAGTCGATGTAGACCGGGGCCTTCCAGCCGGCGGTGAAGGTATAGGGGTCTTCGGGCCGGAAGTTCACGGCCTTGATCTCGTGCAGGATGCGCGCCACGGTCAGGGCGGCCTGCTTTTGTTCGGGCGTGCGCGAGGCGGAATTCATCGGTGCGGTCCTTTGCCGGGGGAGGATGCCGGAACATGGTTGGGTTTTGGCGACTGTTTACGGTTTAATGGCTCGGTGCACAAGACTTCCGCGCCGCCATACTTCCCCGCCATCGGCCAAGATCAGAGGAACCATGTCCGAGAACCAGCCCATCCTGAGCACGCGCGACGGCGTCGTCGCAACCGTGACCCTGAACAAGCCCGAAAAGCTCAACGCCCTCGATCTGCCCATGTGGGAGGGACTGGCGGCGGCGTTCGAGGCCATCAACGCCGACATGGACGTGCAGTGTGTCGTTCTGCGCGGGGCGGGCGGCAAGGCGTTCGCCGCCGGAGCCGACATCACCGAGTTCGACACCGTGCGCGCCACCCCGGCCCAGGCCAAGGACTATGACGTGGTCATGCGCCGCGCCCTGACCGCCGTGCAGACCTGCCCCCACCCGGTGGTCGTGCAGATCGACGGCGCCTGCGTCGGCGGCGGGCTGGAACTGGCGGCCATGGGCGACCTGCGGATTTGCGGGGAAAGCTCGCGCTTCGGGGTGCCGATCAACCGCATCAGCGTCGTCATGGCCTACCCGGAAATTTCGGGATTGCTGCGCCACGCCGGCCCCTCAAGCGTTCTGGAAATACTGCTGGAAGGCAAAATCGTCGGGGCCCTCGACGCGGTACGCATGGGGCTCGTCAACCGGATGGTGGCCGATGACGCGGTGGCCGACGAAGTGGCTGCCACCGTCAAACGCATCACTGGTGGAGCCCCCCTCGTGAACCGCTGGCACAAGGCGTTCGTGCGCCGCCTGTCAAGCCCCACCCCGGTCACCCATACGGAGCTGGACGCCTGCTATGAGTTTCTGGAGACAGAGGACTACAAGGAGGGAGTGGCCGCTTTCCGGGCAAAGCGGCGGCCCGACTTCCGGGGTGCCTGAGAAGCGGGCGGCCAGGAACCGCGAACCCTGGGACCTGAGTACGCGGGAGGAAGTGGTGAACGAACCCACCTTGTGGGTCCTGACCGACGACCGCGCGGGCAATGCCAGTCAGGCGCTGGGTGTGGGCGAAGCGCTCGGCTGGCCCTTTGTGCAGAAGGAAATCGGTTACACCGCGCTGGGTGGGCTTCCCAATCTGCTGCGCGGGGCGTCACTGCTTGGCGTGGACCGGGCCTCGCGCGAGCGGCTGACCCCGCCGTGGCCGGACGTGGTGATCGCTGCCGGGCGCCGCACCGCGCCGGTTGCCCGATGGATCAAGAAGCAGACCGGCGGGCGCACCTATCTGTGCCAGGTCATGTGGCCGGGAGGCACCGGGGCGCGCGACTTCGACCTGATCGCCGTGCCGACCCATGACGAGCTTCTGGGCACCCATTCCAACGTGCTGCGCGTCACCGGCGCGCCGCACCGGGTGACCGAGGCGCGCCTTGCCTTGGAAGGCATGAAGTGGAAGCCGCGTTTCAAGACCTTGCGCAAGCCGCGCATTGCCGTGGTGGTCGGCGGCTCGACCAAGAACCGCACGTTCACGCCGGCCATGGCGCGGGACCTGGGCGAGAAGGTGGCCGCCCTGTCGGCCGCCGCCGGAGGCTCGTTGATGGTCACCACCTCGCGCCGCACCGGGACCGAGGCGGAGGAGGCGTTGCTGTCGGCCCTGCCCAAGGTGGACGTCCTGTATCGTTGGGGGAGCAAGGGGGAGAACCCGTACTTCGGTTTTCTGGCCTGCGCCGACGCCATCGTGGTCACCGGCGACTCGGTGTCCATGGTGTCGGAGGCCTGCGCGTCGAGCGCGCCGGTCTACGTCTATGCCCCCGACGCCCTGATTTCCCCCAAGCACGCCCGTTTGCACGTCCACCTCTACGCCCTTGGGCTGGCCGAGGCCCTGTCCGGAAGTTTCAAGCCCTGGACGCATCCGCCTTTGAATGCCGCCAGTGATGTAGCCAAAGCGGTGCGTCAGGCGTTGGTAGGGCGGACGTGATCCGATGAATGTGGCACTACTAGGGTCGATAGTCCCCAGTGCCTGGCGTATGGGTTAGGGATGACTGACATCAAGCGTGTTTTGGTGGTCGAGGACGAGGCGCTGATCGGCCTTCAGCTTAAGGCCGCATTGGAAGACGTGGGGTATACCGTGATCGGGCCGGTCGGGTCGCTGGATGCGGCGTGGCGGGCCGGGGACGCCGAACTGTTCGACGCCGCTGTCCTCGACGTCAACCTGAACGGAACCTCGGTTTTTCCTTTTGCCGAACATCTGGTGCGCGAACGCGTGCCGACGGTTCTTTTGACCGGCTACGACCTCCCGGAACTGCCGCCCGGCGCGGCGCATATCCCGGTTCTGCGCAAGCCATTGGACGTCCATGTCCTCGATATCATCCTGCGCCGCCTCGGCCGGGAGGCGCCACGCCCTCCTGAACCCGCCCGCGTGGACGCGTAGGCGGGCCTAAGAGGACCTAGGCTTCAGACCGCTTTTGAATGCCGCTGTTCACCCATCTTGAGGTAGCGGTCGAACTTGGCCGCCACGGCGCGGACCAGGGGGCGGCCGTCGTCGGTGATGGTCAGGCGGTGGCCGTCGATGATAACCACGCCGTCCCCGACCAGATCACTCATGGCGGCCAGTTCGGGGGTGAACTCGGCGCCCGAGCGGCCGTGTTCGGCGGCCACGGCGTCCAGGTCGATGCTCATGTCGCACATCACGCGCATGATGATGTCGCGGCGCAGCACGTCGTCCTCGGTGATGGCGATGCCGCGCGTGGTCGGCAGCTTGCCCTCGGCCACCATGCGCTTGTAGGCGTGCAGTTCGCCCTCGTTCGCCACGTAACCCTGGGGCAGGGAGCCGATACCCGAGGCGCCCAGGCCGATCAGGGCGGGGGCGGCATCGGTAGTATAGCCCTGGAAGTTCCGGTGCAGGCGCCCGGCCTTCAGCGCGATGGCCATTTCGTCGTCCTCGCGGGCGAAGTGGTCGAGGCCGACGGCCACAAAGCCGTGATGCTCCAGGCGTTCGTGGGCGCTTTCGTACTGCTTCCAGCGTTCGGCCATGTCGGGCATGGCATCTTCGGCCATCAAGTTCTGGTGCTTGCGCATCCACGGAACGTGGGCGTAGCCGAACAGCGAGATGCGGCGCGGGTCCAGGGTCATGGCCTGGTCGATGGTCTCGACGACGCTGGCGGCGGTCTGATGGGGCAGGCCGTACATGAGGTCCATGTTGACCTCGGCGATGCCGTGCTTGCGCAGCCAGCCGATGACGTCGGCGACCAGATCATAGGGCTGGACGCGGTTGACGGCCTTTTGCACCACCGGGTTGAAGTCCTGCACCCCGACACTGGCCCGCGTCACGCCGGCTTTGGCCATGGCCATGACATAGGCCTCGTCGGCCGTGCGGGGATCGAGTTCCACCGCCACCTCGGCCCCGGCCAGCAGGTCGAAGCGGTTGCGCAGGGCGTCCATGGTGCGCATGAAATCGTCGGCCGACAGAATGGTCGGGCTGCCGCCGCCAAAGTGGATGTGCTGCGCCTTCATGCGGGCGGGCAGGCGGTCAGCAACCAGTTCAACCTCGGCCAGCAGGGCTTCGAGGTAGGCGGCGACCGGGCCGTACTTTTTGGTGATCTTGGTATGGCAGCCGCAGAACCAGCACATTTCTTCGCAATAGGCGATGTGCAGGTACAGGGACAGCGGCAGGTCGGCCGGCAGCTCGCCCAGCCAGCGGCCATAGGTTTCGCCGTCCACCGCGCCCGAGAAATGGGGGGCGGTCGGATAGCTGGTGTAGCGCGGCAGCCGCAAGTCGTACTTGGAAACGAGGTCCTGTCTCATCGTGTCGCTTGCTTTCCTGGGGCTTTCTTTGGGCTTTCCTGGGGCGGCCCGCTTCCCATCGTGGACGGGCCTGCATTTCGTTCGTTACGCCGAATGTAGGTGTCTTGGCCGCCGGAAGCAAACCCGAAGCAGGCCCTGCACGGGCGTATAATTAATCAAGGGACTTCCGGCGCCCTTCCCATTGGGGCCGGGTTCGGACATGATCGGGCCAACCGTTTTCCCGTCCAGAGGACCCAGATGCCCCGCTTATCCGCCAACCTGTCCACCCTGTTCACTGACGTGCCGCTGCCCGAGCGCTTCACGCGCGCCGCCAAGGCGGGCTTCCGGGGGGTGGAGATCCAGTTCCCCTACCTGATGGAGCCGGAGGTTCTGGGCGACAAGCTGGCCATGAATGGCCTCGAACTGGCCGTGTTCAACGCCCCGCCCGGCAACTGGGCGGCCGGAGAACGTGGCCTCGCGGCGCTGCCGGGGCGTGAGGAGGAATTCCGCGACACCATCGAGATCGCGGTGCGCTTTGCCGAACTGACCGACTGCACGCGCATCCACGTCATGGCCGGCGTGGTGCCCGAGGAACAGTGGGAAGACGCCCTCGATACCTACATGGAAAACCTGACCTATGCCGCCGACGAGTTGTTCAAGGTCGGGGTCAAGTGCCTGATCGAGCCGATCAACCCCATCGACATGCCGGGCTATTTTCTGTCGCGGCCCGATGATGCGGCCAATGTCCTGGCCGAGCTTGAAAACCGCAACCTGTACTTCCTGTATGACGTGTACCACGCCCAGATCACCCAGGGCGGCATCACGGACTTCATCGAAAGCAATCTGGAGCGTATCGCCCACATCCAGATTGCCGGCGTCCCCGGCCGCAACGAGCCCGACCGCCTGAGCGAACTGAACTACGACTACCTGTTCAACCTGCTCGACGGCCACGGCTATCCGGGCTGGATCGGCTGCGAGTACAACCCGCGCGGCAAGACCGAGGACGGTCTGCGCTGGGCCAAGGACTGGCTGAGCCCGCGGGGGTAGCTAAAGCCGATTGCGGTTAACGTGACGCACTTGTCCGCTGTCGCGGATGGTTGCCGCCAGCCTGGAGTGACCTCCAGACCTCCTTTGTTTTCTTGAAGAAGAAAATGGGGTTTGGGGCTTGCCCCAAGCGGGCGCGGGCGGCAGTCCGCCTTAGGCCGGCATCAGGCGACCTCGTACAACACCCTCACTGCGCCCGTCCGATACGTCTCAGTTTCCTGTAGGGCCAGTTTGCGCGACGCTCCCGGCGGCAGCAGCGGAACGCCCGTGCCCAATAGGATGGGCATGACGAACACTTCGATCTCGTCCACCGCGTCGTGGTCGAGGAAGGTGCGTATCGTCTGCCCGCCGCCGACCACCCAGACCAGCCCGCCGCGCGTGCGCAATGTCTCGATCAACGCGGCCGGGTCGGCCATGGTTTTGACGCCGGGCGGGGCATCCCCGTCCAGCGCTCGGCTGGTCAGCACCCACACCCGCTTGCCGGGGTAGGGCCAATCGCCCAAGGCCCGCACCTGATCGTAGGTCGTCCGCCCCATGACCAGGGCATCGACGGACACCATGAACGCCTCGGTCCCGTAGTCCTCGCCGTCATAGGCCTCCAGCCACCCGACGCCGCCCTCGGCATCGGCGATGAAGCCGTCGAGGCTGGTGGCGGCGTACAGGCGGAAAGTGGTCATCGGCTAAAATCCCAATGCTTTCGGCAGCCACAGGACCAGGGCCGGAAACGCCACCAGGATGCCGACGCGGACAATGTCGGCGACGATGAACGGCACGATGCCGCGCACCATGGTGCCCAGGTTCAGGCCCGGCGTGGTGCCCTGGATGACGAACAGGTTCATGCCGATGGGCGGCGTGATGAGCCCCAGCTCGACCACCACCACCAGCAGGATGCCGAACCATACCGGGTCATACCCGATGGCGACGATGATCGGGAACACGAACGGCACGGTCAGCAGAATCATGGACAGGGCATCCATGAAGCAGCCCAGGATCAGATAGAACATCAGAATGACCAGCAGCACGGCCAACGGCGCCCAGCCCAGGCCGGTCAGGCCGCTGACCAGCAGGTCGGGTAGGCGGCTCGCCTCGATGAAGTAGTTGAACAGCGCCGCGCCGATCAGGATGAGGAAGATCATGCCGGTGGTGACGGCGGTTTCGGCCAGCGCCTCGACCATGATCCGGCGGGTGAGTTGACGGCGGAACAGCGCGAACAGGAAGGCACCGGCCGCGCCCACCGCTGCCGCCTCGGTGGGCGAGAAGACACCGGCGTAGATGCCGCCGATGACCACGGCGAACAACAGCGCCACGTCCCAAACGCGCTTCAGCGCCCGCAGTCGGTCGCCCCACGCCACCCGCTGCCCGGCCGGGCCGAGGGAGGGGTCGCGGTGCACCACCACGGCCACGGCGGCCATGTACAGCGCCGTGCCCAGCAGGCCCGGAATGAGGGCTGCGGCAAACAGGGCGCCGATGGATTGCTCGGTCAGCAGGGCATAGATGATGATGATGATCGACGGCGGGATGAGCACGCCCAACGTCCCGCCCGCCGCGACCGAGGCCGAGGCCAGGGTATCGGCATAGCCGTGGCGGCGCATTTCGGGCATGGCGACCTTGCTCATGGTTGCCGCCGTGGCGAGCGAACTGCCGCAGATCGCCCCAAAGGCCGCGCAGGCGCCGACCGTGGCCATGGCGAGACCACCCTTGCGGTGGCCGATGAACACATAGACGCCTTCGTACAGGTTGCGCGACAGCCCGGCACGGGCGGCGAACACACCCATGAACACGAACAGCGGTACAACGCTGAGGCTGTAGGGGAAGACCGCCTGGAACGGCGCGTTGCCCAGCACGAAGGACACCGTGTTCCAGTCGGCCAGCATGGCCGCGCCAACGATGCCCACCATGCCCATGGATACCGCCACCGGCACACGCAGGGCGATGAGGACGAGGGCTCCGACGAAGCCGAGGATGCCGGCATACTCTCCCATTATTCCGCTCCCTGCGCCGCGAGGACGGCATGATGGGCCGCCACCGTCAGGGTCGCCAGCACCGACAGGGCGCAGCCCGACAGCAGGGTGGCCCAATACCAGATCATGGGAATACCGATGGTCTGCGACATGTCTCCGTAGCGCAGGGCCAGTTGCGCGCCGTCCCAGCCGTACAGGCCGATCAGGCCGACGAACACGGCGCCCAGCACGGCGGCCAGGGCGTCCAGGGTGTGCCGCACACGGTTCGGCATACTATCGCCCCCAACCTCGACCCGCACATGGCCGCCCCGGATGAAGGCGAACGGGATGGCCCAGAAGGCGCAGGCCATGACGCACAACTGCGTGATATCGACGGTGCCGAGCACCGCCATGCCCATGGTGCCACGCAGCACGATATCGGCCAGGACGGCGGCGATGGCGACGCTCAGCACGGCCATTCCGGCCAGCGCGAAGCCCAGAAGAAGCCGTTCCATCTGCGGAAGGAGGCGGGAGGTCATGGGGGGATTTTCCAACGAAGGGGGTGCGGCGGAGCCCCGCACAGGCTCCGCCGCCGGGAGGTTACCGGCCTTCGTGCTTGGCCGTCAGTTCCTGCGCCCGGTTGTAGATGGCGCGGGCATTGGCGACGCCTTCCTTTTCCAGGCCGTCGAGATAGCCCTCGATGACCGGCTTGAGGTACGTGCGCCACTCGTCGCGCTGGGCGTCGGTGAAGGTGATGAGGTTGTTGCCGCGCTTGATGGCGTCCTGCTTGCCGGCCTCGTCCCAGGCGTTCCACCACGCCCCGAACTTGCCGACCAGTGCGTCGCCGGACGTCTCGTCGATGGCCTTCTGCACGTTCGCCGGCAATTTGTCGTAGGACTCCTGGTTCATGACAAAAAAGAAGCAGGTGGTATAGGCCTTGGCGTCGGCGTGGTGCTTGACCACTTCGTTCAGGCGGAAGGCGCCCATGGCGTCCCACGGGAACACGGTGCCGTCGATCACGCCCTTTTGCAGGCTCTCGTACACCTCGGTCGGGGGCATCCCGACGGGGGTACCACCCAGGAAACTGACCATGTCGGAGATGGCCGGTGATGGGGTGCGCAGGCGCAGGCCGCGCAGATCCTCGGGTTTTTCGACCGGGCGGGAGATGGTGGCGAACTGGCCGGGGTTGTGGCAGTGCAGGGCCAGCGGCTTGACGCCTTCGTAGTCCTCGGCGATCAGGCCCTCCTTGTAGAGGTCCCACATGGTCTTGCTGGCGCTGTCGGCCGAGGTGGTCAGGAACGGCAGGTCCATGACCGACGACCGGGGCAGGCGGCCGCGCGGGATGCCGGCAAGGCCGTGGGCGATATCGACCACGCCGCCGCGCACCTGATCCATCTGGCGGGCCACGTTGCCGAACGCGGTGTTGACCGGATGCACCTCGACCTTGACCGTGCCGTCGGTGCGCTTTTCAAGCTCGCGCGCCCAAGGTTCGATGAAATCGCGGTGGATGCCGTGGTGGGGCGGCAGGAAATGGCTGATCTTCAGGGTCGTGACGTCTTGGGCCTGGGCCTGGGGGACAAGAGCGGCGGCCAGGGCGCAGGCGCCGAGCAGGGCGGCCTTGAGGCTGGTGGTGACTTTCGACATGAGCTTCCTCCCGGTGATCGGTGGCGTCCTTTTGGTGCGGACGCTTGACCCGACTGTGCTTCAAGGTTCGTTTCAAATGCAACCATTTAAGTCTAAGGCTATTCCGAAAGCATTCTTTTGCGCCGGTTGTCGTCGATGGCCACGAAGGTGAACAGACCTTCGGTCACCTGGGCCTGCTCGCCGGTATCGCCCCGGCGGACCCAGGCGGCGACGCGAACGGTGATGGACGTTTTGCCCCGGCGTTCCTCTGTGCAATAGCAGGTCAGTTCGTCGCCCACGAACACCGGCCTATGGAAGGAAAACCCGTCAACGGCGATTGTCGCCACCCGGCCGTGGGCGCGGTAGCGGGCGAAGGTGCCGCCGGCGAGGTCCATCTGGCTCATCAGCCAGCCGCCGAAGATGTCTCCGGCCGGGTTGGTGTCGGCCGGCATGGCGATGGTGCGGATGGAAACCTCGCCAACTGGACCTTCGCCGACGGGACCCTCAGTGGTATGGCTCATGGTGTGTCCTTTCGTCCACCAGATGTAGTGAAGGCATTTGCGATCACCCCCCGCATCCGGCTTGCCCGGCTCGAAGGAAGTCCTATAATGCCGCACATGTCTGACCTCTTCCAACACCTCACGCCGAAAACCACCGGATACACCGCCAAGGACATCGAAGTCCTGGAGGGGCTGGAGCCCGTGCGCAAGCGGCCCGGCATGTACATCGGTGGCACCGACGAAAAAGCCCTCCACCATCTGGTGGCGGAGGTGCTTGATAATGCCATGGACGAAGCGGTGGCCGGTTACGCCACGTTCATCGACCTGGAAATGGGCATCGACGGGTCGGTGACCGTGCGCGACAACGGGCGCGGCATCCCCACCGACCCCCACCCACGCTTTCCCGACAAGTCGGCGCTGGAGGTGATCTTCACAACGCTGCACTCGGGCGGCAAGTTCGGTGGCGATGCCTATAAGGTGTCCGGCGGCCTGCATGGCGTGGGTATCTCGGTAGTCAACGCCCTGTCCGAGGAAACCGTGGTCGAGGTCGCCCGCGACCGTCGCCTGTGGCGCCAGACCTATTCGCGCGGCCTTGCGACCTCGCCGCTGGAGGACCTGGGCGCGGTCAACAACCGGCGCGGCACGGTCATCAAGTTCCGCGCCGACCCCGAGATTTTCGGTCCGCGCGCCCGCTTCCGGCCGGCGTGGCTGTACCGCATGGCGCGGTCCAAGGCATACCTGTTCCGGGGCGTTCGCATTCGCTGGAGCTGCGATCCGCTGCTCATTCCCGACGGCGAAGCGGTGCCGGTGCAGGACGAACTGCACTTCCCCAACGGTCTGGCCGACTTCCTGGCCTCGGCTACAGAGGGGCGGGTTGCCGTGTCGTCGATCTATGCCGGCAGCGGTGCGCTGCCCGATGACATGGGCAACGTCGAATGGGCCGTGATGTGGCCGGAGGACGAGGAGTCGTTCTTCAGTTCCTACGTCAACACCATCCCGACGCCTGAGGGCGGCACCCACGAGGCGGGCCTGCGCAACGCCCTGACCCGTGGCCTGCGCCACTACGCCGAACTGACCAACAACAAGAAGGGCGCCGCCCTGACCGCCGACGACGTGGTGGCCGGGGCCTGCGTCGTCATGTCGGTGTTCATCCGCGACCCGCAGTTCCAGGGCCAGACCAAGGAAAAGCTGGCCTCGTCCGAGGCGACGCGCCTGGTCGAACAAGCCCTGCGCGACAACTTCGACCACTGGCTGACGGCCGATCCCGAAAGCGCCGGCAAGCTGCTGGAGCACTGCATCGGGCGCCTGGAAGAACGCCAGCGCAAGAAGCAGACCAAGGACCTGTCGCGCAAGACCGCGACCAAGAAGCTGCGCCTGCCCGGCAAGCTGTCCGATTGCTCGCGCTCTATCGCGGCGGGCACCGAGATTTTTCTGGTCGAGGGCGATTCGGCCGGTGGGTCGGCCAAACAGGCGCGTCACCGCGAAACCCAGGCGGTGCTGCCCCTGCGCGGCAAGATCCTGAACGTGGCCTCGGCCACCATGGACAAGATCCGCGCCAACCAGGAAATCAGCGACCTGATCGAGGCGCTGGGCTGCGGCATCCGCGATCATTTTGACCCGGAACGCCTGCGCTACGAAAAAGTCATCATCATGACCGACGCCGACGTGGACGGGGCGCATATCGCGTCGCTGCTGATGACGTTCTTCTATCAGGAGATGCCGGGTCTGGTCGAAGCCGGGCACCTGTACCTCGCCATGCCGCCGCTGTACCGCCTGAGTTCCGGCGGCACGGTGGTCTACGCCCGCGACGACGCCCACAAGGACCAACTCATGAAGACCACCTTCAAGGGCAAGTCCAAGGTGGAGATCAGCCGGTTCAAGGGCCTGGGCGAAATGCCTCCGCCGCAGCTCAAGGAAACCACCATGAACCCGGTGACGCGCTCGCTGTTGCAGGTTGTGGTGCCGGGAAAACGGACGGAGGAAGACCGCGAGGACGGTCTGGCCACAGCCAAGCTGGTCGATCAGCTCATGGGCCGCAAGCCCGAGCACCGCTTCGCCTACATCCAGCAACACGCCCGGTTTGTGACCGAGGACGCGCTGGATATCTGAGGCGAGCCGCGCGGCCCTTGGATCCCATGGGGGGGGCGGAGCCTTTACTTTGCGCCGCAGGCAGAGGACGTCGGCATTCAACGCGCTGCGCGCGGCTTTGCCCCCGTCCCATTCCCGAGGGCAAAGAAGCTGGCCTCCTTGCGGGTGCGGGCAGAGCCCGCCTTTCCGCTCAAAGCTGGCGCGTTCACAGGTTGATTGAAACGACATCGGGCCCGGTCTGGCAAACCGGGCCCGATTCTTTTCCGGCGGGAGCGAGGGAAGCTCATGCCGGGCGCAGTCTTCGCGTTTCCTGGCTAGAGGTGGCACGGTGCGGAATGGGCCGCAACGTACCTGACGAATGACTTGACGCGATTATACCGGACGAACAGCGAACCGACGCATACTGTCCGGCACTGATCCACCAAACGCGCCGGCCCTCGAAAAGGTTCCATCATTTTGCGCCGTCCTTTGTGTGGAACCCTAGTCCGATGCTGACGTGGCCGCTCTTGCGGGGGGTGTGATGGTCTACGGTGGCGTGGAAACAGTGAAGATCTTGCTCCCCAAGAGGGAAGTCACTAGCGTTGAAGTGGGATCGGATGATCGCGGGAGGTCGGCTATGGCGCGTCGTTGGGCGGGTGCTTTGCTGTGCATCGGGATGGCCGGGGCGCTCGCCGCCTGCGGACTGCCGCGCTACTCCCGCGACTGGGCGGAACCGCGCACGGCGCGTGCCTTTTGGTCCTATGCCGGGGCCGGGCAGCCGTTCCTGATCGAGGTTCACAACCCGCCGCCCCCGGTGACGGCCGAGGGGCTGGCCGCCGCCTTCCCGTCACCGCCGACCGTCGCCCCGGCTGCCCGCTTCACCGCCGACGCCGCCAGCGCCGCGCGGCCGGAGTATCGTTTTGTCCTGATGTTCGGCGCCCCCAACACGGCCGATGGCGACGACGCTTGTGCCGGTGCGGCGGCCCGGCTGAAAGGCGGCGAGGCCCTACAGGCCGCGTTCTGTTACCGCGACCGCGCCCTGGCCGAGGTGCGGGTCGAGGCTTTGGGTGACGCTTTCGTTGGCGGGGCGGGCACGGCCGAGGTGCGGAAAATCCTCTACGGTATCTCCCGCTATCTGGTGCCACCGCCGGAATATGACCCGTCGGACCCGCCCGACCTGCCTCCGATCTGAAAAATCCCCCTTGTTTTCTTGCGGACAAACTTCTGTTCCTGGACGGGGGTGGTCTGTTAAGTTTCGCGGTCGGCCCCGAGAGGGGGCGCCGGAGGGGATATCTTGCCTATGTTCGGGTTTTTGGCGCGGTCCTTGCGCACGTTCACCATTGGTCAGTTCATGCTGATGCTGTCGGCTACGGTGATGGTGATCGCGGTCGCCATGGTCATGCTGCTGTCGACCTTCATCGAACGGCGCGCCGTCGGAGACCTCGCGCACGAGGAGGCCCGCCAGACCTCTGAGCTGATTTTCCAGTCCCTGTACTCGGCCATGCGCAAGGGGTGGGACAAGGATGAGATCCGCGACATCATCGACCGCCTGAACAGTACCCGCCCGGATGCCGTCATTGCCGTGTGGCGTGGCGAGCCGGTGATCGCCCAGTACGGCGAGATCAGCGGCGAGCCTCCCGGCCGGGCCGAGGACGAGTTGCTGCAAGGTGTGCTGACCTCCGGAAAGGAAGCTTTGGTCGCCCGCCGCGACTTGCTGCGCTACCTCTATCCCGTGTTGGTCAAGGAAGAGTGCCAGGCCTGCCACGACGCTCCGCTGGGGGCGGTCAACGGCGTGGTGGACATCACGTTCCCGGTCACCAATCTCAAGGTTTCCCTGGGGTTCGTAATCCGCTCGGTGATCTTTTACTTCGCCGTCGTGCTGTCGGTCATCCTGCTCGTCCTGTACTTCAAGCTGCGTTATTTCATCGCCTTCCCGATTTCCCAGTTCGTGCAGGTGATCGACGAGATCATCCAGCACACCGACCTTAACAGGCGGGTCGAGGGGCGGCGGTCGAACCTGCGCGAGGTGCAGCGCCTGTCCGATCATTTCAACAAGCTTTTGAACACCATCCAGGACTACCACGAACGCCTGGAGACCTATTCCCAGCGCGACCCGCTGACCGGCCTGTATAACCGGCGCAAATTCGAGGAGTTCCTCAAGGTCGAGGTGGAGCGGGCGCGGCGGTCCAACCACTCGTTCTCGCTGATGATGCTCGATGTCGATAACTTCAAGCACATCAACGACACCTATGGCCATCCGGTCGGGGATTTGGCGCTGAAGGAACTGACCGCGATCCTGGTGTCGCGCTTGCGCCGCACCGACGTGGTGGCTCGCCTGGGCGGCGACGAGTTCGCCATTTTGTTGCCTGACACCTCCGGCGCGCAGGCCCTGGCCGTGGCCGAAAACGTGCATAATGCCCTCAGCCAGGCGGTCATCCGGCTGCCGGTCGGCAACGCCAAGCTCAGCGCCAGTGTCGGGCTGGTGTCCTTCCCCGAAAACGGCACGGACGTGGAAAAGCTCAACATCGCCATGGACGTGGCCATGTACAAGGCCAAGCGCCTGGGCAAGAACCGCGTCTCGACCCTCGACGCCTCCGAAGAAGACATGGTCATGGAGGTGTTCAACAAGGGCCAGGACCTGCAACGCGCCCTGGACGAGGGCCGCATGGTGCCGTTCTTCCAGCCGATCTGCCGGACCTCGGACGGCAAGCCCGAGGGCTATGAGGTGCTGGCCCGCATCCGTGACGGCGACGTCTTCATGTCGGCCGGCGACTTCATCGAAACGGCCGAGGAACTGGGCCTTGCCCATGCCGTGGACCATGCGGTGATTACCGGGGCTCTGCGGGAAATCGGGCGCTCGGGCGAGACGGCGGGGCTGTTCTTCTTCAATTTGTCGGCCCGCACCATCACAGACACGACGTGGCTCAACGGCCTGCCGCAGTTGGTGCGCGACCACGGGCTTGAGCCTGCGCAGATTGTGCTGGAGATCACCGAGCGCGAGGCGCTGCCGCACTTTGACACCCTGCTGAGCACCATGGAGGCCCTGCGCAGCGAAGGCATCCGGTTTGCCCTGGACGACTTCGGCAGCGGGTTCTCGTCGTTCCTTTATCTCAAGTACTTGAAGGTCGATTACGTCAAGATCGAGGGCAGCTTCGTGCGCCACATCGCCACTGACCGGCGGGACCGCATCATGGTCGAACACATCCACGGCATGGCCCGTGAGTTCGGGCTGCTCACCATCGCCGAGTTCGTCGAGGACGCCGAGACCAGCCGCATGTTGTGCGACATCGGTATCGACCTGGGGCAGGGCTACCACTACGGGCACCCGCTGGCGAGTCCCGGCCTCGGCGTTTCGGTGGCCACATCCTCCATCCCCAAGGGGTAAGGCGCGGCGGGACCTACTGAACACTGTATACCAAGGGGTATCGGGACGGCCGGTTGACGTAGCGTCGCCGGCCTTTTGCGCCTGCGCGGCCACCAAACCGTGAGCATACACCTATTTCCACTGGTCTGGACTGTATGCGGACGTTAAAACCGTAGTTGATCGGTGCGGTACTACGTCGTCCGGCAGAGGAGCTGACACAAAGCCGGACACAGACCCGGCGGCGGCTTCCCAAGTAAGGTTTCGGGGAGGAAATGGTGACCGAAGCGCTCAATGAAACCGTTCGGACGGGTAACCCCGGTCTGATTGGACGCATGTCCATCAAGCATAAGATCCTGGCCGGTTTTGCCTCGACCCTATTCCTGGCGGCGGTAGTCGCCGGGGTCGGTATCAGCGGCTCCCGCTCGACCACGACGGCGGTGGAGGCCTATGCCGACACGGTCGATGACGCGCTGGACGTGATGGCCGCCAAGACCGAGTTCCAGGACGTCCGCCTGCATGTGCGCGAGTTCCTCGGCACCAGTCGCGACGCCGAAGCCGCCGCCGCGCGCCGCAAGGGCGAAGCCCTCATCGCGCGCATCGAAACGGCGCAGGCCGCCGCCACGCAGCCCGCGCGGGCCGAAAAGCTGGCCGCGCTCGGTGCTGACCTCAAGGCTTATATGGGCCACGTCGCCACTGCCGCGCGCCTGGAAACCCAGCGCCAGATGATTATTTCCATGGCGCTCGACCCGGCCGGGCAGAACCTGACCGATCACCTCGACATGCTCATCAGCGAGCCGGCCATCAGCGCCGACGCCGAACTGTCGAGCTATCTGCGCATCGCCCGCGAGCGCACCCTTCAGGCCCGATTGAACGTGTACATGTACCTTGGCCGCCAGCGCCCCGACATGGCCGAGTCCGCGCACCGCCAGCTTTCCGAGATGGAAATGCCGCTGCAACTGGCCGATTACTCCATCCCGGCCAGCCATGACTCGCGCTATGTGTTCGACGCCATACAGGGCTTTTACAAGGACTACCGCGACAAGTTCGCCCAGATCGAAACCCTGACCGGCGACCTCCGCACCCTAATCGATGGCCCCATGCAGGACAGTTACAAGGTGCTCAATGACGCCTTCGACGGCGTGGTAGCCGACGCCCGCACCCGCGAAGCCGAGATCAACACCGGCCTGATGAGCAGCCTGAGCGCGTCCACCCTGATTATCGGCTTCGTCGGCGCGTCCGGCTTGGCCGGTGGTCTGATTATCGCCTTCGTGCTGGGCAATGGCCTGTCCCGCCCCATCATGGCGATGACTGGCGCGATGAGCCGCCTGGCCGATGGCGACCTTGACGTCCACGTCCCGGCCCGTGGCCGTGGCGATGAACTGGGTCGTATGGCCGAGGCGCTCCAGGTGTTCAAGGAGCACGCCGAGGAGAACCGCCGCCTGGAAGCCCAGCAACAGGAAAACGTCCGCCTCGCCGAGCAGGAGCGGCGTGAGTTGATGTCCGGGCTGGCCGAAGATTTTGAGGGCTCCGTCGGCCGCATCATCCAGGCCGTGACCGAATCCTCAAGCACCTTGCAGGACACCGCGCGCGGCATGTCGGCCGCCGCCGACGACGCCAGCAACCGGGCAACCACCGTGGCGGTGGCCTCCGAACAAGCCACGGCCAATGTGCAGACCGTGGCGGCAGCGTCCGAGGAACTGGCCGCATCGATCTCGGAAATCGCCCGGCAGGTCAACCAGTCCAGCGAAATCGCCCATCAGGCGGTGACCGAAGCCCGCCGCACCGATGACATCGTGCAGGGCCTTGCGGCGTCGGCGCAGAAGATTGGCGAAGTGGTCGCCCTTATCACCGACGTTGCCGACCAGACCAACCTGCTGGCCCTGAACGCCACCATCGAAGCGGCCCGCGCCGGGGAGGCCGGCAAGGGCTTTGCCGTGGTCGCTAACGAGGTCAAGCAACTGGCCAACCAGACCAGCCGCGCCACCGAAGACATCGCCCGCCAGATCAACGAGGTGCAGGGCGCCACCCAGGAGGCGGTGACGGCGATCCGCGGCATCGGTGAGATCATCGGCCGCATCGACGAAATCTCCTCGGCCATCGCCTCGGCGGTGGAGGAGCAGGGCGCGGCGACCCGCGAAATCACCCACAACGTCACCCAGGCCGCCCAAGGCACCCAGGAGGTTTCCGACAACATCCAGGCAGTGACCCAGGCCGCCCAGGAAACCGGCCATGCCTCGGGCCGCGTCCTCGACTCGGCGGGCACCTTGTCCGGGCAGGCCCAGAGCCTCGACGAACAGATGCACAAGTTCCTGACCCAGATCCGCGCCGGCTGACCCCTCCAGAAACTTCTCCTCCTGCCGACGCACAATGAACAGCCCCCTAGTTCCCCTAGGGGGCTGTTTTGATGGCTACGACGGTTTGTTTTTTCATCTTGGGCTGCCGCTCAAGCCCGCTTGGGGCGAGCCCCAAACCCCATTTTGTTTTTCAAAGAAAAGAGAGGTCTGGAGGGTCGCTCCAGGCGGGCGGCAGCCATCCGCGTCAGCGGACCAACGCACCAGATCAAACACAACCCGCGTCAATCATGCTCAGGTGCTCCGGCGAACAGGGCGGACTGCGGCGAGGCGACCTGGATCTGGTAGCGCTCGAACTGGTGCAGGATGTCGCTGATGATCTGGTCGCGGCTGAGGCCCATGATGTCGTAGCCCTGGCTGCCGTCGCTGAAGGTGGTGCGGGCCTCGTATTCGCGGGCGCCGCTGGTTTCGGGGCGGGTGGTGTCGCGGACCACGAAGGAGGGCAGCAGGTGGCTGGCCTTCTGGACGCCATAGACGAAGTCGCGGACACCCTCGGCCGGAACCACGAGGCTAATCGCGCCGGTATTGCTGTCGTGGTGCACGGTGGCGGTGCGGCCCTTGGTGGTCAGTTCCTCCGCCACCGAGGCCATGGCCGGGGCGATGGTTGCCTCGACGAAGCGCTCCACATCGGTGCGCGACGGGGTGTGCAGGATGCGCGCCAAGCGGCCCTGCCACGACCGTTCGACCGTGGGATGGGACACCGATGGCGCGGCCTTGGCAGCGGCGGTGCTGTGGGCGAGGTCGGCGCTCATGCCCTTGAACAGGCTCCAGCACAGCAGCAGCATGATGACCGTGAAGGGCAGGGCGCTGGCGATGGTGGCGCTTTGGAGCGCGGCCAGACCGCCGGCCATCAGCAGCACGGCCGCCACCACGCCTTCGAGCACGCACCAGAACAGACGTTGCAGGGCCGGCGTGTCGGTCTCGCCGCCAGCCGCCAGCGTGTCGATGACCAACGAGCCGGAATCCGATGACGTGATGAAGAAGATGGTCACCAGCATCACCGCGATGGTCGAGGTGACGGCGCTGAACGGCAGGTATTCAAAGAACTGGAACAGCGCCACCGAGACGTCGGCCGCCACCGCCTCGCCAAGCGCCCCGGCCGCTGCCGTGGTGTCGATCAGCATGGCGGTGTTGCCGAACACGGTCATCCACAGGAACGTGAACCCGGCGGGGATGAACAGCACGGCGATGACGAACTCGCGCACGGTGCGGCCGCGCGAGATGCGGGCGATGAACATGCCCACGAAGGGCGACCAGGAAATCCACCATGCCCAGTAGAACAGCGTCCAGGCGTCGATCCACTCGCGCGGCTCGTAGGCGTAGATGTTGAACGTCTTGAGCACGATGCTGTCCAGGTACAGGCCGATGTTCTGGACGAAGGTTTTCATCAGGTGGGACGTCGGGCCGATGAACAGGACGAACAGCATAAGCCCCACGGCCAGGACGAGGTTCACCTCGCTGAGCCGCCGCACGCCGCGATCCAGCCCGGTGATGACGGACACCGAAGCAATGGCTGTCACGATGGCGATCAGTACGATCTGTGTCGTGATGCCCTGCGGCAGTCCGACCAGGTGGGCTAGGCCGGCATTGATTTGCAACACTCCAAAGCCCAGCGACGTGGCAATACCGAACATGGTGCCGACGATGGCGAAAATGTCCACCGCATGGCCGATCGGCCCGTTGATCCTGTCCTTGAGCAGCGGGTACAGCCCCGACCGCACGGTCAGAGGCAAATTGTAACGGTATCCGAAATAGGCCAGCGCCAGCCCCACCACCGCATAGATGGCCCAGGCGTGGATGCCCCAATGGAAGAAGGTGATGAGCATGGCCTCGCGCTGCGCCCCGATGGTGCCGGGGGTGGCTTCGGGCGGGGCGGCGAAGTGCATCATGGGCTCGGCTACGGCGAAGAACATCAGCCCGATGCCCATGCCAGCGGCGAACAGCATGGCCACCCAGGACGGATAGGGAAAGTCCGGTAAGGCGTCGTCCGGTCCCAGCCTGAGGGTGCCGAACCGGCTGAGGCCCAGGATGAGCACGACAATCAGGAAGATCGCCACCGACAGGATGTAGAACCAGCCGAAACTGCCCAGGATCCCGCTTTGCAAGGTGCCGAACCACTGCTCGGCAGCCTGCGGCCAGATGGCCCCGACCAGCACGAACACCATGATAAGCGCAACGGACCCGGCGAAGACGGGAACGTTGATGGAAAACCGTGACATGATCTAATCCACCTAGGAAACCATATAGGTATCCAACGCGCGGGAACGGTTTGCAGACCATGCCAACGTGCCCGTGCGGCTGAGAAAGGCATGGCTACGCTGGTGCCATTTTCAGGTGCCTTACACCTCCACCGGTCCGAACATGGCTTCCATTTCCATCCGCAGGCGGACGGTGTTGTCGGTGGGGTCGAGGGTGACGGCGTCGCGGGTCAGGACGGTTCCCGCCGCAACATCGCGCCGCACGGTCACGCCATGGGCAAGGCCGATGGGCAGGGCGCCCAATTCCAGCGAGTCGGCGGCCGGCATCAGGCGGCCCCAGACCGTGGTGCCGCCCTCGCCGTCGAGGACGTCGCCGGCCTTCAGGGCGCGCTTGGCAACCGCCACGGCATCGCCCCGAAAGGCCATGGGGCTACCGGTCGGCTCGCCGCGCAAGGCCGCACTCGCCACCGAAATGCCGAGTTCCAGGCCGATCAGGTGGGCCGGGCGCCACAGGGCGGCATAGCGGCCGGTGCTGTCGGTAGTCATGCCATATTCGCGGAAGCAGCGGGCGGCGTAGGCGCTCGGCGCCTCAACCACCACATAGACGCCCCATCGCAGATCGTCGCGCACCGGGCTGCCGTCGCGGTTGAGGCTGGATACCACCTCGACCATGCCGGCGCGCTCCAACAATCCGCCGTCGCTACGCGGACGCAGGTCCTCGGCCAGCCGGCTGGTGCTGACCGGCGGGAAGTCCAGGCCGTTGGTCGGCACGTCCAGGCCGGTGGCGTTGGCCACGGCGGCCATTTCGATGGCGGACTTGGTGCCGTCGAGGAAGGAGTTGAACATCTGGGCGTTCATGCCGCCCTGCTCGGCCTCGGCCGGGGACAGGCCGTAGTGGGCCCACACGGTATCGGGGGTGGAGGCGTGGTAGAGCGGCAGGTATTTGGTGCCCTTGCCGGCCGCGACCACCATGAACCCGCAGGCCCGCGCCCAATCGACCATTTCCGCGATCAGGGCCGGCTGATCGCCATAGGCCATGGAATAGACCAGCCCGGCGTCCCGGAAGCGGTGGGCCAGCAGCGGCCCGGCCAGCACGTCGGCCTCCACGCTGACCATCACCAGATGGCGGCCGTAGGACAGGCAGGTTTCGGCATGGGCCAGGGCGGCGGCGGGCAAGCCGGTCGATTCGATGACCACGTCCACGCCATCGGCGGCAATCAGCGCGGTGGCATCGTCGGTGATCCAGGTGGAGCCGTCGGCAATGGCCCCGGCGGCGGATCGGGCGCCCCAGCGCTCCTGCGGCCAGCCGGCCTGGGCC
>LAEA01000070.1 GCA_000961745.1 Rhodospirillaceae bacterium BRH_c57 | reverse complement strand
TGCGGTGGCGGAGCGCCAGGGCGGCGACCACGGCGGCCATCAGCCCGGCCACCAGGGCGGCGGCCTCGGACCCCAGTTGCGCCATCAGCACGGCCAGCAGCCACAGCGCGGTGCCGGCCAGGGCAAAGCCCAGGACCACCTTCAGCCACAGCATCCAGCGGCCCGGCCGGGGCAGTTTCTGCGCCAGGGCCGGGAAGGCGGCAATGGCCAGGTACGGCACCGCCATGCCCACCCCGAGGGTGGCGAAGATCAAACCGATCTCCAGCGGCCCACGGGCCAGGGCAAAGCCGACCGCGGTGCCCAGGAACGGCGCCGAACAGGGCGTCGCCAACAGGGTGGCAAAGGCCCCGGCCGAGAAGTGCCCGGCCAGGGTGCGCGGCGCGCCCAGGCCACCGCCGGCCCCGGACAGCCACGATGGCAACGGAACCTCGAAAAAGCCCCACAGGTTGGCGGCGAACAGGGTCAACAGGGCGATCATGCCGATCAGGAACAGCGGTTGCTGGAACTGGATGCCCCAGCCGACCGCCGACCCGGCCATCTTCAGCCCGGCCAGGACGCCGGCCAGGACCAGGAAGGCCACCACGATGCCCGCCGCCGAGGCCAGGAACGCCGCCCGTACCTCGCCCCGCGCCGCCCCACCGTGGGAGACGAACCCCATGACCTTCAGCGACAGTACCGGCAGCACGCAGGGCATCAGGTTGAGAATGAGGCCGCCCAGCACGGCCAGCCCGAGAATGGCGGCCAACCCTAAACCTTCGTCCTCCACCCGGACGGTTCCAGCCACGGGTTCGGCCTGGACTTCCAGCCCCCGGTCGCCATCGACCACCGTGACCGTCAGGGCGGTGTTCGGCGCCTGGGCGGCCAGCAGGGGCATGGTGAGGGTGGCGCGTCGTCCGCCGTCTGCCAGGTGGACCTTGGGTGCGCCGCTGACCACGCCATCCCCGGCGCCGTCGCCCAACGGCCCTTCCACGAATACGTCCGGCGCGGTGAGCGGCGGGTCGGCGGTGACGGAAACCTCAAGTGTTTCGCCAGCCACGGTAAAACGGTCAAGGGCGATGCCATGCCCGGCCGAAGGCACCTTGGCCTGGAACCGCTCGATCAGGTGGGCGAAGTCGGACGGCCCGCCGGGACCGGCGGGCAGGCTGAGGGCGAGCGTGGCATCGCCGGGGATGCAGATCTCGGAACAGATGAGGTATTCGACGGCGGCGGCCAGTTGGACCGGGCGCCCCGGCTCGGTCAGGCGCGCGGTGATCGGCAGCACCACCTGATGGTCATAGCCCGCCGTCTGGATGCCGAACAACTCGAAGCGGTGGGGCACCGGCCATTCGATGGTGGCGTCGACCAGATTGTCCGACCCCGTCCAGTCTATGGACGGCGGATAGCCGGCGTCGCCGGGGGACCGCCAATAGACCTTCCATCCCGGCTTGAGGTCGAATTGCAGGCCCAGGCGAAGGGCATCCTGCCCGCCCACCGCCGTGCGCGCCGCGATCAGCCGCACGTCGGCCTGATCGCCGCGCACCCATTCTGATGTTCCCGGCTCCCCCAGGGGGGCCAGCGGCGCCCAGTCAACCGACCCTTGCGGGGCGGCCTTGACCGGCGGAAAGGCGCTCTGCGCATGGGCCGGACCCATGCTCACCAAGGAGGGGCCGAACACGGCCACGGCCGCCATCAGGCTCACCACGCGCAGCAGGGCAAAGGACTTCGTCATGATCGTGCGTTCGTTCCCCAGACCGACAAGGTCATATGGGATACGGAAGCAGGCCGGGCAAGCCGCGTCAACCTCTGGAACGCAGACGCGGCCGGCGGAGAACCCCGCCGGCCGCGTCTCACAGCGTCAACCTGCACAGGACAAAAGCCTATTCGGCCGCCTTGCGCTGCGCCTGTGCGGACTGAAGGTCCACCAGATTGCCTTCGCTGACCGAGGCCAGCGTCTTGGCGAGTTCGTAAATGCGCTTGCGTACCGCCGGCTCGCCGATCTTGTAGTAGGCGCGCACCAATTCCAGCGTTTCGCGCTTGGTCATAGGGTCGCCTTCCTGCGCCTCGGGCTCCTCCACTTCGGAGGTGACGTGACGTGGCGAGAGGCTGGCGACGTTGTCGTCCATATCCTCGAAGAAGAAGGAGACCGGCACGTCCAGGACCCGACTGAGGTCCCACAACCGTGAAGCGCCGATCCGGTTGGCGCCGCGTTCATACTTCTGGACCTGCTGGAACGTCAGGCCAATGGCTTCGCCAAGTTTTTCCTGACTGAGGCCAAGCAAGGTCCGCCGCAGGCGGACACGGCCCCCAACATGAACGTCGACGGGATTGGGCTTGCCCGAAGGCATTCTGCCGCGAGAAGACCGGCGTGGATTTTGGTCGTCTGGCACGGCGTGAGCCACTCCATCCATGGTTTCGATTCCCAACTGGTGTTGTTTCTTTTAGGGGGTAACGGCTGACCACAAACGGGGCAAGGCCAGCCGGAGTTGCGCGCACTTTATTCAGGTCTGACAGATCTCGTCAATATGACCCAAGACCTCGGTCTGAAAATACCGAGTGCGCCGTATCTGAAACCGGGCCAAAGCACCGACAAGGACCGCTTAGACAGCACTCTGCACGAACATCAGGGCTATTTCATGACATGCGGTCTGTTGCGCCGTGATGCAAGCCCCAGAAGACCCACGAATCCAGTCAGAGCAAGGGGCAGAAGCAGGCCGGACCGGGCGAATGGGGTGGCCGGCAGGGCCACCGGCAGGGGGCCGTCGGCCACTCCCGCCCGATCAAGACCGACTTCGGAGAGTATCCGACCATAAGGGTCTATGATCGCTGATACTCCCGTATTGGCCACGCGAACAAGTGGCAGGCCTTCTTCCACTGCGCGCAGGCGCGTGGTCGCAAGGTGCTGGTACGGGCCGGAAGACACTCCGTACCAGCCATCATTGGTCACGTTGAGAATCCACGCCGGACGGTTGTCCGCATCCACCACGGCTGCCGGAAAGATCACTTCGTAGCAGATCAGCGGGCTGGCCGGCGGAAGCCCTGGAAGGTCGATGGTCGTAGGACCGTCTCCGCGCGAAAAGTCCGTGGCGCCAGGCGTGATTTTATCGAGCGGCAGGACGGAGCGCAGCGGCACGTACTCGCCAAAGGGCACCAGATGCGCCTTGTCATAGTGGGCGCGCAGGCTGCCCGTCGCGTCGATGGCAACCAGGCTGTTCCACACCTGATAGGGCTGTTGACCGGCCGGCGTGGTGCGCACGACGCCGGTCAGGACCGCCGTGCCGGTATCGCCCAGCGCTTCGGCGACGACCTGCCGCACCCGGTCCTGCGTGCCTCCGTCCTCGGTGCCGTCCAGGGCAAAGGGCAGGGCCGTCTCGCCCCAGATCACATGGGTCGGGGCCAGCCCGTCCTCGGCCGGCAGGCGGCTCATGTCGATGTGGCGGTAAAGGTTTTCGGCCCGCCGCTCGGGGCTCCATTTCAGGACCTGGGGAATGTTGGGCTGGACCAGACGCAGGCGCACGCCGTCCACAACCTCCAGTGGGCCATCGGGCAGCCGGGCCGCCCCGGCCACGGCAACCCCGGCCAGTACCGCCAGGGCCGCCACCGGCGCACGCCACGTCGCGCGGTCCCACCCGAGAACGGCGGGCATGGCCGCCACCGCCACGGTCAGCAGGCCAAGGCCATAGACGCCGACCCAGGCCACCGACTGAATCATGGCATCCAGGGGCATCCAAACGGTGCCGATGGGGTTCCACGGAAAGCCGGTCAAGGCCCAGCCGCGCAGCATTTCGCCCAGCGTCCAGGCGGCGGCGAACACCATGACACGCGGCCAGCCACGCCGGGGGTCCAGCCACTGCACGGCCAGGGTGACAAGGCCGACATAGACCGCGAGCGCGGCGCTGAGGCCGCCCACGGCGAACGGGATCATCCAGCCAAAGCGCGCCGCGTCCACCAGAAGGGCGTTGCCGATCCAGTACAGCCCGGCCACGAAAAACCCGAACCCAAAGGCCCAGCCAACCGCAAAGGCGGCCCGCCGTGTCGCCGCCCCGTCAAGCAGCCATAGCACCATCGGCAGGGTGACGAACAACACCGGCACGACGTGGATCGGTGGCAGGGCAAGCACCGAGACAACCCCGGCCAGCGCAGCCACGGCCAAACGGCGCCACCCGGTCAGACCGGCCAGGCGGGCGGCTGACACCAAGTGTTGATGAACCTTGGTCATCAACACTTGGACGGCGCGACTGCGCCGCGCGGCCCCTGCCGCGTGAGCCAAGCGGCCGGAGGCCGCGCCCGGCGCCTGAGGACGTCCTGCTGATCGGTCTCGATCAGCAGGACCGAACAAGCGGTCTCAAGCATAAATCAGGCCTCGGAGGTTTCGGGCGTTCGCTCGGGCGGCAGGTTGTGGACCCGCAGGCGGCGGATACGGCGGGGATCGGCGTCCAGGACCTCGAACTGAAGGCCGAGCGGATGCTCGACCAGTTCGCCGCGCAACGGCACCCGGCCAGCCACCCGGAACACCAAGCCGCCGAGGGTGTCGGTGTCTTCCTTTTCCTCGTCGGAGAAGGTGATGGCGAAGCGGTCCTCGAAGTCCTCCAGCAGCACACGGGCGTCGGCGGCCAGAGTGCCGTCGCCGTCTATGGCCATTTCGGGTTCGCTCTCCACGTCGTGCTCGTCCTCGATCTCGCCAACGATCTGCTCGACCAGATCCTCGATGGTCACCAGCCCGTCAATGCCGCCGTATTCGTCCACGACCAGGGCCATGTGGGTCCGCTTGAGGCGCATTTCCAGCAACAGGTCGAGCACCCGGATGGCCGGCGACACGAACAGCACGGTGCGCACCAGATGCTTGAGGCCGACCGTGCGACCCTTGGCGATCACCGGCAGGATGTCCTTGATGTGGACCATGCCGATAACGTCGTCGAGGGTCTCGCGGAACACCGGCAGGCGCGAATGGCCGCACAGGGCCACCTGTTCGGCGACCTCGGGCAGGGTGGCGTTGATTTCCACGGCGGCAATGTCAGCCCTGGGCACCATCACGTCATAGGCCGTGAGGTCGCGCAGGTGCAGGATGTTGCCCAGCAGGATGCGTTCGTGGGAGGTGATGGACGCCTCGCAGTCGGCGTCTTCCATCAACTCCTCGATGGCGTCCCGGACGGGATCCTCGCTGCGCCGGCTGACCGGCAGAAGCCGCCTCAGCATGGCGATGACGGAGGACCCCTCTTCCGCACCGTTGGTGTCGCGGGAGCGCTTGGTGTCTGCCCCGTTCTCACGGGGCCGTCTACTCGAAGTGTCGTCGTTCATTTCTCGTCCACTGCGCCGTGTCGGGCGCCTTCAATTCCGGCATATGGGTCATCGATCCCCAGGCCCGCAAGAACCTCCGATTCGAGGCCTTCCATCTCCTCGGCGTCCGAATCATCAAGGTGATCATACCCGACAAGATGCAGAACGCCATGCACCAACAAATGACAAAGATGCGCCTTAAGAGTTGTGCCACCCTCGGCGGCTTCGGCGGCGGTGGTTTCATAGGCGACGATGACGTCGCCCAGCGTTTCGGGCACGCCGGGCGGCGGCGGAGGGGCGCCCGCGTCGCGCACGGCAAAGGACAGCACGTTGGTCGGCGCGTCCTTGCCCCGCCACTCGCGGTTCAGGGCCTGCACGGCGGCGTCCGAGGTCAGCACCACCGACACCTCGGACGGGCCTTCCTCCTCGGCCCCGGCCAGGGCGGCGTTGACCGCCACGGCGACCAGTTCGTCCAAGCCGGGGAGGGCGTTGCCCCAGCGGTTGTCCTCGACCGCCAGATCGACCTCCACGACGGGCTCTACCACCACACTCATTCTTCCCCCTTGGCGCGGCTTTCCGCCTTGTCGTAGGCGTACACGATGCGCGTGACCAGATCATGGCGCAGCACGTCCGAGCGGCTGAACGTCACGAACCCCACGCCGCGCACCCCGGCCAGCACGTCGCTGGCATCGCGCAGCCCGGACTTGGCGCCCATCGGCAGGTCCACCTGGCTGAGGTCGCCGGTCACCACCATGCGCGAGTTCTCGCCCAGGCGGGTCAGGAACATCTTCATCTGGGTCGGCGTGGTATTTTGCGCCTCGTCCAGGATGACGAAGGCGTTGGACAGCGTGCGGCCGCGCATGAAGGCCAGCGGCGCAACCTCGATCTCGCCGCTTTCCATGGCCTTGGCGACGGTGTCGCCGGGCAGCATGTCATAAAGGGCGTCGTACAGCGGACGCAGGTAGGGGTCCACCTTCTCGCGCAGGTCGCCGGGCAGGAACCCCAGGCGTTCCCCGGCCTCGACGGCGGGGCGCGACAGGATGATGCGATCGACCTGCCCGTTGATCTTCATGCTGACCGCCTGGGCGACGGCCATGTAGGTCTTGCCGGTGCCGGCCGGTCCCAGCCCGAAGACCAGCTCGCTCGTCCGCATGGCGCGGATGTAGTCGGCCTGGGTCGGGGTGCGCGGCACGATGGAGCGTTTGCGGGTGCGGATGGTCAGGTCTTCGAGCCCGCCACCGTCCTCGCCCGCCGTCCCGATGCCGGCCGTGGAGTCGGGCGGCAGCATCCGCACGGCGGCGTCCACTTCGCCGAGGTCGATGTCGGCCCCGCCGCGCGCCCGAGCGTACAGCGATTCGAGCACCGAGCGGGCGGCGGTCACGCCGCGCTCCTGTCCCTCGATGACGACCTCGTTGCCGACCGTGGCGAGGCTGACTCCCAGAGTGCCTTCCAGGCGATCCAGGTTGGCGTTGTGCGGCCCGAAAACCACCGGGGCCAGGGTGTTGTCATCCAGAGTCAGGGCAATACGAATGGGGAGGCCCTCCTGTTATTCGGCCGCGGCGGAAACATCCGCCAGGACACCGGCCAAGCTGCTCGCCGTGGCACTCTTGATGCGCAAGCGCACCACCTGACCATACAACGCTTCGGCGGCCTCGACGTGCACCGGCTGCATGTAGGGGCTGCGGCCGAGCATCTGCCCGTCGTGGCGGCCGGGCCGGTCAAGCAGCACGTCCATCTCGCGGCCCACGCAGGCGTCGTTGAACGCCGCTTGCTGTTCCAGCAGCAAAGCCTGGAGCGCGGCGAGGCGCTGAGACTTCACATCCTCGGGAACCTGGGTTTCCAGGGTGGCGGCCGGGGTGCCGGGGCGCGGGCTGTACTTGAAGGAGTACGCCTGGATGAAGCCGACCCGGCGGACCAGATCGAGGGTTTCGGCAAAATCCGCGTCGGTCTCGCCGGGGAATCCGACGATGAAGTCCGACGACAGAGCGATATCCGGGTTGGCGGCGCGCAGGCGGGCCACCTTGGCCTCGTACTCGGCGGCGGTGTGGCCCCGGTTCATGGCGCGCAGGATGCGGTCCGACCCCGACTGCACCGGCAGATGCAGGAACGGCATCATCTGGGGCAGGTCGCGGTGGGCGTCGATCAGGTCATCGTCCAGGTCGCGCGGGTGGGACGTGGTGTAGCGGATGCGCTCCAGGCCCTCGATGGCGGCCAGTTCGCGGCACAGTTTTCCAAGCGTCCACTCGGCGCCCCCATCCGGTGCCGCGCCATGATAGGCGTTGACGTTCTGGCCGAGCAGGGTCATTTCGCGCACACCAAGCGCCACCAACTGGCGGGCCTCGTCGATCACCTGGGCGGCCGGGCGCGAGTACTCGGCGCCGCGCGTGTAGGGCACCACGCAGAAGGTGCAGAACTTGTCGCAGCCCTCCTGCACCGACAGGAAGGCGGTCGAGCCCTCGGCGGTGGGGGCGGGCAGGTGGTCGAACTTGGTGTCGGCCGGGAAATCGGTGTCGAGGATGCCCACCCCCGGCCCGTTGGTTCCCGCCCCGTTGTTTTCGGCTGCGGCCCGTTCGGCGCGGGCCACCATCTCGGGCAGGCGGTGATAGGTCTGCGGCCCCAGCACGATATCGACGAACGGCGCGCGTTCCAGGATAAACGCCCCCTCGGCCTGCGCCACGCACCCGGCCACGGCCAGGATCATGGTGCCGCCCTCGGCCCGCCGCGCGTCCTTGAGCAGGCGCAGGCGGCCGAGTTCGGAGAACACCTTCTCCGACGCCTTTTCCCGGATGTGACAGGTGTTGATGACCACCATGTCGGCGCCCTCGGGCGTCTCGATGGCCTCATAGCCCAGCGGCGCCAGCACATCGGTCATGCGGCCACTGTCGTACACGTTCATCTGGCACCCGTAGGTGCGGATAAAAAGCTTCTTTGTCAAACCGGGGGACGTCCCTTCAGGAAAACGCCAAAGGCCGGGCATCCATGGCCCGGTCCTGATCTGACGTGGAAGGTAGCAAGTGCGGGCGGGGAGTCAAGGAGAGAGGGGTCATTAAGGGACCGCCGCCGCCTCGACCTGTTCTTTCACAGGAATGGCTGGGGACGTCACCTTCACAGGCCCTTCCAGCCGCCCCGTCATCGCCCGGTTCACGGCGGCGCGGATTTCGTGTTCGCAGTGGGCGGACAGGGCTTTGCGGTTGCCGAAGGCTTCGACCGTAACGGGGGTCAGGAATTCGACGTCCACGGTGAACGGCCCGGCCTTCAGCAAGGCCCACAGGTGGGTCACCAGGTCCATGTCGCCGTACCACGCATAGGTCGGGCGGCCGGCAAAGCCCATCGGCAGGCCGCCGTTCAGGGTATAGGTCACGGCCATGGGCTGGACGGTGGGGAACTGGCCGTTGACGGTCTTTTCCGCCGTGTTGAACAGGGCGGTGCGGAACGGCAGGACGCGGTTGCCGTCCGACGACGTGCCCTCGGGGAACAGGATCAGCGGCTCGCCTTCGGTCAGGCGGGCGGCGATCTGGTCGCGCTGGCGGGCGGTCGAGGACGCCTTGCGGTCCACGAACACCGTGCGTGCGATGATCGCCAGGAACCCGATGCCCGGCCACGACCGCACTTCGGCCTTGGACACGAAGCAGCCGGGGATGATGGCGCCCAGCGTCACGATATCGACGTAGGAGGAATGGTTGCTGACCAGCAGCAGGGGGCGGTCCTTGGTCAGTGCGCCGCGCACCTCGATACTGCCCTTGAGGACCACCCGGCCGACCACGGTCCAGTACACCATGGCCACCTGGCGATAGTACAGGCGCAGGGCCAGCGCCCCCAGGTACGGCGGCAACATCACCAGCGTCCAAACGACAAACAGGCCCAGGCGCGCGGCGGCGGAAAGGGTCACCATGGTCAGCGCGCCGTGCGGTCGTAGTGCCTGGCGTACTTGTCGGAAATAAGGTCCGTCTTGACGATGACGCAGACGTCGGTGGTGTTGAACTGGTGGTCGATCACCGCGCCCTCGCCGACGTATCCGCCCAGGCGCAGATATCCCTTGACCAGCGGCGGGACCGAGGCCAAGCCGCGCAAGGGGTGGATGTCCTCGGCCGCCATCAGGTTCATGCTGGCGTAGCGGTCGGCCACGGCCACCGGGCGCAGGTCCTCGGGCGCCAGATGGTTGTGGTGCAGGTAGGCCAGCGGCAGGGCCAGCTTGGCCGGGTCGGTGCCGTGCAGGCTGGCGCACCCGAACATCACGTCGATGTTGTGGTGGAACACATAGGCGGCGATGCCGCGCCACAACAACTGCATGGTGTTCTTGGTGCGGAAGGCGGCGTCCACGCACGACCGGCCCAGTTCCAGAACCTCGCCCGGATAGTCGATCATGGTTGAGATGTCGTATTCGGCCGCCGTATAGAACCCGCCGGCCTGCTGGGCGTGGATGCGGCGCACCAGCCGGTAGGTGCCGACCACGCCGGCGGCTCCCCGGCCGCGCGCCCGGTCGATCACCAGAAGGTGGTCGCAGATATCGTCATAGATATCGAAGTCGCGGCGGGCGGCCAGCATCTCGGCCGTGGGCTGCGCCCCCATTTCCTCGTAGAACACGCGGTAGCGCAATTCCTGCGCGGCCCGGATCTCCGCCTCGGTGGCGGCCAGGCGAATCTCGTGCTCGCCCTGAGCCAGGGCCTCCAGCACTGCCATGTTCATTCCTTCCCCCTCCTCGCCAGTGCCGCGCGCACGACCAGGGAGGTCGGCTTCAGGCAAGGCGAAGATATCAGCACCGGGCGCATTTTCTCAGATCGCGCGGCGTTCTGCAAAAAATCTTCACGGAAGTGAAACGGGAGGCGGAGAAAAAGCGCACGGACTGCGCGTTTGCCGCTTCCAAGCGGCTACGGAAGGACGGCCTCTGCCCGGACCCGCCAGGAGTCGGCCGGCTTCGGGGTCCCGTGACACACTAACTTTGAGGGATGCCTGGGCGCTGCCCAGCCCTGCCAAGGGCCGAGGAGCGCCCGCTCTTTCCTTAGCCTGCTACTCGTCGTTCTGAAGTGGCACGCCATAGAGTTCCAGGCGGTGACCGACCAGGCGATAGCCATGCTTGGCGGCGATGCGCTGCTGGATTTCCTCGATCTCGCGACTGTGGAATTCGATCACCCGGCCCGATTTCATGTCGATCAGGTGGTCGTGATGTTCCTCGGAGACTTCCTCGTAGCGTGCCCGGCCGTCGCCGAAGTCGTGGCGGGCCAGAATGTTGGCCTCCTCCAGAAGGCGCACGGTTCGATAGACGGTGGCGATGGAGATGCGCGGATCGACCGTCGTGGCGCGGCGGTAGACCTCTTCTACGTCCGGGTGGTCTTTGGCATCGGACAGCACGCGGGCGATGACCCGGCGCTGCTCGGTCATTTTCATACCCTGGTCGATGCACAACTGCTCGATGCTGGACGGCGCTTGGTGGCCTTTTTCCATGGACGTCGCTTCCTGTTTCCGGCCCAATATCCGGGCTCTGCACTCATCTATTCCGGCGCACCATGCCACGCCCTATCGGTCTGGGCAATCGTCCACCGGTTGCGGACCATCTTAAAAGACGCTGGTGCCATAAGCAAAGCGCCGCGAACATGTCGCGGCGCTTGCTGGTAGTGGCCGGGCGAAAAGGTCTCAGATAGTCTTTGGCAGACGCTGTCTTAGACCGGCTTTGCCGGATGGGGCCTCAGACCGGCTTTGCCGGGCGGCGGCGGGCCTTGGTGCCCAGGCCGATCTTCTTGGCCAGGGTCGAGCGATGCTCGGCGTAGTTCGGGGCGACCATCGGGTAGTCGGCCGGCAGGCCCCAACGCTCGCGGTATTCCTCGGGCGTCATGTTGTACGCCGTCTTGAGGTGACGCTTGAGCATCTTGAGTTTCTTGCCGTCTTCCAGGCAGATGATGTAGTCCGGGGTCACGGACTTCTTCACCGGGACGGCGGGGGTGGGACGCTCGGGCTGCACAGGGGCGCTGCCAACATTGGACAGGGCGCGGTGCACATCGGCGATCAACTGGGGTAGTTCGTTCACTGGAACGGAGTTGTTCCCGACATGAGCGGCCACGATCTCCGCCGTCAAGGAAAGCATTTCTTTGTCTGTGATCTGTTCGGTCATTGAGGCGGACCCCGTCAAAACGTGAATATTGGGGCTATATATTCCCCGGAGCCCTGTTTTGCAACAGGGGCTTTTCTATAGCAAGGAGCGAACCGTGGTGGAAAGAGAAAAATCGAGGACCGCCGACTACTTTCTCGATATCACGACTGAAGTATGCCCAATGACCTTCGTAAAGACGAAGCTGATGATTGAACGAATGGAGCCCGGTAAGGTGCTTGAGGTGCGTCTCTGCGGCGCTGAACCACTGGAGAACGTTCCACGCTCCATAGTAGAAATGGGTCACAGGATTGTGTCGTGTACAGCCGAAGTCCCCAACGGCGCGGCAGACGCTTCCCACGTCCTGGTCATCGAAAAGAGCCGGTGAAGAGGGCTATAGGTCCAGCACCATGATGACGGCGTCCGAGCCGTCCGCATAATACCGCCGCCGGTGGGCGATTTCGGCAAATCCGCTGGCCGTGTAGAGGGCACGGGCGGCGGTGTTGGCGGTCGAGACATCGAGGAACAGCCGTGCCGCGCCGCGCTGGCGCAGGGCCTCGCCCGCCCAGCCGATCAGGGCGCGGCCCAGGCC
>LAEA01000201.1 GCA_000961745.1 Rhodospirillaceae bacterium BRH_c57 | reverse complement strand
CGCGCTCAACCCGCCTGGGACGCCACCCCCGCCGACCGCCGCGCCGCCTTCCTTGAGCGCGCCGCCGACCTGTTCGAGCAAAACATGCCCGCCCTCATGGCCCTGGCCGTGCGGGAGGCCGGCAAGACCCTGCCCGATGCCGTGGCCGAGGTGCGCGAGGCGGTGGATTTCCTGCGCTACTACGCGGTGCGCTGCCGGGTCGATTTCTCCGGCCCGACCCAACTGCCCGGCCCGACGGGGGAGCGCAATACCTACGCCCTGCACGGGCGCGGCGTATTCGTGTGCATCAGTCCGTGGAACTTCCCGCTGGCGATTTTCACCGGGCAGGTGGCTGCCGCCCTGGCCGCTGGAAATGCAGTCTGCGCCAAGCCGGCCGAGCAGACGCCGCTGATCGCCGCCCGCGCCGTCGCCCTGCTGCACGAGGCCGGAGTGCCGCCCGAGGTCCTGCATCTACTGCCCGGCCGGGGGGAAACGGTGGGCGCCGCGCTGGTGGCTCATCCGCTGATTGCCGGCGTGGCTTTTACCGGCGGGACGGACACCGCACGACTCATCAACCGCACATTGGCCGGACGAGACGGACCGATCATTCCACTGATCGCCGAGACCGGCGGCCAGAACGCCCTGATCGTCGATAGTTCCGCTCTGCCCGAACAGGTCACCCGCGACGTCCTGGCCTCGGCCTTCCAGAGCGCCGGGCAGCGGTGTTCGGCGTTGCGGGTGCTGTTCGTGCAGGAGGATGTGGCCGCCCCCATGCTGCGAATGATCGCCGGAGCCATGGCGGAACTGCGCATCGGTGACCCGGCGTTGCTGTCCACCGACATCGGCCCGGTAATCGATGCCGAGGCGCGCGAAGGGCTGGAGGCCCACGCCGTGCGCATGAGCCAGGAAGGCCGCCTGATCGAACAGACCCCGCTAACCGACATCCTGGCCCCTGGCCATTGGTTCGCCCCCCGCGCCTTCGAGATCGACCGCCTCAACCGCCTGACCCACGAGGTGTTTGGCCCGGTGCTGCACGTTGTGCGCTGGAAGGCAGGCTATCTTGAGGCCGTGGTCGATGCGATCAATGCCACGGGCTTCGGCCTGACCCTGGGCGTTCACTCCCGTATTGACGCTACGGTGCGGGCCGTTGCCGGGCGAGCGCACGTCGGCAACTGTTATGTGAACCGCAATCAGATCGGGGCCATCGTCGGCTGCCAGCCGTTTGGTGGAGAAGGACTGTCCGGCACCGGCCCCAAGGCTGGCGGCCCGCGTTATCTCACCCGTTTTGCGACGGAGCGCGTTGTTTCGGTGGACACCACAGCGGCCGGTGGCAACGCCGCCCTGATGGCTGAAATGGACTGAGTGAAGGGACCGTTCAATGGCGTCAACCGTGCCAACACCCCAGCAGGCCCGCGACATTCTCGACCGCCTGGGCGTGCCCGAGACGGTGCTGAGGGGCGGGACGCTGGCCGTCCGCTCGCCCATCGACGGCAGCGTCATCGGCCACCTGCGGGAGCATGACCCGCTCGACGTGTCTGAGGCTATCGGTCGGGCTGAGGCCGCCTTTGCCGCATGGCGTGTCGTTCCGCCGCCACGGCGCGGCGAACTGGTGCGGCGGCTCGGCGTTCTGCTGCGCCAGCATAAGGCTGACCTGGGCCGCCTCGTCACCTTGGAGGCCGGCAAGATCCTTCAGGAAGGCCTGGGCGAAGTCCAGGAGATGATCGACATCTGCGACTTCGCGGTCGGTTTGTCGCGCCAGCTTTACGGACTGACCATCGCCTCGGAACGGCCGGGCCATCGCATGATGGAGACGTGGCATCCGCTCGGTCCCGTTGGGGTCATCACGGCCTTCAACTTCCCCGTCGCCGTGTGGTCGTGGAATGCCGCCATTGCGCTGGTGTGCGGCGATCCGGTCCTGTGGAAGCCCTCGGAAAAGACTCCGCTGACCGCGCTGGCCTGCGCCGCCCTGCAGCGGCGCGCCGCGCAGGGCATGGAGGACGTGCCGGCCAATCTGGTCCAAGTCCTGGTCGGTGGCGCGGACGTCGGTCAGATGCTGGCTGACGATCCCCGCATCCCCCTTGTCTCGGCCACCGGCTCCACCGCCATGGGCCGCAAGATCGCCCCGCGCGTCGCGGCACGCCTAGGGCGTTCTCTGCTGGAACTTGGCGGCAACAACGCGATGATTGTGGCCCCCTCGGCCGACCTGGATCTGGCGGTACGCGCGGCGGTGTTTTCCGCTGTCGGCACGGCCGGACAGCGCTGCACGTCACTGCGCCGCCTGATCGTCCACGAGGACATCCGCAAGGACCTGATCGGACGCCTGCGCAAGGCCTATGCCAGCATTCCGGTCGGCAGCCCGCTGGATCCCACCACGCTGGTCGGGCCATTGATCGACCGCCCCGCCTTCGATGCCGTGGACCGCGCCCTTGCCGTGGCGGAGTCCGATCATGCGGTCGTGCATGGCGGGAGCCGGGTGGAGGTGCGCGGCTGCGCGGGCGGCTGGTACGTCCGCCCCGCCCTGATCGAGATGCCGTCCCAGACGCCCATGGTGCTGACCGAAACCTTTGGCCCCCTCCTCTACGTCATGTCCTACACGGACCTGACCGATGCCATCGCCGTACAGAACGCCGTGCCGCAAGGCCTGTCGTCCTGCATCTTCACCAACGACCTGCGGGAGGCCGAAACGTTCATGTCGGTGGAGGGGTCCGACTGCGGCCTCGTCAACGTCAACATCGGCCCGTCCGGAGCCGAGATCGGCGGGGCCTTTGGCGGCGAGAAGGAAACCGGCGGCGGGCGCGAGGCCGGATCGGATGCCTGGAAGGCCTACATGCGCCGCGCCACCAACACCATCAACTATTCCCGCCACCTTCCGCTGGCCCAGGGGATCACGTTTGACCTGATCTGACCTCCTGCTCTATTTCGCGCAGCACTGGCCGCTCGCCCCCTGCCCGCACCGCGTCAATCAGGCTGTGCAGGGTGTCGGGCGCCACTTGCAAGGCACGAGAGGCCTCCAGCGCCCGGACACTCTGCGTTCCTGGCGCATCCTCGGACGCATCGACCGCCCCGAAGTGGTCGCCGGGGCCGAGCGTGCGCGGCTCCTGCCCCGGCGCCTCCACCACATAGCGGCCGGACACCACCAGAAAGGCGCCCTGGACCGTCATGTGCCCGCCATAGGCCAGATCGCCCGCCCGGTGCCGCACGAAATGCGTCTCGGACACGGCGGGGTCCCCGGTCGCGACCGAATGGCGCGGCAGGAACAGGTCGAGGAGCTGCTCCACCCCAACCCGCCAGCGGGTGGCGGCGCGCGGCAACATGGCGAGGTGGACCAGCCGCCACAACAGCCATGCCGTCCGCCCGTCCAGCTTAAAACCACGCACGTCGGCCACGCCGCGCCGGCCCCCCAGCGATGCCAGCGTTCCCTTGGATCGGTAGCTGAAGGACTTCGGGCGCTTGCCGTCGCTGACTGCCAGGATGTTGCGGGCCAGCAGCTTGGCCTGACGGACGGCGGCCTGCGCGGTGGGCGGCGCCGGGCCGTGGCCGGTCGGCACCATGGCGGCATCGCCCAGCGCCCACACCGTATCATGGCCATGCACCCGCAAATCGGGGTGGACCGCGATGCGCCCCTTCTCCTTGGCCAGCGGCAACCCCTTGGCGAAAGCCGTGGGGGCGTTTCCAATGGTGGCAACGATGGTGGCGGTGGGTATGACCATGGTGTCGCCGATGGTGATGCAGCGCGCCGAAGCCTCGCGGACCGGGGTGTTGGTACGGATGGCGATGCCGCGCGCCCGCAACAGCCCGGCCGCCCGGTCGGCCAATTCGTCGGCCAGTTCGGTCAGGATGCGCGGCCCGTATTCGACCAGTTCAGCCCGCACGTCTCCGATGCCAAGGCCGGGATGGAACCGCAAGGACCGGCGCACGAGGTCATGGATCTCGCCCATCACCTCAACGCCAGACAGGCCACCCCCGGCCACCACGAAGGTCAGCAGCCGCGCCCGTTCCGACGCGTCGGTCGTCATGCTGGCCTGCTCCAGGCAGGAAATGACGTGATTGCGCAAGGCGTGGGCATCGAGCGCGCTCTTGAAGGGAAAGGCGTGCTCGGCAAGGCCCGGAAAGGCCGAAAGGTCAATCCCCAGGCCGGGGGCCAGTACCAGATGGTCGTAGGGAACGCGTACCACCGCACCGCCGGCGGCCTCCACCACCTCGACCCGACGGGTGACAAAGTCCACGCTGCGCGCCATGCCGATGCGCAGGGATCCCCCCATGACCATCTGCCGCAGGGGCGTGACCGTGTCGAGCGCATTTACCGCGCCCCCGGCCACTTCGGGCAACAGGGGTTGGAACACCATGTAGTTCTTTGGATCAATCAGGTCGAGGGATACCTCGAACCCTGCATGGCGCCTCAGTTCCCGTGCGGCAAAAGCCCCGGCGAAGCCGCCTCCGACAATAACGATCCTCGGCTTTGACACGTCATCCTCCAGTGGATAAATCCTGAAGGATCAAGGCTCACCCTGGGACGAGGGTTCCCGAAAACTTGCCGGCCGGGGTGTTGCGAACCCTTTTTCAGCCATCCAGTCCTCCAGGGCGGCCTGCGTTGCGGCAAGGGCATCGCCAACGGTGCGGGCCTCGGCCTGTGCCGCGTCCACGTCGCCGCCTTCAACCAGGATTTCAATCCGCCGGCCCAGGGCGAACAGCCGTCCAAAGCCGAAGTTGGACGCCGCTCCAGCCAGCCTATGGGCCGCCTTACTCAAAGCATCGGGGGCCAGGGCCTCGGGCGGCCCGGCAATCTCTGTCGCGATGTCTTCGACCGCCGTCGCCACGCTGCGCCGGCCAAGGGTCAGAATGGGCAGGAAACCCGCCTCGCCCAAGCCGGCCAAGCGCTCCTCCACAAACGGAATATCCAGCACCGGAGCCGTTCCATTAAGCCACGGCGTGGCCGCGGGAGGGCGGCCACGCTGTTGGGTGGCAGGTACGCTGCCGTTGATGACGGCGGCCACGGCCTTGCGGAACTGGTCGATCTGGATGGGCTTGGCCACCACGCCGTTCATCCCGGCTTTCATGTAGCGCGCGACATCCTCGGGAAAGACGTTGGCGGTCAGCGCAAGCACCGGCGTTTCGGCCCGCACCGGATCGGCCATGGCACGCAGCCGCGCGGTGACTTCGGTCCCGTCGATATCGGGCAGGCGGATGTCCATGAGCACGAGGTCAAAGGGATCCTCGTCGCGCAGGATGGCCTCCGCCTTGTACCCGGTGCCAGCCACGGTGACCTCGTGCCCCTGGGTGCGCAGGAACGCCTTGGCAACCCGCTGGTTGACCTCGACATCCTCGACCAAAAGGACGCGCAGCGGCGGAACGTCGAGGTCTTCGCCCTTTTCCTGGCGTTGCTCGTGCCGCCGCTCGATGCCCAGGGGCACCAGGACGGTGAAGGTGGTTCCCTTGCCCGGGGTGCTGTGAACGTCGATGGAACCGCTCATCAGGGTGACGATGCGCTGGCAGATGAACAGCCCCAGGCCGGACCCGCCGAACCGCCGCGCCACCGACGCGTCGGCCTGGGCGAAACGGGAAAACAGCGCCGCACGGGCCGACTCGGCAATGCCGATTCCGGTATCGCGGACAGTGAATCGGAACTGGCCGGCAGTCTGGGTTGCGCCCTCCACATCAACGATCAGGGCGACCTCTCCCTGTTCCGTGAACTTGACCGCGTTGCCGACCAAGTTAAGCAACACCTGGCGCAGCCTCATCGGGTCGCCGACCACCTGGGTCGGAACGTCCGGCGCCGTCTCCAGCAACACCCGCACGCCCTTGGCCGAGGCGCGCGGCGTCATCAGGTCGGTGACGCTGCGGACCAGACGCGGCAGGTTGAACACCGTGCTTTCCAGGCTGAGCCGCCCGGCGTCGATGCGCGAGGCGTCAAGGACGTCGTCAAGGATGGTCAGCAAGGCGCCGCCCGAATAGTTGATGGTCTCGACATAGTCGCGCTGCTCGCTATCCAGGCGCGTGCCGCGCAGCAGTTCGACCATCCCCAGCATGCCATTGAGGGGGGTGCGGATTTCGTGGCTCATGGTGGCCAGATATTCGGCACGGGCGCCGGCCGCATCCTCGGCGTCTTCCTTGGCCTTGGCGAGCGCTGCCTTGGCCTGACGCCGCTGGGTCACGTCGCGCACCGTGATCACGCCGGCCCGCCGGCCGTTGAGGCTGGCCCGGCTGAGGGACAGTGCGGCCGGGAAACTGCGCCCCCCGTGGCGGCAGGCGTCGGCCTCCATTTCGTCACCGGGTCCGCTGGCCGCCACATCCTTGAACAACCGGGCAAGCACGCGGTCAGTGCTGGCGGCGTCGAACAACACCCCAACCGGCTCCCCGACGATCTCCGCCGCAGTCCGCCCGAACAGTCGTTCGGCGGCCGGCGAGAAGCTCTCCACCCGCCCGTCGTCGTCCACCGTCACCACGCCGTCGGGCACGTTTGTCAGAATTGCATGGAGGCGGTCGCGCCCCTCGCGCAGGCCCCGCGTCACCTCCGTCACGCGCTCCTCCAGGCCCCGGTTGAGGTCGCGCAGGTGGCGGCTGAGGGTTTCGACCGAATTGAACGCGTCATTCATCCGCTGGCCCAACACCAGGGCATGGCCCAGCATGAACAGGGCAAAGGCCAGCGCCGTCAGGTCGGTTGTGTTGATAATTCGCTGGAAATGCAGAACGTCATTCGTGACCCCAGCCGTCAGCACCAACAGCGAGCCAATCAGCCACCCCGCGCCCGGCCGGCGGCGGACCACGGCCAGACTGGCCGCCCCGGCCACGTAAATCATGGTGATCAGGATTCCATAGGCCATAAGAGGGCGGATTTGCGTGAATATGTGCCCCGGCATGAACAGGGCGAGCGGAAACGCCACCGCCGACACCGCCATCAACAAACGATTGAGCGGTCTCCACATCTCGGCCGGAAACAAGCGCGCAGCGAAAGCCGGATACAGGCCAAGAAACAGGAACGCCGCGACGTACTCGGCCCGCAGCAAGAGCATGCTCGACACGTCGGGCCAGGCAATGAGCGGCAGGCGGCCAACCGCCACCACGCGCAGAACGACGCAGAACGTTACCGCCGCAAACAGCAGGTACTCCGCGTTACGACGTTGCAGCCAAAGAATGAACACATACAGGCCGATCATGCTGGCCGCCCCGGCCAACAACAGGTCGCTGGCCACCTTGCGATCCCGTTCGGCCAGCATCGGACCCATGCGGCCCAGAGTCATGGGACGCCCCAGACCGCCCTCGAAATGGTTGAAATTCGACAGGTGGATCAGGATATCCATGCGGTCGCCCGGCGGCAGAGGCACCACGGCGGCTTGATAGTATGGAACTTCCAGATCCGCCGTTACGCCGACCTGACCCCGCGACAGCACCAGTTCGCCGTTAATGTAGATGCGAAAGGCGCTGTTGACCTCGGGCACCCTCAGGGCAAGGCCGCTGCTGTAGCGCGGCAACAGGATCCTGAGGCCATAAGACGCAAAGCCGAACCCCGGCGTCGCCCCCTCGCCAACCGTGTTGTTCCACATATGCGGCATGGGCAATAGTGCGCCGTGGTCAAGCAGCGCGGACGACTCGGATGGCGGAACAAGGTGCTTCCACGCCATCCTCCACGCCCCGTTCAGCGGCAACGGCTCGGGGAAATGCCAATCACCGGCGTCAATGACCCCGTCGATGACAGTAGGCGCGTCGGCATTCGCGCGTGCCCCCAGCGCCGTCCACAGTGTCACGAGCATCACGACGACAAGGCCGCCAATCAGCCGCACTGCGCTGTGACCGCGTCCCGTGCGCATCATGCTCACCGGGCGGCCGGTCAGGCCGGCGGCGCCAGACCGCGCAGCATGGCGCCGACCACCGTGTCGACCATCACCTTGCGGTCCGACCATGCAAATCCGGCGTTGCCGATGTGCAGCGTCACGACGCCGTGAATAGCGGCCAGCAGGCTGTGGGTGAGGACGACCGGATCGATCGGTACCAGTTGGCCGGCGTCCACTGCCGCAGCGGTGTGGGTCACAAACAGGGAATGCAGGCCCTGCACGCTTTCGTCCTCGGCAAAGGCCGCCCGCTCGCTGACGTACTGACGTTCAACCTCCAGGAACATGGCCTTGAAATGATCGGGCTGCTCGAACCAGAAGTCGGCCCAGCAGTGGCACAGCGCGCTGACCCGCTCCAGCGGCGAACCCTCCGACACAGCTTCGGAAAAGCGGTCGGTCAGGGCGACCATGTCTTCCTTCCACACCTCGCGCAGCAGTTCGCGGCGGCTGGGAAAGTACAGATAGATGGTGCCGGGGCTGTATCCGGCCTCTGTCGCCAGACGGCGCATGGTCAGGCCATGGGCCCCGGCCTCGGCGAAAACCTTTCGTGCACAGTCGATGAAACGACGGCGCACCTTATCCTGCTCTTCGGCCGATCTGGCCCGGGCGCGAGTACGTGCCATATGTGTTTGTTCCTGCCCCTAATCCACGTCGTCACGTGTGGAGGCAGCATAGTTGCACGAATGGCCCGGCGAACAAAGTGGACTTGCCCCGAACTGTCTCTGCACCAACAAGACAACGGCCCCCACCATAAGTGGGGGCCGTGCCTTCAGTCTGTCGTGGAAGCGTCGTCGGCAGGCCCGTCTAGTCAGGCCGCCTTTTCCTCGCTGTCGTCTTCGCGACGCAGGCCAAACCGGCCCGTGTGCGCCCGCGACCCGTCCGGAAACTGCCAAACCGTGGCCGAACGATCCATCTCAGGGACCGGGAGTGAACCAGCGGTTCGTCCCCCAAAGCCCTGAACGATCTCGTCGGCCAGGTTCGCAATGGCTTCCGGCGCCACGCAGGAGCGCCAGGCACTCCCATAGCGGCTTTCCATGGTCAGCGAGAAAAGGTTGTAGGCGTGGCACGCAGTCGGCGTTCCAGGCATCACCAGTCTCCTCGTTGTCAAACCAGCGATCCGGCGTTCCACCCTTTATCTCCGCTCTTGATGACGGGCCTTTGTTGCAGTGCAATATAAGGCCGAACGGGTCATGGCGCCAAGTCTTTTTAATACCTCGGGGCAGTGGGCTGCGCAGTGCGCGTTGCCAAAGAGGTAATTCCTTCCTGGTAAGATGTGTTTCGCCATTTACGCCTATCGGCCATGCTTTTGCTGCATAGCAGCATAGGACATACGGACGATAGGGGGTTGGCGTTGCCGCGCGCCGGCATCACAATGCAGGCAAATTCCCCCTCCCCAGAAGTAGCCGAGGCCCATGAGCACCCGCGACGCCAAGATCGACACCCGCATCATCCACGCCGGCCGCGCGCCCGAGGACCATCACGGCACCGTCAACCCGCCGGCCTACCGGGCCTCGACGGTGATCGCCCCGACGGTCCGGGAGCTGAACGAGCGCGGCAAGAAGCGGTTCGACCACGTCGTGACCTATGGCCGCCACGGCACGCCGACCACCTTCGCCCTTGAGGACGCGGTGGCCGAGATCGAGGGCGGCACCCACTGTGTTTCCGTCGGATCCGGGCTGGCCGCCGTCACCGCGACGCTGACCGCACTGCTGTCGGCTGGCGACCACCTGTTGATGGTGGACAGCGTTTACGGCCCGACGCGGGCGTTCTGCGACCACACCCTGGCCCGCATGGGCATCGAGACGACCTATTACGATCCGGCCGCCGGAGCAGGCATTAGCGCCCTGATGCGCCCGGAAACCAAGGTCGTGTTCACCGAAAGCCCCGGCTCCCACACCTTCGAGGTCCAGGACGTTCCGGCCATTGCCGAAGTCGCCCATGGCGGCGGCGCGGTGGTGGTGATGGACAACACCTGGGGCATCCTGACCTTCCAGCCCTTCACCAAGGGCGTGGACGTGTCCGTGCAGGCGGCAACCAAGTACATTGTCGGCCATTCCGACGCCATGCTCGGCACCATCACTTGCGCCGACAAGGACCTGTTCCTGCGCATCCGCACCAGCGTCGCCCTGTTCGGGTTCGCTGCCGGGTCCGAGGAAGCCTGGCTCGGCCTGCGCGGCCTGCGCACCCTGCCGATCCGCCTGCGCCAGCACTTCGACGCCGGGCTGCGCATCGCCCAGTGGCTGCAAACCCGGCCGGAAGTGGCCGCCGTGCTGCACCCCGCCCTGCCCGACCATCCCGGCCATGCCCTGTGGGCGCGCGATTTCACCGGCGGCTGCGGACTGTTTGGCGTGGCGCTGAAGCCGGTGTCCGAGGCCGCCGTGGAAGCCATGCTCGACGGCTACGACCTGTTCGCCCTCGGCTATTCGTGGGGTGGTTTTGAAAGTCTGGTGGTCCCGACCCATGTGTCCCGCACCGCTACCGACTGGCCGCACCAGGGACCATTGGTGCGTTACCACATCGGCCTCGAAGACCCGTCCGACCTGATCGCCGACCTGGAGCGCGGCTTTGACCGCCTGGGGAGCCCCGCATGAGCGTTTCCACATCCGCCCTGTATGAACTTCTGGCCTCGGTCAAGTTCGACTCCAACGGCCTCGTCCCGGTGATCGCGCAGCAGCACGACACCGGCGAGGTTCTGATGCTGGCCTACATGAACCGCGACGCGCTGGAGGAAACCCTGCGCACCGGCCGGGTGTGCTACTGGTCGCGGTCCCGCAAGGGGCTGTGGCGCAAGGGCGAAACCTCGGGTCAGGTGCAAACCCTGGTCGATCTGCGCCTGGACTGCGACCAGGACACGGTCCTGGCGTTGGTCGATCAGCAGGGTGTCGCCTGCCACACCGGGCGGCGCAACTGCTTCTTCCACGCCATCCGGGGCAACGCCGTGGCCGAAATTTCACAGCCCGAGATTTCCGAACAGGAGCTGTACGGGAAATGAGCGCCCCCCAGGCCGCCGACCTGCTGCCTGTCACCGTGCTGACCGGGTTTCTAGGCAGCGGCAAGACGACGCTGCTCAACGCCCTGCTCAAGCACCCGGACATGGGCGAGACGGCGGTCCTCATCAACGAGTTCGGCGAGATTGGCCTCGATCATCTCCTAGTAGAGAAGATCGACGACGACATCATCCTGCTGAACTCCGGGTGCCTGTGCTGCACCGTGCGCGGCGATCTGGTGACCGCCCTGCGCGACCTGTACTTCAAGCGGGTGCGCGGAGACGTGCCGGAGTTCACCCGCCTGCTGATCGAGACGACGGGACTGGCCGACCCCGCCCCCATCCTCCACACCCTGATGACCGATGCGCTGATCTCCAGCCGCTACCGCCTGGACGGCATCGTCACCACCATCGACGCCGTCAATGCCCCCGACCAGCTCACCCGCCAGCCCGAAGCCGCCAAGCAGGCCGCCGTGGCCGACCGTCTGGTGCTGACCAAGACGGATCTTGTGGACCCTGAGGCCCTGGCCGCCCTGCGCGACCGCCTGCACGCACTCAATCCCGCCGCGCCGGTCATCGTAGCCGACCACGGACAGGCGGAACCGGCGGCCCTGTTCGACGCCGGGCTGTTCAACGCCCACCAGAAGCACCCCGACGTGGCCCGCTGGTTGAGCGAAGAGGCCTACAAGGGTGAACACGGGCATGATCATGATCATCACCACGACGTGAACCGGCATGACGCGCGGATTGCCGCATTCTCGCTGTCCTTCGCCACCCCGCTGGCCTGGGAGTCGTTCGTTCAGGCCATGGACCTGCTGATCGCCTCCAAGGGCGCCGACATCCTGCGCTTCAAGGGCGTGCTGAACATCGAGGGCGAGGACTTCCCCGTCGTCGTGCACGGTGTGCAGCACGTCTTCCACCCGCCGACCACCCTGGCCGCCTGGCCCGACAACGACCGCCGCTCGCGGCTGGTGGTCATCACCCGGTCAATCAGCCGGGCGGTGGTGGCCGACCTGCTGGCCGCGACCCTGGGGCAACGGCCGGAGTAAGGCCGGGCTCTGCCCAGACCCGCCAGGAGCCACGGGCTCATAGGCGCTCATTTTGGGGCGCTGACTTTAGCGAAAGAAAGCGGGCTCTGCCCGCGCCCGCCAGGAGACTCAGTCTCCTGGACCTCGGGTGTTGACCTCAGGAGAAAGCCGCGCGCAGCGCATCAAATTCTGAGGGAGTATTGCCTGCGGCGCAAGACCAGCGCAGAACCCTTTCATGGGATCAAAGGGCCAATGGCCCTTTGCGGGTGCGGGCAGAGCCCGCTTTCCTTCCCAGAACGATGCCAAGCCCATTCCCCGAATAGTGCGGTCAGGTATTTCTCCGCAGCAACACCCCACACCGAACGGCGTAGAGGGCCCTCCTTCGGAAGGGCGGATCGGCTGTGTGCACCATATGTGCGATTGACATGAGCCCATCGCGCCTTATCTTAGGTGATGGCTGACATCGTGATTGGTCGGCCTCCCTCTTTGAGACTCCCCTTGCAGCCGCCCCCATGGGCGGCTGCCTTTTTTTCGTATGCCAGACCTTGGCAGTCAGGCTTACCCCGTGGCAAAAATCTGCGAGAAGTCGCGGAAGGTCTTGAACTCCAGGGCGTTGCCAAAGGGGTCGAGGATGAACAGCGTCCCCTGCTCCCCCGGCTGTCCCTTGAACCGCACATAGGGTTCGATGACGAATGGCACCTTGGCCTCGGTCAGGCGGGCGGCCAGGGTTTCCCATTGGCTCCATTCCAGAACG
>LAEA01000018.1 GCA_000961745.1 Rhodospirillaceae bacterium BRH_c57 | reverse complement strand
GCCCGGCAGGCGCAAGGCCGCCCAGCGGCGGCGGCGCGACAGGGAGTCCCAGGCGTGGGCGTAGCACCCGGCCAGACGGTCGAGCAGCACCCGCTCGGACTCCTGCCAGGGCGTTTCGCGGGTCAGCCACAGGCCGCCGAGGAAATCCCCCCCGGTGGGCATCAGCGGCAGCCACAGCCCTTCGGGCGGGCTCCATTCGCGCCAGTCGGCCTCGGTCGTCGCCAAAGCCAGGATGTCGAGGCCTACGGTCTGGGCCTCGGTCTTTTGCGGCAGTCTGGCGACAACGGTCTCCAGCCATTGGGCGAAGGGAGCGTTGCGGTCGGGCGCAGGAACGTTGGACACCGCCCGCACGCGCGGACGTCCGGTGGCATCGACGATCATCACCACGGCTTGCCGACACGCGACCAGCTTGCGCGTGCCGTTGGCCATCACCGACAGCAAGGCTTCGGTGGAGGCGGCATCGCGGGCGTCCCTCTCCAGGTCGATGAAGACGCCGAAAAGCTGTGCCGGGGTTTGCCGGGGAAGGGCGGCGGTCACGGCTGCGCCGCCGCAGGGTCGAAGGTCACGCGGCCGCTCATGCCGGTCAGAACACCGTCGGCGGCCTCCGTCAGGCGGCCGAACACCTGGACCGACTGGCTGACCGGATCGATCTCCCCGCCCAGACGCGTGACCTCCGCCGCGTAGCGCAGGCCGGTGGCATCCATGGCGATGGAAAAGGGCAGGCCGACGGTGACGAAGCGCAGCCAGGCTGATGGCACCAGGACCTCCACCTCCATGTCTCCCTCATCGACGATGGCGAGCAATTCGCTCCCCGCCGCAACGCTTTCATGGGGCGCCACCATGCGGGCCACCACGCGGCCGTCGAAGGGAGCCGCGACCGTGCAATAACTTGCGTCAACGGTCTGCATCGCCAGTTCGGCGCGGGTCTTGCGCACCTCCGCTTCGGCCAGTTCAACGTCGGCCTCGCCGACCGACTTGAGGGAATACATGCGGCGCAACGAGGCCAGGGAGGTTTCGGCGGCGGCGACCACGGCCCGTGCGGCGGCAACCTGCGCCTCGATGCGGCGGCAGTCGAAGGCGACCAGGGTGTCGCCCTGGCGGAAGGTCTCCCCCACCCGCCGCGTCACCGACCGAATGGGCGCGCTCACCTGGGCCGAAAGGACGGCGCGGCCGGGCGCCACCATCCGTCCGCGCACCGCCATGTCGTCGCCCGCCTCCCTGATGTCCGTGGCCAGGGCGGCGGGCGACAGGCCGCCGATGACCAGGGCGACCGTAAGCACCAGGGCGGGGAGCCAGGACATGCTCATGGCGCCTCCGCGATCAAGACTTTGTCGCCCGCACCTCGGGCAGGGTGCCGGAGCGCCAGCGTTCGAAGGTCTGGCTCAGGGCGTCCTTCGCGCCGTCCAGGGAGCGCGGGTCGGCCGCCCGCGACGGCAGAGGGTCGGCACCGATGGTGGCAAAGAGGGCGCCGTAGGCGTCCTGGACGTCGGCATAGGCCAGATCCTGGCGCAGGCGTGCCTGCACGGCCAGGACCTCGTCGCGGATGGCGTCCAGTTCGCTGCCCCGGCGGGCCTGTCGGGCGGCGCGCGAGGCATCACCGATGCCGTCCTCGACCACGCGGCGGCGCTGGGCCAACTTGAACTGGTGGACGGCCGAGGCGTTGCGCAGGGTGGCGACGTGGACCTGGCTGACCACCGCCATGCTCAACGCCATGCGGCGGACCTCGGAAAGCTGCACCTTACGCTCGGCGGCATCCAGGGTGGCCGGCAGGCTGGCGACGTTGAGCAGGTTCCAGGTCAGGCTCGTCCCCAGGCTGGCCCAGTCCGAGTTGATGAGGTAACGGTCGTCGTCGGAGTGCACCCCGGCGAAGAAGTTCAGGCCCGGCAGCATCTTCAGGATGCCGACCTTGGACTCGCGGGCGTAGATTCGGGTCTGATAGGTTTCGCCGCGCAGCTCGGCCCGCTGGTGCAGGGCGACAAGCTCGGCCTGTTCGACGGTCAGCGGGAAGGCGGGCGGAGCGTCGAAGTCGGTGCCCTCGACGGCCAGGGTATAGGGCGTGCCGGGCCGGATGTTCATCAGCGCCGCCAGATTCTGGCGGGCGGTCATCAGGTCGCGGCGGGTGGCGTCCAACTGCGCCAGCGTGTCGAGAAGGGCGCGCTGATAGGTCAGGTGTTCGACCTTGTTGCCCAGCCCCTCGGCGACCAGACGTTCGGAATTCTTGAGGGCCTCGCCAACATTCTCGGACAGCGCGCTCAAGGCGGGCAGGCTGCGCTCGGCGGCGGCGACGCGCCAGAAACTCGCGCGCACGTCCTTGAGGATGTTGTGGACCACCTGGCGGCGGCGCTCTTCGGCCATCAGGGCCATGTCGGCCTTCTGGTGGGCACGGATGTAGCTGACGCCGAAGTCCAGGACGTTCCAGGTCATCTCCAGGTCGGCCGTGTTGTGCACGCGCTCGGTGCTGACCGACTGCGTGTTGCCGGGCGAAACCAGGGTGCCCTGGGTGTTGCTGCGGGCGCTGTAGCCGGCCTCGGCGGTCATGCGGGGCAGCAGGTCGTAGTGCGACAGGTCGAGGTCCGACAGGGCGACGGCCTCTTCCATCAGCTTGAGACGATGGTCGAGGTTGTACTTCAGCGCCCGCGCGGAGGCTTCCTCCAGGGTGATCGGGCCGCTGACCGGTTCCTGGTCGGCGTACATGGCCGTCATGTCCTGGGCGACGCGCAGCGCGGTTTCTCCAGGCGTCAAGGGCACCGGCGTGACGGAGCAGGCGGACACCATAAGCGCGACGGCGGGAAGGGCCACGGCGCGGCGGAAAATCCCGGATCGTCCGGGCAGGCTGGTCAACACGGTTTGTTTTCCTGTTTTCTGTGGCGCCCCTCGGGCGCGGATCTGTTCTGTGTCGCCCCTCGGGCGTGGATCTGTTCAGTGGCGCCCCTCGGGCGTCAGGGATGCTTCGGTGGAGTGGCGAGGGCGCGGTCAGGCGCTCCGGCTGTCGGCCAAGGACTCCAGGGCCAGGACCAGGGCGGCGACGGGTTCGCCGGTGGCGCTGCGGGCAGCGGTCATCTGCCACCTCAGGCCCCGATGGCCGTCCCTGCCCGTGGCTTCTCCGGCGTCCGCAAGGGCGGCGTTCTCGGCTGGGGGGGCGGCTCCCACGGCACCGAAGGTCTGGCCGTCGAAGTCTGGCGCCTCGATGTCGTCCAGACCATCCAGTCCGCCCAGACCACCCATGTCGGCCAGACCGGCCGTGCCGCTCATGCCGTCCGTTCGTCCGAGGACGCCCAGGCCGCCGAAGGCACCGCCGAGGATGCCGCCGGGTCGCTCGGTCGGCGGGGGTGTGCCCAGTCCGCCCGCCGTTCCCTGGGACGGGGATTGTGACTGAAGGCGGATGCCCTGACCGACCGGCGTTCCAGAGGCCTCGATGGCGCTGACCGAGCCCAGGCGCCCGAGGATGGCCGAGGCCACTTCGCCCGTGCCGCCCCCGGCAAAAGCCCCCTGGAACGCCAGGGAAACCGGCGTGTCGGTGGATAGGGGGCCGCTCAAGGCGGGCTGCGGCGGAGCGTCGGGCCGGGGTTCAGCGGTGCTGGTGTCGTCGCCCAGGGACTGTTGGGGCGGCGTCGGAGCGTCGCCCCCGGATTGGGTGTCGCCCCCGTCTTCGCCCGGCAGCGGACCTTCGGGCGGGGGGTGATCCCCGCTGTCGCCGCCGCCGTCACCATCGCCCGGAGGTGGTGGCTGGGGCGGCTGCGGCAAACCATCGGGCCCGCCGTCGCCCGGCGGCGGTGGAGGTGGTGGCGGCGGAGGTGGGGGTGGCGGCGGCGGACGAACCTCGACCTTGATGTCCATGGCGTCGGTTGCCGTGGCGCCTTGGCCGTCCTTGGCTTGCACGCTGAGAGTTGCCTCGGTGGCGGTGGGGGGCGGGGTGAACGAAACCTGCGAACCCCTCAAAAAGGTTTCGATGGCGCTGGCCGTGCCCATCAGGAGCAGTGTGTCGGAGCCTGTTCCGGCCACGGTCACGCCGCCTGCGGACGCGGCGGAGAGTTTTCCGATATCCACCGTCAGGGCCACGGTCAGGGTTTCGGACGCGTCGTCAACGTCGATCAGGCGCACGCTGCCGAAGGCGATCTTCCCGGTTTCGTCTTTGTATACCGTCGCCTTTGGCGGCAAATCGGTCAAACGGGGCGCGTCGTTGACTGGCGTGATGTCGAGGGCGACGGAGCCCAAGGCAACCGCGCCGCTTCCGTCCAGGTCGTCGGCGGTGACGTTCAGGGTGGCCGCGCCCGTGCCATTGGCGTCGGCCGCGCCGGTGTAGGTCACGCGGCTGGAGGTACCCAGCCACGCCTGCACCGCCGCCATGGAGCCGCTCAGGGTCAGGGTGGCGGTGTCCGAGCCGGAGACGACGACGCCGCTGGCCGAGGTCGCCGCCAAACTGCCGGCGGTGACGGACAGGACCAGCTTGAAGTCGTCGTCCGCCGCGTCCACGTCTGACAGCGTGAGGCCCGACAGATCGACGGCGGTCGCAACGTCCTCCGTCACCGTGGCGCGGGCGGGCAGGCCGGTGGCCGTCGGGGCGTCGTTGATGGCGGCGATGTCCACGCGCACCGTGCCCAGAGCCACGTTGCTGTTGCCGTCCTGGTCGTTGGCGGTCACGGTCAGGGTTGCCGCGCCGGTGCCGAAGGCATTGGCGGCGCCGGTGTATGTCACGGCGTTGGCGCCGTCGAGGAAGGCGTTGATGGCGGCTGTGGTGCCGGTCAGCGTCAGGGCGCCCGAGCCGTTGCCGCCGATGGTGACGCCGCTGCCGCTGGTGGCGCTCAGGGTGCCGGCGTCGGCGGCCAGGGTGAGCATGAAGTCGGCGTCCGGGGAGTCCGCATCGGACAGGGTCAGGCCGGACAGGTCGATAACGCTGGCCACATCCTCGGTCGCGGTGGCGACGACCGGCAGGCCGCTGGCGGTCGGGGCGTTGTTGGGCGGGCTGACGTCGATGGCGACGGTGCCCAGGGTAACAGCGCCGCTGCCGTCCTGGTCGTTGGCCGTCACTGTCAGGGTGCCCAGGCCGGTTCCGGTGGTCCCGGCCGCCGTGGTGAGGCTGATGGCGTCCGCGCGGTCCAAAAAGGCGTTGATGTCGGCCACCGTGCCGGTCAACCCCAAGGTGGTGCCGCCGGAGCCCGACACCGTCACGCCGTGGCCGGTGGTCGCGGCCAACGTGCCGTAGTCGGTGCTCAGGGTGAGGACGAAGTCGGCGTCGGGGGAGTCGATGTCCGCGATGCTCAGGCCGGACAGGTCGATGGTTCTGGCCTGTCCTTCGGTGCCGACGACGGAGGTGGGCAGGCCGCTACCGGTCGGAGCGTCGTTGACCGGCGTGATGTTGATGGCGACGGTGCCGAGCGTCACCTCGCCGCCGCCGTCCATGTCGTCGGCCTTCAGGGTGAGGGTCGCGGCGCCGTTGCCGGCCAGGTTCTCGGTCCCCTGATAAGAGACGTTGCCGTTGACGGCCAGCCAGGTCTGGAGGACGTCGCGGCCCCCGAGGAGCGTCAGTGTTCCAGTGCCCGAGCCCGTGACGGTGACACCGGCCGAGGCGGTGGCGGTGAGCGTGCCCACATCGACCGACAGGACCAGCGTGTGGTCCCCGTCCACGGGATCGATGGTGCTGAGAACAACGCCGGAAAGGTTGAGGCCGGTATTGACGTCTTCGGTCGCCGTCACGCTGGTCGGCAGGCTCGTGGCTCCGGCGGGGTCGTTGACCTGGGTCAGGTCGATCTGGACCGTGCCGAGTGCAACGTTGCTGTTGCCGTCGCCATCGTTGGCGGTGACGGTCAGGGTCGCGGCGGCGGTGCCGTAGGCGTTCGCCGCGCCGGTATAGGTGATGGCCGAGGCAGTGCCCAGGTAGGTCCCGATGGCCGTCACGGTGCCGGTCAGGGTCAGCGTGCCGGTCCCGGTGCCGGCCACGGTAACGCCGCCCGCCGAGGTTGCCGCCAGGGTGCCGGCGTTTACCGCCAGGGTGAGCACGAAGTCGGCGTCGGGGGAGTCCACGTCACCGAGGGTGGCGGCGGACAGATCAACCGCAAAGGCGGCGTCCTCGTCTCCGGTGACGGAGGCGGGCAGGCCGGTCAGGGTCGGTGCGTCGTTCGGTGGCTGGGCGTTGATGGTGGCACTGCCGGCGGCAATGTCGCCGCTGCCAACGGTGTCGTTGACGACCAGCGACAGGGTGTCGATGCCGGGACCACTCGCGTCCGCGGGACGCGTATAGGTGACCCGTCCACTGTTCAGGAACGCCTCAACCTGTTCAATTGGCCCGGTGAGGCTCAGGGAGGTGCTTCCCGCGCCGGTGGCGATAAAGCCCGAAGGGAGGGTGCCGGTATAGTTCAGCGTGCCGCTCGTCACACTCAGGACGGCCTTGATCTTCCACGGGGTGGCGGCAATGAGTCCGGCATCGGGGTCGTTGAACTTCAGGTTCGAGAGGTCAAGTGCCATTGCCGAATTCGTGGTCGCCGTGACCGTGGTGGGGAATCCGGTTGCGGTTGGCGCGTCGTTGACGTTGGTGATGTTGATGGAAATCGCCTTGATCGTCGTATGGTCGGCCGCTCCCCCATCGGAAATCCTGATCGTGATGGCATCGGCCTTGTTGCCGGCGACATCGACGTCCGGGGTGTAGGTGATGGCCGTAGCTGAGGCCAGCCATGCCGTGATTTCGGTGAAGGTGCCGGTGATCGTCAGAGTGTTCGTCCCCGACCCGGCGGTGCCGGGGACGACCAGGGTGCCGTGCCCGACTGAAAGTTCCAGGGTCATGGTGGCACCCGGCGCGGCGCCGCTATTGGTCAGGGTCAAGGCGGACAGATTATAGGTCGCGGGTGTCTCCTCGGTCGCCGTCAGCGATGCCGGGCCGTCGGTCAGAGTGGGAATGGTGCCCCCACCGCTGGGGTCGATGTTCACGAAAACGGTTTTGAAGGTCAAACTGGCGCCGTCCCCGTCGTTGCCCAGGAACCGAATCATGTCCTTCGACGCGCCCGAAACGTTGGGAAGTCCCTGGAAGGAGATGGGAGTGCCGGACGTCATCCACGCAGAGATGTCGGTGACGCGACCGGTCAGGACCAGGGCCGTGGTGCCGGACCCGGTGACAGTGACCCCGTCGCCCGACGTGGCGAACAGAAAGCCGCCCATCAGGGTGCTGAGAGTCAGCTTGAAGTTGGGGCCGGGGGAATCGACGTCTGCCAGCACCGCGCCGGACAGGTCCAGAGGTGTGGCTTGGTTCTCCGTTACGGTGAACGGACCCACAGTGCCGGTCAGGGTGGGGGCGTCGTTGACGCCCGTAATGTCGATGGCGATGCTCTTCAGGACGACGTCGTCGCCGCCCGAGGTGCCGGGACCGGAGATGGTCAGGGTGTCGGCAGCGGTGCCGGACAGGTTGGCGTCCGGGGTGTAGTTGAAATAGTAGTTCGTCCGTTGCAGGAAGTTGTTGTTGAGCGCGGACACAAGACCCGTGATCGTCAACTGGTTGGTGCCGTCGCCGGTGATGGTAATGCCGGTCCAGGCCTGCATGGTAAGCGTACCGTGCGCCACCGTGAGGATCAGGGTCTGTACTTCTGGGTCGGGGTCGATGAGCGTCAGGGGGCGGAGGTCGAACTTGTTGGTGGCCTGGTCCTCGGTGGCCCTCAGGGAGCCAATGTCCCCCGCCAGGGACGATGGATCTTCAACGGGCGTGATGTCGGCCTGGATGGTGTTGGTAACGATGTTGTCGTCGCCATCATCGACCTTGACGATAATGGTCGTATAGTTCGTGCCGCTGGCGTTGGCCTGGGAGGTGAGGGTCAGCCGGTTTGGATCACCCAGATAAGCGGCGAGGGCGGAGACTGTTCCGGTCAGTTCCAGCCAGCGGGTTCCGGTCAGTGTGGCGGTGACGCCGTCCGCCGAGGCCGCGCTGATCCTCAACAGCGTGGCATCTATTCTGATGGTGAAGGGGCCAGAGGAATCCGCGTCGCTGATGGTCAGGCCGGACAGATCCAGCGTGCCCGGTATGTCTTCCGTCAGGGTGATGACGGAGGGGATGCCGCTCACCGTCGGTGCGGTGTTGACCGGGGCGACGTCGATATCCACCGTGCCGATATCGTAGGGGCCGGTGTCGGTGTCGGTGCCGCGAATGGTCAGAACGGCTGTGCCTTCGACGGCGCCGGTGTAGGTGATGCGGGTGGCGTTGTTCAGCCAGGACTCCACCCTGCTGGGCGTTCCCGAGATGACCAACGTATCCGTGCCGGCCCCCGTGACGGTCACGCCCGATATCGTGCCGCTGAAGTCCAGCGTCCCGGAGTCCACGGACAGGGTCATCTGGAAAGCCGCACTGTCGCTGTCCGCGTCGATCAGGTCGGCGGTGCTGAAGTCCAGGGTCTTGGCGATATTGACCCGGCCGGGGAAGGAGTCCGGCAGGGCCTTGAACCGTGCCGGCTGGTCAACCTCGACCACGTCCACCGTCCTGGTGCCGAGGGGAATCTTGACGCCTTCGTAGATGGTGGAGAACGACACCTCCAGCGCGTTGGCCCCGGACAGGGCTCCCGAATTATAGGTGATGTTCGAGGACCCGTTCAGCCACGCGTCGATGTCGGCCGCCGAACCGCTCAGGGTCAAGGAATTGGTGCCGGACCCGGTGACGGTGACGTTGCCGCTGCTGGTGGCTGTCGCGGTGCCGCCGTTGACCTTGATCGTCAGGTTGGTGGTTGTCGTGCCATCGTGGGAGAAGCTGAGGGGCGCCAGATTCAGCGCATTGTCCGCGCCTTCCACCAGGGCGTTGGCCGCATCCGGAAGGCTGCCAGTCAGGGTGGGCACGGGACCGGTGTAAATCTCCGAGATGAAGAAGACGAGTCCTGAATAGGAGCCGGGATGCGTCAGGGAGAAGCGGACCTCGTCCACGTTTTCCCAGCCGAGCGTGGCGACCGCGCCACCAAAGGGAATATTCACCGTTGTGGAGTACCCGCTGACGGCCGATCCGTCCCGGTAGCCGGTGATGACGACGGAACCGGAAAGGGTGGTATCGAACGACACCTGAAGCAGGTCGATGTCGTTGCCACTGGCCGTTCTCAAGGTCATGGCGCCGATTACAGCGTCCTTCGCGCCGAGAGCGGATTCATTCCCTTCCCAAGCAAGGTTGCCGCCGTCATCCACGAAAAGGGCGCCTTTGTGGCCCGCTACGGGGGTCAGTTCAGCGATCCAGCCGAGGTTGTTGATGTTCTCGCTGGTAAAATGTCCAGAAAAGGGATTGCTGCTAGAGTCCAAATTATACCGGGTGCCGAAATCGGACCGGCCTTCGACGGGCGTTGTCACCAGCAGGCCGGAGAAATCGGTGGCCTCGATGGCGTCGGCCTCGATGGCGCCGGTGGAGCGTTCCAGAACCCAGTCGCCGCCCCGCCCGGCGGCGCCGGTGGAGTCCTCGGACGCGGCGACGTCGGCGCCGGTCAGGTCGGCCAGGGTCTGGAGGAAGGTCAGGCCCTCGGCGCCGGACCCGGTGGCGCAGCCGTACAGCAGGATGTCGCCGGTTTCCGACAGGGCGGTGCCCCAGCGGGCAAGGGCCTCGGCGTGGGAGGCGGCGCTGTCGGCGTCCAGGGTGGCCGTGCCCAGCATGACGCCGCCGTCCTTGCCGTGGGACACCACGTGCACGGCGTCCAGGTCATCGTACTGCGCCAGGATTTTGGCGATCATGGCGACGCCATCGGTGCCGGTGGGCAGGATGTAGACGTCAGCTCCGCTGGGGACGGCGGCGAGGATGCCGTCCTTGTCGCTCACGCCGCCGTCAATGATGACCACTTGGCGGGGCGTTTCCTGGTCGGCGGCGGGAACGCCAAGAGCGAGAAGGGCCTCGACCACCGACGGGCTGTTGTCGGCGGTCCTGGTGGCGGCGCCGTCTTGGGGCGTGGAGGCGTCTTCCGAGGCGTCTTGCGCCGGGTCTTGAACGGGGGGGCTGGTGCCCGTTTCCGCCGCCGCCTCGACCACGGTTGCCACGGCGGCACCGTCGAACATCAGGCGGGGTTCCAGTTCCATCAGGGACGCCAGCCTGGGGGTGCGGGTGCCAGTCGTTGCCATCTCGTCCACTCCTGCCGCATGGGGAATGGCGCCAGCATATGACCTGGGACGCCCCCACCCCTTTGTCTCAGTCACTGCTGACAGTTAGAGGGGACCTGGGGCTGAACGGGCAAGGTCGCATTTGTTACATTAGTTTGCGTTCGATGCGATTCAGGGAACGAAGATGTCCTTGAGGGCGCCCCGTACTTGAATTTCGGGGAGGACATAGCCAACCCAGCGGACCGCCTTCAGGGGCAGGGTGTGCTCCGAGGCGGTGAACTTGTGGCGTAGCCGGGATACCAGCACATCCAGGCTGCGATCCTCCGGCCCGCTGGCGGTCTTTCCCAGGGCCTGGAACAGGATATCGCGGGATACGGCGACGCCGGGCTCGCGGGCGAGCAGCGTGACCATGTTGTATTCGGCTGTGGACAACCGGACGCTCAGGCCATCGGGCGCGGTCAGGGTCCAGTCTTCGGGCGAGAACTGCCAGACAGTATCGGGGTCCGAGGGGGCGCGGGGGGCGAGGCGTCCCCACAGGCTGCGGATCACCGCCTCCAGTTCCCGCACGTCGAGGGGTTTTTCCAGGTAGCTGTCGGCTCCCAGGCTCAGGCCTTGGATGCGGTCATCCACGCCCCGGCGTGCCGTCGCCATGATGATGCCGGCGGTAGAGGTGCCGCGCAGCCGCTCCACCGCATCCAGGCCGTTCTCGCCGGGAAGGTTGATGTCCAGGACGATGATGTCGGGCTGGAAGGTGGGGAGTGCGGCAGTCAGATCCTCCACCGAGCCGACGTCCAGGACCGTTATGCCGCGCTTGCGTAGGAAGCGGGCGACGGGATCGCGGAAATCCTCTTCGTCATCGACCAGGATAACCTTGATGGTTGGGTCGCAAGAGGTGGGGGACGGGGTTGTCATTGTGCCGGGTCCATCTCCGTCGTTTCCCATTCCTCCGTCTTCTCGGCTTGTTTTCCACCGTCGTGCGGCAGTGTTATGCGGACGACGCAGCCACGGTTGCGGCCGGGCGGGAGATCCTCCGGCACCGGGTCGAGGATGCCGATGGTGCCGCCGTGAAGATCAAGGATGCGCCGGGCGAGGAATAGCCCCAGGCCGGTGCCGGGCCGGTGCAGCCCATGGGCGGCGCGATAGTACTTTTCAAACACGCGCGGCCGTTCATCGGACGGAATGCCGGGGCCGTCGTCGTGCACATCAATCACGAAGTGACTTACCACGCGCCCGCCTGTCGCTGGCAGCAGGCGCGCCCTGGCCTCAATAGTGACACCGGCACGGGTCCGCCCGTACTTGCAGGCGTTGTCGATGGTGCAGGACAGCGCGATGGGCAACAGGTAAGGGTCGGCATCGAGCAGAGTCGAGCCGCCCACCTGCCATCGCAGCGTCACGTCGTATTCCGATGCCAGATCGGCAAGGATGCTTTTCAGGTCAAGGGGCCGGGCGCGGAGGGATTGGCTGGCGGTGGTCAGCCATTCGTCGGTCAAGCAGCCCTCGACCAGATTCGACAGTCGCCGGGTGGCGCGGCGGATGCGAGCCACATCGTTCGCCGATTCCCGGTCCTCTGGCGGGAGGTTGCAGGCAATCATCTCGCCAGCGGCGTTGATGATGCCCAGAGGCGTGCGGAACTCGTGGGAAATCATCGACAGGAAGTTGCGGTGCTCGCTCAGGGCGGCTTCGGCCGCCTTACGGGCGGCGTCCAGGTCGAGGACCTTGCGCCGCAACTGGTTGCGCAGGCGTTCGGTCACCATGATCGGAATGCCCGATGCCAGGCTGAACGCAATCAGCGTGGTCCATAGGTAGTAGGCCGTCGTCAACGTCCCCGCCCACATGGTCCGATCCTCACCCGGCAGCCACAGGAGTTCTCCAGCGATGCGGGCCAGGCTGATACAGGTATTGACGGCGAAGGTCGCGGCCAGCGCCATCTGCGCAACAGCGGCATGCCGGGGGGCCTCACGCGGCGCGCGGGCCAGCGCCCAAGCCGCCAACGCCGACAGGATGCCGAGGCTTAGTGAACCGATAACGACACGGGCCTGGAATTGGTCCGGGCTGTCGTACAAGACCATCAGGCTGGCAAACAGCGCCAGGAGGACCAGGGCAATGGTTCGCCATGTCGGCGCGTGGCCTGTGTACTTCTGATTGCCGATGGCGATCATGCCGATGCCGGCGCTGACCACGGTGTTGCCGACCGCGATGGACAGGACATCAGGAATGGTTTCGCGCCCATAGAGCAGGCTCGTGCCGACTGCGAGCAGCCCCAGGCCCGCCGTCCATTCGACAACGCCCGGCAGATGCCTGTGCATGCGCCACAGAAGTCCGAGCGAGAAAGTAGCGAGCGTGAACAAGGCCGCGATAAGCAGCATCAGTGTTCGTGCATCCAGGCCCATCTCGCCCCCCTGCCGTTCCCCCGCAGCCACCGGCCGGATCCGTTCGCCATCGTGCGAACGGCTGTTGTAATCGGAGTTGGTAACCAGTTCCATCTTTCGTTCAGCACAGGGCGTCGGTCCCGAGAGAGTGGAAGATGCCCTGGTTTTCCGCATCGAAGCCCTTCACCAGGGCACTTTCGACGTCATCATTGGCGCGGTACGGTGGTGCGCGATTTGGCCATGGTGAAAGTCAGTCCGATCCCGGCGGCAAAGTTGGTGTCGTCGCGGAAGAGCGGGCTGTCGCTGTTGGTGGCGCCCTGGTGGAACCGGGCCTCCAGCAGGCCATGCACGGCCACCCATGGCGTCAGTGCACGCGCCGCAGTCAGTTGCAGGCGCGTGCCGAGGTAGCCGGCCTCGGCGTCATAGGCCGCCCGCGTGGCGGTCACGTAGGGCGTATCGACGCCATAGAACATGTCCATAAGCTCTTCGCTGGCGAAGGTCGGCGCGATCCCGGCCTTCACCCGCACGCCGGAGGTCAGGAAATCGTCGTGGCGGTAGGCCAGTTCGGGCTGAAAGAGGACGCCGCGGTAGTCGAAACGGTCTTTGAAGTTGGTCGACCACACCGTCCGCACCGGGATGTCGAGCTGGATGCGGGCGACGTCGCGGGCGGCGCGGGCCAGGGTCCACTCGACGCGTGGGCCGATCTCGCCCAGCCAGTCGAGGTCCGGCATCCCGGCGCGGGCGCGGTTCTCCTCCGATGTTGTCGGGAAGGAACCGTTCAGGCTGATATCGACTTCGACGTCGGGTGTGTGGATGAAGCGGCCGCGCAGCAGGCCCTTTTCGTCGGAACGCAAAAAGTCCCCACGGTAGCGGATGAAGGGCAGGGCGAGGCCCCGGACGTGGTTCTGCTCCGCCGCCGGGTAGTCGGGCAGCCAGCCGGCCCCGCCGGCCACGCCGACCTCCCAC